>NZ_JBFAMR010000001.1:0-365164 GCF_040656595.1 Actinoplanes sp. NPDC049802
GTGTTGCCCCCCCCCCCGCGGCCGCCCGCCCCGCCCCCCGCCCGGCCGCGGCGGTCAGGGTTCGGTGGGTGTGAGGACCACCTCGGCGGAGCCGGTCTGCCCGTCGGCGTCGGTGTATTCGGCGACGAAGACGGCCACCAGGCCCTCGGCTCCGGCGTGACCGGGGTCGATGAACGTGGTGATGGATCCGGTGCAGCCGGACGTGGTGGACAGCGGGTGCCCGTGCTCGTCGTGGCCGAGGATGTAGGACACCTCGACGTTCGCGCAGTCGACCGGCTGGTCGTCGACGACGTTCACCTGGAAGGTGACGGTGTCGCCGAACTCGAACGGCTGGTCCTCGGTGGGTGTCACGAACGAGACGGTCGGTGCGACCGGCCCGACGTGCAGCAGGAACTCGGCGGAGGCGGATCGCCCGGTGGAGTCGGTGACTTTCAGGGTGGCCCGGTAGTCGCCGTTCTCGGTGTACGTGTACGCCGGGTGCGGATGCCGGGAGTCGACGTCGCCGTCGGCGTCGAAGTCCCAGGCGTAGCGCAGCGCGTCGCCGTCCGGGTCGACGGTGCCGGCGCTGGTGAAGTTGACGGTGAACGGCGCCGAGCCGACGGTCGGCTCCGCGTTGATCTTCACGATCGGGGTCTTGTTCTTCGGCGCGTAGTCGATGCGGGCCAGCTGCGCCTCGGGGTTCTCGGCGAAGAAGCCGTCGCCGTACTCGAGGACGTAGAGGGCGCCGTCGGGACCGAATTCGAGGTCCATCGGGTTGTCGAAGACGATCGTCGGCAGGACCGCTTCGACGGCGGCGACCTGGTTGGCGCGGTCGAGGGTGAACGCCTTGACGTAGTCGCGGGTCCATTCGTAGAACAGCGGCTTGCCGTCGAAGTGGGCCGGCCAGCGGGTGGGCGAGTCGTTGCGCCGGTCGTACTGGTAGGCGGGTCCGCCCATCGGGCCGATGCCACCGGTGCCCAGTTCGGGGAACTGGGTGCTGGCCGTGTACGTGTAGACGACCTCCGCCTTCTCCACGCTCGGCAGGTTGCGCAGCCCGGTGTTGTTGGGTGACTCGTTGACCGGCTGGGCGCAGTTGAACGGCGCCCGGGAGGTGCTGGTGGCGAAGTCGTAGTCGACGTACGGCATGTCGGGCGCGACGCAGTAGGGCCAGCCGTAGTTGGCGGGTTTGTCGATGGCCATCCAGCGGCCGTGGCCGGCGGGCCCGCGGGCCGGGTCGGCGTTGCGGGCGTCGGGCGAGTAGTCGGCCAGGTAGATGACGCCGGTCTTCTCGTCGACGTCGAAGCGGAACGGGTTGCGCAGACCCATGGCGTAGATCTCCGGGCGGGTCTTCGGGGTGCCCGGCTTGAACAGGTTGCCGCGCGGGACCGTGTAGCCGCCGTTGGGTTTCACGGTGATCCGCAGAACCTTGCCCCGCAGGTCGTTGGTGTTGGCGGAGCTGCGCTGGGCGTCGAACGCCGGGTTGCGGTCGGGCCGCTCGTCGATCGGGGTGTAGCCGCTGGAGGCGAACGGGTTGGTGTCGTCGCCGGTGGACAGGTAGAGGTTGCCGTGCCGGTCGAAGTCGATCTTGCCGCCGACGTGGCAGCAGATGCCCCGGTCGACCGGCACCTGGAGGATCTTCTGTTCGCTCGCCAGGTCGAGGGTGTTGCCGCGCAGCTTGAACCGGGACAGTTGCAGGTGTCCCTTGAAGGGCGCGAAGTCGGCGGCGGTCCCGTTCTCGGGGGCGTTGCCCTCGTTGACGGTCGGGGTGGCCGGGTCGTCGACGGGGGTGTTCAGCACCGGGGAGTAGTAGACGTACACCCAGCGGTTGCGGCTGAAGCCGGGGTCGACGGCGATGCCCTGCACGCCCTCCTCGTCGTGCTGGTAGACCGGGATCGTGGCGGCGAGGACGTTGCGGCCGGTCCTGGGTTCGTGGATGCGCACCTGGCCGCGGCGGGCGGTGTGCAGGACGCGTTTGTCGGGCAGGACGGCGAGGGCCATCGGTTCGCCCGGGTAGTCGTTGAGGGTGACCTTCTGGAAGTCGGTGTCCGGCGGCGGGGCGGCCGCCTGGGCGGGGCTGCCGAGTCCGGAGACCAGGGTGGTGACGAGCAGGATCGCGGCCGCGCCGGTGAACAGCCTCCGCATGTCAGTACCTCAGCCCGGTGAGGTACTGGTAGCCGACACGCGCGGTGTCGAGCGCCTGCTCGGGGGTGCGTGGTGGGCTGCCGGCGTCGTCGCGTTCGACGATGTATTCGATCAGTCCCGCCTCGTGGGCGCGGCGGAAGACCCGCTCGAAGTCGATCAGGCCGTCGCCGGGGTCGGCGAACCCGCTGCTGACGCTCATGTCCTTGACGTGGACCTGCTTGATGCGGCGGCGGTTCTTCTCGATCAGGTCGACCGGGTCGGCGGCGCCGCGCCACGCCCAGTAGATGTCGACCTCGAGGTGCACCAGGCGGGGGTCGGTCTCCCGGGTGAGGATGTCGAAGCCGGTGGTCTCGGTGCCGGTCTGGCGCAGGAACTCGTTGTGGTGGTTGTGGTAGCCGAAGCTGAGTCCGGCGCGGCGGGCGAGTTCGCCGGCCTTGTTGAGGTCGGCGGCGAAGGCCCGGTAGACGGCGGCGTCGCGGATCGGCCCGGTGGGCCCGGTGCCGAAGTACGGGTGCACGATGTATTTGTTGCCGACGATGGCGGCGTCGTCGAGGGCCCGTTTCCAGGTTTCGGCGTTCCACGGCTGCGGGATGCCGGCGTGGCCGGAGGTGGCGCGCAGGCCGGCGTTGTCGAGGGCGGCCCGGAACTGGGCGGCGGTGCGGCCGACGAAGCCGGCGTGCTCGACGCGGGTGTAGCCGATCTCGGCGAGTTCGGCGAGGCTGCCCTCGAGGTCGATGGCGAGCTGGTTGCGCAGCGTGTAGAGCTGCACGCTGATCTGGTCGCGCGGCACCCGGTGCGGGGAGCCGCCGCCCGCGGCGGCGGGTGACCCGATCGCGGTGGACGTTCCGACGGCGGCGGCCCCGGCGGCCGCGGCGCCGAGCAGATGGCGGCGGCTGAGGGCGGTAGGACGGGATGGTGACTCGTGCATGGTGATGCCTCCGGTTACGGCAGTGAACACGGATGGCCCGCGGGCAGCGAGGACATGCGCCCGCAAGCGGCAACTTTCGTGCAGAGCGGTTTCCGTATCGCACGTTACCGCGTATTCACGCTCGTCACTAGAAAAACATCTGCATGAATCAATCTAACTTTCGTACGCGCAAACGAAAGCGCACGGTGGACCGGACCGGGCGCGCACCAGCGCCCGGCCGGACCGCGACCAGGGAAAAGGGCTACTGACTGGAGGAGAAGGCCGCGTCGAACGCCGCCGACGGAGCGTCGAACGCCAGCCCGCGCACGAACTGGAGAGCCTCCGGGGCGCCGACGAGCCGGTCCATGCCGGCGTCCTCCCACTCGATCGAGATCGGGCCGTCGTAGCCGATCGCGTTCAGCGCCCGGAAGCAGTCCTCCCACGGCACGTCACCGTGACCGGTGGAGACGAAGTCCCAGCCACGCCGCATGTCCGCCCACGGCAGGTGGGAGCTGAGCCGCCCCCGCCGGCCGTCGCCGGTGCGCACCTTCGCGTCCTTGCAGTCGACGTGGTAGATGCGGTCGGCGAAGTCGAAGATGAAGTTGACCGGGTCCAGCTCCTGCCAGACGAAGTGCGACGGATCCCAGTTGAGGCCGAACGCGGGACGGTGCCCGATCGCCTCCAGGGTGCGCCTGGTGGTCCAGTAGTCGTACGCGATCTCGCTGGGATGCACCTCGTGCGCGAACCGGACGCCGACGGAGTCGAACACGTCGAGGATCGGGTTCCACCGGTCGGCGAAGTCGGCGTAACCCCGCTCGATCATCGACGGCGGGACCGGCGGGAACATGGCCAGCGTGTGCCAGATCGACGACCCGGTGAAACCCACGACGGTACGTACACCGAGCTTCGCGGCCGCACGGGCGGTGTCCTTGATCTCCTCGGCCGCCCTCCGGCGTACCCCCTCGGGTTCGCCGTCGCCCCAGATCCGGGCCGGCAGGATGTCGCGGTGCCGCTCGTCGATCGGATGGTCGCAGACCGCCTGCCCCACCAGATGATTCGAGATCGCGAACACCCGCAGATTGTGTTTGGCCAGCGTCTCGCGTTTGCGGTCGATGTAGCCGTCGTCGGCGAGCGCCTTGTCGACCTCGAAGTGATCGCCCCAGCAGGCGATCTCCAGACCGTCGTAACCCCAGCCGGAGGCCAGCCGGCACACCTCGTCGAACGGCAGGTCGGCCCACTGGCCGGTGAACAGGGTGATCGGTCGCGCCATGGTCTCACTTCCTCGCAGCAGTGTCTCGAAAAGGGATTCGATGCCCGGCGCGAGGAGCCGGAGAAAAAGGGCGAGCGGGCAGGTGCGGCGGGGATGCCGGGGTGGGTTGCGCCTCCCGTCCCGGGCACCGCTGTGTCCACGGTCGCCGCAACCCACCCTAGTAGCGCCCGGACGTCTAGGGAAGACGCCACCGCTGGTTCGCACCGGTGTGACAGTCCCAGATGTGGATCTGCTGGCCGTCGGCGGAACTGTTCTGCGACACGTCCAGGCACCGGCCCGACTGCGGGTTGCGGACCGTGCCGTCGGCCTGCGCCACCCAGTTCTGCGCGCCGGTGCCGTTGCACGTCCACAGTTGCGCCCGGGTGCCGTTGGCAGTGCCGCCGCCGGCCACGTCGAGGCACTTGCCGGACTGCGGGTTGCGCCACACCTGGCCGCTGACCTGCCAGTTCTGCGCGCCGCTGCCGTTGCACGCCCACAGCTGGATCTTGGTGCCGTCGGCCGAGCCGCCGTTGCTCACGTCCAGGCACTTGCCGGCCAGCCCGACGACCGGCCCGGCGCCACCGGTGCCGCCGCCCAGCTCCTTGACCCGGATGTTGCGGAAGGACGCCTCGTCGCCGTCCCCGTGGTTCTGGATGCCGATGTGGCCGGCCAGTGACCGTACCGGATCGGTGTTGGTGTAGTCGTTGATCTTGACGCTGTTGAGGAAGAGCTGCAGCCGCTCGCCCTCGACCCGGATCTCGTAGGTGTTCCACTCCCCCGGCGGGTTGAGGCCTGCGTCACGGGCCGCGATGTCGGCGGCTTTGAACCCGTAGACCGCGCCGGTGGTGCGGTCGGCCGCGTCGGTGGCGTCGATCTGGATCTCGTAGCCGTTGTTCACCGCCGACCACGGGTCACTCGACGGCGGGAACCCGACGAAGACACCGGTGTTGTCGTCCCCGGCGAGCCGCCAGTCGAGCTTGAGCGAGTAATTCGTGAACTGCTTGGCCGAGTACCAGTACAGGCCCATGCCGCCGGTCGACGTCAGCGTGGCGTCGGTGCTGGTGAAAGCGCCCGGCCCGGCCTGCGACCAGCCGGCGGTGGAGCCGTTGTAGAGCGCCGTGTAGCCGGTCTCCGGACGGCAGTCGGCGTGCGTGCGCCGGGCCGTGTAACGGAGGCCGCCGAGCAGGTGCGCCCGGAACGCCGGTTCACTGTACGCCGACTGCGTGTGCCCGCCGCCGGTGTAGAACGACCGGCCCGCGTCGACGGTCTTGCACCAGGCGTGCGGGTGGTCGGCGCCCATCCGGCCCCCGGAATACGACGCCTCGTCCAGGGTGGCCAGCACGTGCGCGGTGTCGCGGGCGTTGGTGCGGTAGTCGTACCACTCGTCGGTGCGCGGCCAGGTCTGCGGCAGGTGGGCGGTGGCCGCGTGTGCCCGGTCCTCCACCTTGACGGTCGCCTGCTGGACCGCCGGATGCGAGGCGAAATAGGCGCCGACGAGCTGGCCGTAGAACGGCCAGTCGTACTCGGTGTCGGCGGCCGCGTGCACGCCGGTGTACCCGCCGCCGCCCCGCACGTACGCCTCGAAGGCGCTCTGCTGGCCGGCGTCGAGGACGTCGCCGGTGGTGTTGAGGAAGACGACCGTCTCGAAGCGGGCCAGGTTGGCGCCGGTGAACGCCGCGGCGTCCTCGGTGGCGGTGACGGTGAAGTTGTTCGCGGCGCCGAGATCACGGATCGCCTGGACACCGGCGGCGATGGAGTCGTGCCGGAATCCGGCGGTCTTGGAGAAGACCAGCACGTCGTAGGCGGGGTCGGCGGCGGCGGCGGGGGTGGCCGCGGTGGTGCAGGCCAGCGTGGTCAGTGCGGCCGCGGCCACGGCGAGCGTTGTTCGGGAGCGTCTGCGCACGGGGATCTCCTCACAGAGGGGGTGCCGGTCCCGGCGGACGCTGCCGGGACCGGCGGACGGGAGGATCAGGGCAGGTTCCACTGCTGGTTGGCGGCGCCGAGGCAGTCCCAGATGTGGATCTGCTGCCCGTCGTTCGGTTTGGCCTCGGAGACATCCAGGCACCGGCCGGACGCCGGGTTCCGGAGCGTCTTGTCGGCCTGCGCGGTCCAGTTCTGGGCGGCCGTGCCGTTGCACGTCCACAGCTGGACCTTGGTGCCGTTGGCGGTGGCGCCGCCGGCCACGTCGAGGCACTTGCCCGACTGCGGATTGCGCCACACCTGCCCGTTGACCGCCCACACCTGGGCGGCGGAGCCGTTGCACGTCCACAGCTGGATCCTGGTGCCGTCGGCGGTGGCGCCGCCGTTGACGTCCAGGCACTTGCCGGCGAAGCCGGTGACCGGGCCGGTGCGGGCGGTGGCCAGCGTGAACGCGTCGACGTCGAAGAGCGCGCCGGCGCCGCCGCCGAAGGTCAGGTACAGCGTCGTGGCGCCCGCCGGCGGGTTGGTGATCGCCCCGCTGACGTCGGTGAAGACGTTCCAGCCGCCGGTCACCGGCACGGTGGCCGAGCCGAGCACGGTTCCGGTGGCCGAGCCGGCCCGCACCTGGATCGTGCCGCCCACCCCGGCCGACGAGACCCGGGCGCTGAACCGGGACACGTTGCCGAGCCGGTACGGCTGGAACGCGATCCAGTCCCCGTTGTGGATGTCGCCGACGGTCCTGCCGCCCTCCGCCTCCGGCTTGTTCATCGGGGCGACCCCGGCCGAGCTCTTGTAGTGCTCGGCCTGCCGGTGCGCGGGTTGCAGGGTGTGCTGGGCGTGCGTGGTCAGGCCCCCGGCGTCGGTGTACTCGGCGTCGAAGACGGCGAAGATGTTCGCCGCGGTGTCGTGCTCGCCGTCGACCGGGATGGTGAGCGTGCCGGTGCAGCCGGTCTTCGAGGTGATCTGGTGCCCGTGCTGGTCGTGGCCGAGCACGTAGGTCATCTTGACCTTCGCGCAGTCGATCGTGGCGTCCTCCGGGTCGGTGACGGTCACCGAGTACGGGATCGCGTCGCCGAAGGAGAACACCTGCCCGTCGCCGGGCGCGGTGATCCGCACGGTCGGCGCGGTGTTGCCGACGCCGATCTGCACGCTGTCGGTGCCGGTGGCGCCCTGCGGGTCGGTGACGGTGAGCCTCACGTCGAAGACGCCGTCGCCGGTGAACGTGTGCGACGGGCCGGCCGCCGTGGAACTGCCGCCGTCGCCGAAGTCCCACCGGTAGGTGAGCGCTCCGCCGTCGGGGTCGGTGGAGCCGGCCGACGAGAACTGGACGGTCAGCGGCGCCTGGCCGGAGGTCCTGTCGGCGCCGGCCACCGCGGTCGGCGCCCGGTTGCCGCCGCCCACGTGGTCGTAGCGGTACAGCGCCGAGTTCTCGTCGCCGCTGAAGTAGCCGGTGCCGTAGTCGAGCACGTAGAGCGCGCCGTCCGGCCCGAACGCGAGGTCCATCACCTGTTTGCCGTTCCAGGTGAACGCCGAGATCTCGCCGGCCGAGCCGTCGGCGCCGACGTGGATCGGCTTGATCCAGCCGCGGCCGAACTCGGCGGCGAAGAAGTGCCCGTCCAGCGACTGCGGGAACTTCGTGGTGGACGGGTTGGCGGCGTTGTAGCGGTAGACCGGGCCGCCCATCGGCGACTCGGAGCCGCCGCCGAACTCCGGCGGGGTGCCGGCGTCCCCGCCGTACCGGATCCAGGAGGCCTTGGCCGGCGGCAGCGTGCCCAGGCCGGTGTTGCGCGGCGAGTTGTTGACCGGCCCGCCCGCGCAGTCGTACCTGGCCCCGGTCGCTCCGGTGGCGAAGTTGTGGTCGGCGTACGTCTCGGCGGTGGTGTTGGTGCCGGTGCAGTACGGCCAGCCGTGGTTGCCGGGCCCGGTGACCCGGTTGAACTCCACCTGGCCGCTCGGGCCGCGTGCCGACGACGATCCGGCGTCCGGGCCGTAGTCGCCGACGTAGACCACGCCGGTGGCCTTGTCGACACTCATCCGGAACGGGTTTCGGAAGCCCATCGCGTAGATCTCCGGGCGGGTTCCGGCCGTGCCCGGCGCGAACATGTTCCCGGCCGGCGACGTGTACGTGCCGTCCGCGTCGACCTTGATGCGCAGGATCTTGCCGCGCAGGTCGTTGGTGTTGGCCGCGGTCCGCTGGGCGTCGAAGGCCGGGTTGCGGTCGGCGCGCTCGTCGATCGGCGTGTAGCCGCCGGACTGGAACGGGTTGCTGTCGTCGCCGGTGGACAGGTAGAGGTTGCCGGCCGCGTCGAAGTCGATGTCCCCGCCGACGTGGCAGCAGATGCCGCGGGTGGCGGGCACGTCGAGGATCGTCTTCTCGGCGCTGAGCTTCCAGTCCGCGGTGAGGGTGAACCGGGAGAGCCGGTTGACGCCGTTCCAGGCGGAGAAGTCGCCGCCGGTGTCCGGCGCGTCCCCGGACGGGGTGCTCAGCGGCGGCGCGTAGTAGAGGTAGATGAACCGGTTCGTGGCGAAGCCGGGGTCGGCGCCGACACCCTGCAGTCCCTCCTCGTCGTGGGTGTAGACGGCGAGGTTGCCGACGACGGCGGTGTTGCCGGCCGCGTCGGTGCGGCGCAGCGTGCCGTTACGGGCGGTGTGCAGCACGGACCGGTCCGGCAGCACCGCGAGGCTCATCGGTTCGCCGACCTCGGGTTCCCCCTTGGCGAGGGTGACCTGCTGGAAGCCGGCCGGGTCGACGGGGTGCGCCCGGGCGGGGGCCTGGCCGGTCGCGAGCACCAGAACGGCGGCGAAACCGGCGGTCCACCATCGGCGGCAAGACGTTTCGGGCATACCTGTTCCATCCTTCGGAGCTGGAGGAATGGGTGGTCGCGCCGCCGACTACCTTGCCGGGAACAGTAAAGAACCCATCGACTTTTGTCACTACGTACGGAACTTTTCAACGCTGACGGTCAATCGTCTCGTGCGCCAGCGCCGTCAGGCGGGCCGCCACCTCCGCCGGGATCCCCGACCCGGCCAGCGCCGCCAGCGCCGACTCCACCCGCAGCTTGATCAGCCGCTCGACACCGTCCAGGGCGCCGGTGTCGACGATGATCCGGCGCAACTCGGCCGCGCCCTCCTCGTCCAGATCCGGGCGGCCCAGCAACGCCCGGATCCGGGCCACCTGCCGATGGTCGGCGGCCTCACGGGCCAGCGCCATCAACACCGTGCGCTTGCCCTCGCGCAGATCGTCGAGCACCGGCTTGCCGGTCACCGCCGGATCACCGAACACGCCGAGCACGTCGTCACGCAACTGGAAGGCGTCGCCGAGCGGGTCACCGAACGCGGCGAACGACTCCAGCAGGCCGTCCCCGGCGCCGGCCAGAGCCGCGCCGATCTGCAGCGGCCGGGTCACCGTGTACCGGGCCGACTTGAGCCGGATCACGGTCAGCGCACTGGCCGTCGACCCGTCACCGACCCCGGACACCAGATCGAGATACTGGCCCGCGATCACCTCGGTACGCATCGCGCAGAAGACCGCGTAACCCCGGCTCAGCTGCTCGTCGTCCAACCCGCAGCCCAGGAACATCTGATCCGCCCACGCCGCGCACAGGTCACCGCACAGCAGCGCGGTGTTGCGCCCGTACCGGGCCGCGTCGCCGCGCCACGACGACCGGGTGTGCAGATCGGCGAAGAACGCGTGCACCGACGGCTCACCACGGCGCCGCTCGCTGCCGTCCATGATGTCGTCGTGGATCAGCGCGAACGCGTGGAAGATCTCCAACGCCGCGGCCGCCGTGACGATGCCCGGACCGTCCTCACCGCCCGCGCCGTGCCAGCCCCAGTAGCAGAACTTCGGCCGCAGCCGCTTGCCCCCGGACAGCAGGAACCGTTGCAGCGTGCTGAACAGTCCCCGCGGCGTCCCCTCCGGCCACTGCGGGCCCTGCCCGGCGAGGAAGTCGGCGAGCCGTGCGTCGAACCGGGCCCGCAAAGTCAAAGTCCCCTCCCCTGTCCCTCGGCCAGGCGCAACAGCAGGCTCTTCACCTCGGTCGCGGCGATCCGGCCGACCGCCCCGGCCGGATCCGAGCACAGCAGGACCGGGGAGTCGGCGGCACTGTCCGGCAGGCGGCCGTGCGAGCCGCGTACCGCCCCGGCTCCGGCGTCCAGACCGACCACCCGCATCAGATACCGCATACCGAGCTTCTTGCGGCCCAGCGCGACGGCGGCCCGCCGCTTCGCGGCGGCCGGACCGGCCGGATCGAAGAACAACTCGGCCGGGTCGTAGCCGGGCTTGCGGTGGATGTCGACCAGCCGCGCGAAATCCGGGGCACGGGCGTCGTCGAGCCAGTAGTAGTAGGTGAACCACGCGTCCGGCTCGGCGACCAGCACCAGCTCCCCGGAGCGGGCGTGACCGAGCCCGTCACGGACCTCGGCCACCCCGGGCAGACCCTCCAGCAGCGCCGCGACCGCCGGCACGTCGTCCGGGTCACGCACGTACACGTGGGCGATCTGATGGTCGGCGACGGCGAACGCCCGCGACGTCCACGGGTCCAGATACTCCATGCCGGCCTGCGTGTAGACCCGCAGCAGGCCCTTCTCCCGCAGCAGCCGGTTGACGTCCACCGGCCGGTCGACCGGGGTGATCCCGTACTCCGACAGCGCCACGATCGTCGCCCCGCGCGCCGCCGCGGCGTCCAGCAGCGGCCCGAGCACCCCGTCCAGCTCGGCAGCGGCGGCCGCCGCACGCGGGTCGCCGGGCCCGTACCGTTGCAGGTCGTAGTCGAGGTGCGGCACGTACACCAGGGTCAGGTCCGGGTCGTGGGCGGCCATCACGTGCTCGGCGGCCCGGCAGATCCACCGCGACGACGCCAGGCCCGCGCCCGGCCCCCAGTAGGTGAACAGCGGGAACGTGCCCAGTTTCGCGGTCAGCTCGTCGTGCAGCTCGGGCGGGTCGGTGTAGCAGTCGGGTTCCTTGCGCCCGTCGGCGTGGTAGACCGGCCGTGGGGTGACCGTCCAGTCGACGTCCGCGCCCATGGCGTACCACCAGCAGATGTTGGCGACCGTGTAGCCGGGCGACCGCTTGCGGGCGGCCTGCCACACCCTCTCCCCGCCGATCAGGGCGTGATGCTGGCGCCACAGCAGCACCTCACCCAGATCGCGGAAGTACCAGCCGTTGCCGACGATCCCGTGCCCGGCCGGGGTCCGGCCGGTCAGCAGGGTGGCCTGCACGCTGCAGGTGACGGCCGGGAGCACCGGGTCGAGCCGGGCGGCGGGGCCGATCGCCCGCAGCCGGGGCATGTGTTCGAGCAGGCGCGGGGTCAGCCCCACCACGTCGAGGACCACGAGTTTCGTCATCCGTGCGCTCCGGTCAGCTGGTCGCGGGTCCAGGCGAGTTCACCGGCGATGCCATCGGCCAGTTCCGCGGGCGAGGTGGGCCGCCGCCCGGCCGGCAGGACGTCCCAGGTGTAGGTCTCCACATCGAAGTGGTCGCAGTCCACGACCGCGAGCGCCTGCCGCAGCACGTCCGTGGTGGCCGTCAGCGGCGGCTCCGGCGGGGTGTGCACCGGCACGTGGAAATGCACCCGCCACGGCCCGGCCGGATTCTCGGCCAGCGCGATGTCCAGGTCGTCGTAGCCGTGCCCGCCGGCGGTCCGGGTCTGGTGCAGGAACCGGGGCTCGGCGTAGCGCTGCAGCACCGCCCGGGCGGCAACCGGGTCGGCGACCTCCAGCGCCGCCGACACCTGCACCTTCACCACCGGGATCCCGGCCGTGGCCAGCCGTTTCACCGCCTCCGCCGGGTCCTCCCACGCGCACGCCAGGTGCGCCAGGTCGAGGCAGACGCCGAGCCGGTCGGTGTCCGCGCCGGCCAGCATGCCGACGGCCTGGGCGGTGGTCTCGGCGACACAGCCGGGCTCGGGTTCGAACGCCACCCGTACCGGCCGGCCGGTCTCCCAGGCGATCTCGGTGAGACCGTGGGCGAGCCGGTCGAGCATGTGCCGGGCCGCGTCCCGCCGGGCCCGCGGCCACGGCTCGCGCCAGGCCAGCGGCAGCGTCGACACCGAGCCCCGCTCGGCGTCACCGGGCAGCAGGTCGACCAGGATCCGGGCCAGGTCCAGCGTGTAGTCCAGGCGTTCCGGGGTGGTCCAGTCCGGCCGGTAGACGGCGTGCTTGACCACCGGCGCCTGGAACGCCTGGTACGGAAAACCGTTGAGGGTGACCACCTCCAGGCCGCGCACGTCCAGCTCCCGGCGCAGCCGCCGCCGGGCGTCGCGGTCGCCGGCCAGCGCGGCGGCCACCGGGGCGGCCAGCCACAGGCCCAGGCCCAGCACGTCGGCGCCGAGCCGCTCCCGGACCGCCACGGCGTACGTGCCGAGCTGGCCGACGATGCCGGGCAGGTCCTCGGCCGGGTGCACGTTGGTGCAGTAGCCGAGATGGACCTGCCGGCCGTCCGGGCGGCGTACCCGCATCAGCTGCCCCCTCGCAGGATGGAACTGCCCTCGAACAGCGGCCCCGTGCCGGCCTTCCCGCTCAGGTCCAGACGGCCGGACTGGGCGAAGAACTCCACCGGATTACGCCACAGCACCCGGTCCACGTCGTCGTCGCCGAAACCGGCCGCCAGCATCGCCTCACCGGTACGCCTCGTCAGCAGCGGATCCGAACGGCCCCAGTCGGCGGCCGAGTTCACCAGCATCCGGTCCAGGCCGTGCGTACGCAAAATCTCCACCATCCGCGGCGGCGACATCTTGGTGTCCGGGTAGATCGAGAAACCCATCCAGCAGCCGGAGTCGTGCACGTCGCCGACGGTCACCTCGTTCAGATGGTCGATCACCACCCGGCCCGGGTCGATGCCGCTGTCGCGCACCACGCCGAGAGTCCGTGTCACGCCCCGCGCCTTGTCCCGGTGCGGGGTGTGCACCAGCGCCGGCAGCTCGTACTCGACGGCCAGCGCCAGCTGCGCGGTGAACGCCTCGTCCTCCTCCGGCGTCATCGCGTCGTACCCGATCTCGCCGACCGCCACCACCGAGTCCTTGTCCAGGTAGCGCGGGATCAGGTCGAGCACCGGCCGGCAGCGCGGGTCGTTGGCCTCCTTGGGGTTCAGCGCGATGGTGGCGTGGTGACGGATGCCGAACTGGGCGGCCCGGAACGGCTCCCACCCGACCAGCGAGTCGAAGTAGTCGGTGAACGAGCCGGGATTGGTCCGCGGCTGGCCCAGCCAGAACGCCGGTTCGACGACGGCACGGACACCGGCCTCCGCCATGCGCTGGTAGTCGTCGGTCGTGCGTGAGGTCATGTGGATATGCGGGTCGAAGATTCGCACGGGACCTCCCAGGGGGACGGGGTCAGGGGATGCGGTCGAGCAGGCGGCGCGCGTCCGGTGGCAGCTCACGCCCGGCCGCCGCACGCTCCGCGTGCAGTGCGGCGATCATCGACGCCAGCTCACGGTCGGCGCGTTCGTCCAGGTGGTCGACGTTTTCCAGGGGTACGCCGAGGAAGACGCACTTCAGGACGGCGTGCCGCCAGGAGTGCTGGTCGAGATGCCGGGCGTACGGGCCGAGCGCCGCCGCGATCAGCCGGGTGTCGTTGGTGCGCAGCGCGTCGTGCAGCAGCGGCACCGCCTCGGCCCCGAGCGGCAGCGACGGCAGCGCCGTGAGGACGGCCAGTCTCTCGGCCGCGTCGCCGTGCCGGTACAGGTCGTCCACCCAGTGCGGAACCGTCTCCGGCGGCAGTGCGAGCAGCAGCCGTGTCCGGGCGTCCTCCTCCGGCCGGCAGTGGCGGCCCGCCGCGGCGAACAGGCGCACGATCGCCCGGGGGTCGTCGCGGACCCGCGCTACGGCGTCGGTGAGCCAGCCGTTCTGGTGCATGGCACCTCCTCGTCTAGCGCTCGGTGGCGCGGCCGCCCTGCTCAGCAGACCGGCTGCCCTGCCCAGTGGTCCGGCCGCCCTGCTCAGTGGTCCGGCTGCCCTGCTCAGTGGTCCGGCCGCCCTGCTCAGTGGTCCGGCCGCCCTGCTCAGTGGTCCGGCCGTCCTTCTCCGCTGCCCGCAGGAATTCCAGGGACCGGGCCGCCACCGTGGGGGCGGCGTGCGAATGCCGGGGCAGTTCCACGGCGACGAGCCCGGCGTACCCGGCCGCGGACAGCGCCGCCAGCACCGGCGGGAAGTCGATCTCCCCGGCGCCGAATTCGAGGTGCTCGTGCACGCCCCGCCTCATGTCGTCGATCTGAACGTTGACCAGGTGCCCCGCCACCGACGCGACACAGTCAGGAACCGGATCCGGCTCCAGACATCGACAATGCCCGATATCGAGCGTGATGCCGAGCGTCGCCGGCGAGCCGAGGGCCGCGTGCAGCCGCCGCCAGCCGGCGATGTCCGCCACGAGCATGCCCGGCTCCGGTTCGAATCCGAGCGTCACACCGCGCCGCCGGGCGACGTCGACGATCCGGGCGCAGCCGTCGGTGAGCCGGTCCCAGGCGGTGTCCTCGGTGACGTCGGCCGGGCGAATCCCGGCCCAGAACGACACCGCCTCGGCCCCCAGGTCGGCGCCGATGTCGACGGCCCGGCGCAGGAACTCCAGCCGCAGCTCCCGCTCGTGTTCCAGCAGCGTCGGCGAGTGTTTGCGCCAGGGATCGAGCAGGTAACGGGCACCCGTCTCGATCACCACGGACAGGCCGAGCGACGACAGCCGCGCGGACACCTCGCCGACCCGGCGCGCCAGGTCACCGGCGAACGGATCCAGGTGGTCGTGGTCGAGGGTGAGCGCCACACCCGCGTACCCGAGGTCGGCTATCACGGCGAGCGCGTCGCCGAGCCGGTGGTTGGCGAACCCGTTGGTGCCGTAGCCGAACCGCAGGCCGCTCACGTGGGGCCGGCCTTCCGTGCCGGCGGACCGTCGAGGACCGCGGCGCCGGCCGCCGCCACACCCGCACCGGGACGCCCGGCCCGGGCGGTCACCGTGCCCCGCGACACCGGGAACGCGACGATCCCGGCCGTCACCGCGCCCCGCGGCGCCACCGGATCCCGGCTGGTCAGGCGGCCGTTCATGCCGGGGCCTGGCCGAGACCGGCGACGAAATCGGTCAGCATCCGGAACTGGTCGGCCAGGCCGTGCGGGACGTCGCCCGGCGGATCCTTGAAGAAGAACGCCAGCTCGGTGAGGGCCCCGGATCGCCCGGCGGCGTGCGCGGCCGCGGTCAGCCGCGCCAGGTCCAGCACCAGCGGGGCGGCCAGCGCCGAGTCGCAGCCGTGCCAGGTGAACTCCAGTCGCATCCGGGTGCCCAGGAAACCGGCGAACGTCACCAGGTCCCAGGCCGTCTTGAAGTTGCCGATGTCCTCGACGTACTCGATCCGGACCGTCCCCTGCGGCTGGTGGCCGAGAGTCTCCCGCAGCACTCGCTGTTTGCTGGCGCTCTTGGCGTCGTTGGCGGCCGGATCGGCGAGGTTCGCGCCGTCGCCACCGCCGAGCAGGTTGACGCCGGACCACGTGAGCACGTCCAGGTTGCGCTGGGCGAACATCGGCGCCAGCACCGACTTGAGCAGGGTCTCTCCGGTTTTGCCGTCCCGGCCGGCGTAGGGCAGCCCCTGCCGCCGGGCCAGTTCGTCGAGGGCCGGCAGCCGGGCGCCGGTCGACGGGGTGAAGTCGACGTACGGGCAGCCGGCCCGCAGTGCCGCGTAGGCGTGCAGTGCGCTCGGTGGCAGCACCGGCCGTCGCCCGCCGAGGGCGGTCTCCAGCAGCGCCAGGTCGGCGTGCGCCGGGTCCGGTACGGCGGCCGGCTCGGTGGAGGCGACGTTCACCACGACGACCCGGTCCAGCCGGTGCCGTTCCCGGAACTCCACCAGGTCGGCGATGACGAGGCCGGCCCTCGCCGCCTGGGTCGGGCCGTCCGGCAGCGGCCGGATCTCGGGGTCCAGGGCGGCCAGGTCGGCCTGCACGGCGGCCACCAGGCGCGCCGGCACCACCCCGGCGTCGGACAGGGCCTCGGCTCTCTTGGTCAGCGGCACCGTGGACGGATCGTGGCCGCCGAAGACGAGATCACCGAAACCGGGGAGGGCGGCGCCGCGCAGGCCCGGCAGTTCGGTGACGCACCCGGTCGGTGCGGCCAGGCCGGCGCGCACGGCGAGAGCTCCGACGATGCTGGTGACCGCGACGCTGCCGCGGCCACCGACCAGCCAGACACCCAGGGACATGACTCCTCCGCATTCGTTGGCGTTGCCGGACGGCGCCGCCGGGACAGCGGCGGCGGGCAGGCGGAGCCGGTGCGGCGTTCCGGCTCCGCCTGCCGGTCCAGGGGGGTTTGCCGCGGTTCACCCGGCCCGGCCCGGGAATCCCGTCCGTGCCACGCCGGGTGGCGGTCGTCTCCCGCACCGCCCGTCCGGACACGGGGCGCACCGTGTCCGGACCCTCGCGGACGTGCGGGAGGCCGGTCGATCAGCAGCGGTCAGGCGGCCACCTCCGCGAGGATCGGCTCCACGTCGGTCCATCCGGAGCCCTGCCCGGCCGACCGGAGAACGGCGTCCAGCACCAGCTGCACCTGGAGCGCGTCGGTGAACGACGGCGCCGGGGCGGCGCCGGTGGCGATCGCCTCGATCAGGTCGCGGGCCTGGTGGGTGAAGGAGTGCTCGTATCCGATCCCGTGGCCGGGAGGCCACCAGGCGGACATGTACGGGTGCTCCGGTTCGGTCACCAAAATCCTGGTGAAACCCTGTTCGGTGGACGGCCCGGTGGCGTCGTAGAACTCGAGCTCGTTCATCCGCTCGAAGTCGAAGGCGACCGACCCCAGCGAGCCGTTGATCTCCACCCGCAGCCCGTTCTTGCGGCCGGTGGCGAAGCGGGTGGCCTCGTACGTGGCGACCGCGCCACCGTCGAGCCGGGCCAGGAACAGCGCGGCGTCGTCGACGGTCACCAGCCCGGTGGCGGCGGATCCGTTGCCGTCACCGGCCGCGGCGCTGAGCCCGCTGGAGGCCTGCGGCAGCGGCCGTTCCTTGACGAACGTCTCGGTCAGCGCGGTCACCCCGGTGATGTGCTGACCGGTGACGAACTGGGTGAGGTCGATGATGTGCGCGCCGATGTCGCCCAGCGCGCCGGAGCCCGCCTTGTCCTTCTGCAACCGCCAGACCAGCGGGAACTGCGGATCGGTGATCCAGTCCTGGAGGTAGGCGGCGCGGATGTGCCGGATGTCGCCGATCCGCCCGCCGGCCACCATCCGGCGCATCAGCGCGACCGCGGGCACCCGGCGGTAGTTGAACCCGCACATCGACCGGACTCCCGACGCGGCGGCCCGGTCGGCGGCGGCCACCATCTGCCGGGCCTCGTCGATCGTGTTGGCCAGCGGCTTCTCGCACAGGACGTGCTTGCCGGCGGCGAGGGCCGCGATGGCGATCTCGGCGTGGCTGTCGCCGGGGGTGCAGACGTCGATGAGGTCGATGTCGTCGCGAGCGACCAGGGCACGCCAGTCGGTGGTGTGCTCGTCCCAGCCGAGCCGGGCCGCGGCGGCCGCGACTTTCGCCTCGTCGCGGCCGCAGACCGCTGTCATCCGGGCATGCAGGGGCAGGTCGTGGAAGCGGTTCACGGTGCGCCACGCCTGTGAGTGCGCGGCGCCCATGAACGCGTAGCCGACCATGCCGACCCGCAGGTGCGATTGCGTGGACAAGATGGGTCTCCCCCCGGTACGCGCGTCAGAACCCGAGCTTGATGTAGTCGCTCGCGTTCTCCTTCGTGATGGTCTCCGAGGCCAGCACGATCTCCTTGGGAACCTGGAGTTCCACCAGGTCGGCCATGCCCTTGTTCTGGCCGATCAGCCGGGCCAGCGAGATGGCGGAGGACGCCATCGACGGGCTGTAGGTGACCGTGGCCTTGAGCGGCGTGTTGTCGGCCTGGATCGTCTCCATCGCCTTCTTCGAGCCGGCGCCGCCGACCATGATGAACTCGCTGCGGCCGGCCTGGTTGATCGCGGCGAGCACGCCGACGCCCTGGTCGTCGTCATGGTTCCAGAGGGCGTCCATCTTCGGCAGCGCCTGGAGCAGCTGGGAGGCCTCCTGCTGGCCGGAGTCGACGGTGAACCGGGCCGCCCGGCGGTTGGCGATCTTGAAACCGGCCGCTTTCAGGGTGTCGGAGAAGCCCTTGGACCGCGTCTGGGTCAGCTCCAGCTCGTCCATGCCGGCGATCTCGCCGATGATCGGGTTGCTGACGCCTTTGGCCCTCATCTGGGTGATGATGTAGTCGGCCGCGGCGACGCCCATGCCGTAGTTGTCACCCATGATCTGGGTCCGGTAGGCGCGGGCGTCGGGGAAGGCCCGGTCGAGGTTCACCACCGGGATGCCGGCCGCCATCGCCGCGAGGCCGACCGAGTTCAGCTCCTTGCCGTCGTAGGGCAGCATCACGATGACGGTGGGCTTCTGCCCGACCAGGGTGGACAGGGCGGCACGCTGGGCGGCGGCGTCCGCGCCCGCCTCCACCGACTTGAACTCCACGTCGGAGTACGCCTGGGCCTGAGCCTTGGCGTTGGAGGTGATGGCGCCGATCCATCCGTGGTCGGCCGCCGGCGCGGAGAAGCCGATGACGACCTTCTGGCCGGGGGCCGCGTTGCCGCCGGTGTCCGTGGCCTTGGTCTGCGCTTCGGTCGGCGAGGCCTCGTTGCTGGTGCAGGCGGTGAGAAGGGTGCCCGCGCCCACCGCGGCGCCGCCGAGCAGCAGCCCGCGTCGCGACAGGTCGGAATTGAACTTTGCCATGATCGGCTCCTATGTCATCAGGGTGTGCGGAACCCGGCGGCCGCCCTGCCGGCGGTCACCTGTGGACGAGCGGGTTCACGTGTGGGAGGTGACCTTGTGACGGGCGAGGAACTGGGTGACGGACTTGAAGCGGAACTGCTGAACCAGGACCGCGGCGACGATGATGCCGCCCTTGACCATGTTCTGGGCCTCGGTGGAGAGGCCGTTGATGGCGAACAGATTGGTGATCGTCGCGAAGATCAGCACGCCGAGCATGGAGCCCACGATGGTGCCCCGGCCGCCGCTGAGCAGGGTGCCACCGATGATGGCGGCGGCGATCGCGTCCAGCTCGTACAGGTTGCCCATGGCCGCCTGCGCGGAGGTCGCCTGGGACGTCAGCATGATCGCGGCGATGCCGCAGCACAGGCCGGACAGCCCGTACAGGAGCATGGTGTGGCGTTTGACGTTGATGCCCGCCAGGCGGGCGGCTTCCGGGTTGCCGCCGACGGCGACCGTGCGCCGGCCGAACGTGGTGCGGTTGAGCAGCACCCAGCCGGCCACCGCCACCGCGGCGAGGATGTAGACCAGCTGCGGGATGCCGAGGATCTTGTCGGCGGCGATGCCGTTGATGAACTGGTCGGAGGAGATCTGCGTCTGTTTCCCGGAGATCGCCGCGGCCAGGCCGCGGGCGGCGACCAGCATCGCCAGGGTGGCGATGAAGGGCACCAGGCGACCGTACGAGATGAGCACGCCGTTGATCATGCCGACCGCCACGCCGACGGTGATCGCCGTGAAGATCATCCCGGCGGCGCCGTAGGACTGGGTGGCCACCGTGGTGCACCAGACACCGGCGAGCGCCACGATCGCGCCGACCGACAGGTCGATGCCGCCGCCGATGATCACGAAGGTCATCCCGACCGTGACCACGCCGACGACCGACGCGAGCTGGAGGATCGACAGCATGTTGTTCCACACCCAGGTGGAGTCGCTGTAGAGCTCCGGCTTCGTGATCGCGCCGATGGCGATGAGGGCGAGCAGCACACCGACCAGGATCAGGTTGCGGGTCACCGACTCGCCGGACTCACCGCCCCACGACCGCCGCCGGTCACCCCCGTCGGGTGGCGCCGTGCCGGCGGCCTCCACCTTGCCTTCGCTGAGGGTCACGCGGGCGCCCCTTCCATGAGCGACCCCGCCATGACGAGGTCGAGGACCGTGTCTTCGTCGAGCTCTTCGGACGGCGCCTCACGGACGACCCGGCCCTCGCGCATCACCAGCACGCGGTCGGACAGGCCGAGCACCTCGGGCACCTCGCTGGAGACCAGCAGCACGCCGACGCCCTCGGCGGCGAGACCGCGGATCACCCGGTACAGCTCGGCCCGGGCGCCGACGTCCACGCCGCGGGTCGGCTCGTCGAGCAGCAGCAGCCGGGTGTCACCGAGCAGCCACCGGCCGACCACGACCTTCTGCTGGTTGCCGCCGGACAGGGTGCGCACCGGGCGGCGGACGTCGCGGGGCCGCATGTCCAGCGATGTCGCCACCCGGTCGGCGGCGGCGCGTTCCCGGCGGGCGTTGGTGAACCCGGCCCGCGCCAGACGGGAGAAGGTCGCCAGCGTCATGTTGCGGTAGATCGGTTCGCCGAGCAGCAGGGCCTGGCTCTTGCGCTCCTCGGGGGCCATGCCCATGCCGGCGCGGACCGCGGCGCCGACGTTTCCGGGGCGCAGGGCACGTCCGTCGAGTTCGACGGTTCCGCTGTCCGGGCGCCGGGCCCCGTACAGGGTTTCCAGCAGCTCGGAGCGGCCGGAGCCGACCAGCCCGGCGATGCCGACGATCTCGCCGGCCGCGACGGTGAGCGAGACGTCCCGGAACTCGCCGGCCCGGGTCAGGTCACGCGCCCGCAGCAGTTCCCGCCGTTCCGGCGGCGCGGGCGGGCGCGGCGGGAACACGTACTCGATGGTGCGGCCGGTCATCCGGCTGACCAGTTCGCTGGTGGGGGTGGTCGCGGCGGACAGGTTCGCGGCGGTGGTGCGCCCGTCCTTGAGGACGGTGACCCGGTCGCCGATCTGCCGGATCTCCTCCAGCCGGTGCGAGATGTAGATGACCGCGATGCCCTGCGCGGTCAGGGTGCGGATGATGCGGAACAGGTTCTCCACCTCGTCGTGGGCGAGCACCGCGGAGGGCTCGTCCATGATCAGCAGTCGGGCCTCCTGGGACAGTGCCCGGGCCATGCTGACCACCTGTTTGCCGGCGGACTGGAGGGCGTAGACCATCCGGCGGACCGGGATCTCCTCGTGGCCGAGCGAGCCCAGGATCCGCCGGGCGCGGTCGGCCATGGCGCCGCGGCGGATGAAGCCGAACCGCCGCGGTTCGTGACCGAGGAACACGTTCTCCGAGACGTTGAGGTCGTCGACCAGGTCGAGCTCCTGGTAGATGGTGGCGATGCCGGCCTTCATGGCGGCTTGCGGGCCGGCGAACGCGACCGGTTCGCCGAGCCACTCGACCGTGCCGGCGTCCGGGCGGTGCACCCCGGACAGCACCTTGATCAGAGTGGATTTGCCGGCGCCGTTCTGCCCGAGCAGACAGTGCACCTCGCCGGCCCGGACCTCCAGTTGCACCCCGTCCAGGGCCCGCACCCCGGGGAAGGTCTTCACCAGATCGGTGAGCCGCAGGACGACCTCGTGCTCACTCATTCCGGCACCCTCGATTCGCTCCGGCGGTTCACACCCCGGCCCGACGGTCCACCCGTGCGCCCGTTCATGAGGCCTGCTCGAAGGCGACGTCGCTGGCCAGCACGGCCGCGCCGGTCACCCCGGCGCGGGAGCCGAGCTCGGACAGCACGATCGGCAGGTTGCCGGTGGCCAGTGGCAGCGATCGGCGGTAGACCGCGCTGCGGATCTCCGCCAGCAGTATGTGACCCAACTGAGCGAGCCCTCCCCCGATGACGATCATGGACGGGTTGGCGAAGCTGACCAGGGAGGCGAGCACGGACCCGAGCTTGTGCCCGCCCTCCCGGATCAGCTTGATGCAGGTGACGTCGCCCTCGGTGGCACCCTCGGCGACGTCCCGGGCGGTGAGCACGCCGTTGACGGCCAGCCGGTCGGCGAGCGCCGGGGAGCCGCCGGCCCGGGCGGCCACCATCGCGTCCCGCGCCAGCGCCGTGCCGCTGAACAGCGCCTCCAGGCAGCCGACGTTGCCGCACGAGCACATCGGACCGTGCGGGTCGACCTGGATGTGCCCGATGTCCCCGGCGCAGCCGTCGGTGCCGCGGTAGACGTCGTCGTTGAGGTAGATGCCGCAGCCGATGCCGGTGCCGATCTTCACGAACAGGAAGTCCTGAACGCTGTGCGCCACTCCCCCGTGCTGCTCGCCCACGGCCATGATGTTCACGTCGTTGTCGACGACCGCCGGGCAGCCGTGCTCACGGGTGAGCAGCTCACGGACCCCGAACCGGTCCCAGCCCGGCATGATCGGCGGCGAGACGGGCACTCCGTCGCGGAAGCTGACCGGGCCCGGCACGCCGATCCCGATCGCGTCGAGCCGGTCGTAGACCCCGTCCACCCGCGCCTTGGCCAGGAGCTCGTTGACCCGGTGCAGGATGGCCTTGGGGCCGGAGCGGATGTCGGCCTCCTCGGTGTAGGCGGCGACCGGCTCCAGCCGGGCGTTGGTCACCTCCACGTCGATCGAGCTGGCGCCCAGATCGACCGCGGCGAACCGCAGCCGCGGATGCAGTTCGACGAGCGTCGAGCGTCGCCCGCCCCGGGAGGCCGCCATCCCGGCCTCGACGAGATAGCCGGCGGCGACCAGGCGCTCCACTTCGGCGAGCAGCCGCGGCCGGGGAAGTTGCAGGCGATCGGCCAGCTCGGCCCGCGACGTGGCGCCCTCGTTGCGCAGCAGGCGCAGCAGCCGCAGGTAGGGAGGATCGATCGTCATACGCACGGTTTGACCTCATATCCGCACGCCGCAGCGCGCCGCGGCCGCCAAAGTCACATCGGTGTTTCGTCGATGTGTTACATGCGCCACAGTAGAAGTGATTGATTTAACTGTCCATAGCTTCCTTAGGATCCACATCGAACTTTCGACAGATCATGCAAAAGCTTCGGGTCACCAGGCGAGGTCCTCCAGATCCAGACCCCAGCCATCCATCGGTACGGTCGGCAAAGCGCCCGGCCACGACAAAGGCATGCAGTCCATCGCGGAGTCGCACAGGTCAGGCAGATCCAGCGGCCCGAACGGATGCCCACCGCCGCCGGCCAGCCCCACCAGCCCGGGGTCCAGGTCATCGAGGAACACCGGCCGATCATGGCGGCGCCGGTGCTGCCCGGACCCGTCGCGATGCGGCCGATTCCGCTGCTGGTGAGCCCTCACACCGGCGGGCTTCGCGACCGGCTTGGCCACCGGCCTCCCGACCGGCTTGGCCGCAGGCTTCGCGACCGGCTTGGCCACCGGCTTCACGACCGGCTTGGCCACCGGCTTCACGACCGGCTTGGCCACCGGCCTCGCGACCGGCTTGGCCACCGGCTTCACGACCGGCTTGGCGACCGGCTTGGCCACCGGCTTGGCGGCAGGCTTCGCGACCGGCTTCGCCAACGGCTTGGTCGCAGGCTTGGCCACGGGCTTCACTGCAGGTTCGGCATGGACCGGCTCGGTCGCCGGCGTGACGGCCGGCTGGGTGGTGGCGGGCGTGACGGCCGGCCGGGTGGTGGCGGGCGTGATGGCCGGGACGTACGGCTTGGTGACCTGCGCCGGGCGGACAGGTGCCGGCTTGCCGGTGGGCGCAGGCGGCAGATCGGGGCCCGGCCGGCCGCCGGTGGGCACAGGCGAGCCGGCGACCGGCCCTGCGGAGGTGGGCACCTCCTGGCTGACGGTCGGGAACGCTTGGCTGACGGTCGGAACGGGCTGGCTGACGGTCGGCACCGGCCGGGTGGTGGGCGGACTGGTCACCGGCCGGCTGGCACTGGGCGAAGGCGTGACGGGAGTCCCGAGTGGACCGAGGATCCGCAGAACGACGGCGTCGGCGTCACCGTCGGACGACGGGCTGGGGATGGGATCCGGTATTCCGCTGCGCGCGATCGGCGGCGGCAGCAGCGACGTGATGACGACGACCCCGGCGACGGTGGCGAATCTGCGCATCCGGGCGACCTCCTTGAACAGAAAGGACGAAACACCCCGAGGCTAACGCCAAGATCCGACAAAACGGTCATTACTCGCATAAGTCGAGCCGTCATCATTCCGCGGCGGCCGACGGGCCGGCGTCCAGGGCGATGTGCGCTCTGAGTCCTCACAACCCGGGGTTGATCACGCTGAGCGTGAAACCTGGCCTGGTCGCGGTTGTCGCTGGTTGGGGTGATGAGGAAGGCCCGGTATGCGACGACGCCTCACCATTGGTGATAGCGAGTGCGGCTGTCGGGGCACCCTCCCCGCCGGCTCACCAGCGATACCTCCGCCCCAGCCCGGATCTGGTCCGCCTGGACAGCCTCCTGCGCCCACAGTCAGGATAGTTTCCGGTCAGAACGCGACACCCGTTGTGGATGTGATGACACCCGTTGCGGGTGTCATGTTGCCGGACCACACATACAGCCGTGAGCCGTGTCCGTCTCATCGGATAGGGATTCGTTCCTGAGTGCTGCGAACCCGTGATCGTCGCAGCGGTTCCGCATCTCGGCTGGCCGACGCCACCCAGCAGCTCCACATCCCAGCCAGCCGACGCCACCCAGCGGTTTCGCATCTCGGCTGGCCGGCGCCACGCGGTGGCATTCATGGACGGTGTCAGGGGCCGCCGGCGGTCACCGACGAGTCGTCGCGGCCGGGCAGGTCTTTCTCACCGCGCGGCGCTCAGCTGTCGCGCGCCGACCCGTCGAGCGGCAGCACCACGATGCCGTCGTCGTCGCTGACGACCTCGGCGCCGGGCGTGAACCGGCAGCCACCGAATTCGATCACGCCGTCACGCCGCCCCGCCCCGGTCTTGCCGCTCTTGCGCGGGTTGGAACCGAGCGCCTTGATCCCGATCGGCAGCTCCCGCAGGGCGGCCACGTCCCGGACCGCTCCGTTGATGATCACGCCGGCCCAGCCGTTGCCGACGGCGAGCCCGGCGATGACGTCACCCATGAGGGCGGTGTGCACCGAGCCTCCGCCGTCGACGACCAGGACGCGGCCGCCGCCGGGTTCGCCGAGCACCGACTTGAGCAGGGCGTTGTCCTGGAAGCACGAGACGGTGACGGCGGGCCCGGCGAACCCGGCGACGCCACCGTACTGGCGCAGTTGGGTGTCGCAGGACTCGAGACGGTCGCCGTGCTCGTCGTACAGGTCTGCGGTGCTCTTCATCGGTTTCCCCTCGACGCGGTGGCGCACGCCACGATGCCTTCGGCGGTGAACCCGCCGCCGCTGATCATCGCCGATGACGGCGGCATCGTGGCGTGCGGGCGGTCAGCCCTCGGCCGGCCAGGTCTTGGCCACGAGGGTGAGCACGTCGTACGTGGCGACCGGCTGGTCCTCCTGGTTGGTGACCACGGCGTCCCACCGGACCTCGCCGTAGTCGGCGCTGTCGCGCGGCTTGATCTCCTTGACCGTCAGGGTGACCGCGATGGTGTCGTCGACCTTGACCGGGGTGAGGAAGCGCAGGTTGTCGACGCCGTAGTTGGCCAGGACCGGGCCCGGCGACGGCTCGACGAACAGTCCGGCGGCCAGGGAGACGACCAGGTAGCCGTGGGCGACGATGCCGCCGAAGAGCGGGTTGCGGGCGGCGGCCTCGGCGTCGGTGTGCGCGTAGAAGGTGTCGCCGGTGAACTCGGCGAAGTGTTCGATGTCGGCGAGACCGACGGTGCGCCCGCCGGACCGGATGGTGTCGCCGATCCGCAGCTCGGCGAGGCTCTTGCGGAACGGGTGCACGTCCTCCGTACGCTGCGAGGCGCCCGTGGTCCAACGGCCGGTGACCGCGGTGAGCAGGTCGGGTGACGCCTGGATCGCGGTCCGCTGCATGTGGCCGAGGACCGCGCGGACGCCGCCGAGCTCCTCGCCGCCGCCGGCCCGGCCGGGGCCGCCGTGCACGAGCATCGGCAGCGGCGAGCCGTGTCCGGTGGACTCCTTGGCGTCGTCGCGGTCGAGCAGGAGCACCCGGCCGTGCCACGGCGCCAGGCCGAGGACGACGGTCCGGGCGACGGCCGGGTCGTGGGTGGCGACGGAGGCGACGAGGCTGCCCTTGCCGCGGGCCGCCAGGGCGACCGCCTCGTCCAGGCCGTCGTAGGTGAGCACGGTGCTGACCGGGCCGAACGGTTCGACGTTGTGCGGTTCGGTGGCGCCCGGCGTGGCCCGCAACAGCAGTGGGGTGAAGAAGGCGCCGCGTTCGGCGTCGCCGTCCAGCAGCGGCTGCCCGGCCGGGTCGCCGACGACGATCTCGGAGCCGGCCCGCAGCGCTTCGACGGCTTTGCGGACCTCGTCGCGCTGGCCGAGGCTGGCGAGCGCGCCCATCCGTACGTCGGGGTTGCGCGGATCGCCGACGGTGATCTTCGAGAGCCGGTCGGCGAGGGCGCCGACGACCTGGTCGGCGATCGTGGACGGCACGATGACCCGGCGGATGGCGGTGCATTTCTGGCCCGCCTTGACCGTCATCTCGGTGACGACGCCCTTGACGAACAGGTCGAACTCGGGGTCGTCGGCGCGCACGTCCGGGCCGAGGATCGAGCAGTTCAGCGAGTCGGCCTCGACACCGAGCCGGACGCCCCCATCGAGGACGTTGGGGTGGCGGCGCAGGATGCCTGCGGTGTGGGCGGAGCCGGTGAAGGCCACCGAGTCCTGCTCGGTCAGCTCGTCGAGCAGGCTGCCGGCGCTGCCGGTGATCAGCTGCAGGCTGCCTTCCGGAAGCAGGCCGGACTCGATGATCCGCCGGACCACGAGTTCGGTGAGGTAGGCGGTCTGGCTGGCCGGTTTGACGATGGTGGGCAGGCCGGCGAGGAAGGCCGGAGCGAGCTTCTCCAGCATGCCCCAGACGGGGAAGTTGAAGGCGTTGATCTGTACGGCGACGCCGGGCCGTGAGGTGAAGACGTGCTGCCCGACGAAGGTGCCGGCCTTGCCTAGGCGTTCCACGGCGCCGTCGATGACGATCGTGTCGTTGGGCAGCTCGCGGGTGCCCTTGCCGGCGAAGCTGAACAGGGTGCCGATGCCGCCGTCGACGTCGACGGCGGTGTCACGGGTGGTCGCGCCGGTCCGCACGGACAGCGCGTAGAACTCGTCCTTGCCGGCCATCAGATGTTTGGCCAGCGCTTTGAGGGCGGCGGCGCGCTGGTGGAAGGTGAGCGCCCGCAGCGCCGGCCCGCCGACCGTCCGCGCGTGGGCGACCATGGCGCCGATGTCGAGCCCACGGCTGGAGATGCGGGCGACCTCCTCGCCGGTGGCGGCGTCCAGCAGCGGGTCGCCCTCGGCGGCGGCGCGGAACCAGCGTCCGGCGGCGTAGCTCTCCAGCAGCGTGCTCACGCTTTCCTCCTACGGCTGATGGTTGCGCGATGCGGCAGACTCGTGTCACGGTATTACAGACCGATCGGTAAGTAAATCGCCCGGTAAGTAGATGCGTGGAGGTGCCAATGACGGACGCCCTTCTACAGGCGGAGTTCGACGCCACGATCGCGCATCACGACCGCATCGAGCCGCGCGACTGGATGCCCGACGGCTACCGCAAGACCCTCATCCGGCAGATCGCGCAGCACGCCCACTCCGAGATCATCGGCATGCAGCCGGAGGGCAACTGGATCAGCCGGGCCCCGTCGCTGCGCCGCAAGGCGATCCTGCTGGCCAAGGTGCAGGACGAGGCCGGCCACGGGCTCTACCTCTACTCCGCCTGCGAGACCCTCGGCATCTCCCGCGCCGAGCTGGTCGAGCTGCTGCTGTCCGGGAAGCAGAAATACTCGTCGATCTTCAACTACCCCACCCTTTCGTACGCCGACGTGGGCACCATCGGCTGGCTCGTCGACGGCGCCGCGATCTGCAACCAGGTCCCGCTGTGCCGCACCTCCTACGGCCCCTACGGCCGGGCCATGATCCGCATCTGCAAGGAGGAGTCCTTCCACCAGCGGCAGGGCTACGAGCTGCTGATGACGATGATGCGCGGCACCGAGGAGCAGCGGGCCATGGTGCAGGAGTCGGTCGACCGCTTCTGGTGGCCGTCGCTGATGATGTTCGGCCCGCCCGACGACCAGTCGCCCAACAGCGGGCAGTCGATGGCCTGGGGCATCAAACGCAACTCCAACGACGAGCTGCGGCAGCGGTTCGTCGACATGACCGTGCCGCAGGCCGAGGCGCTCGGCGTCACCCTGCCCGACCCGCGGCTGCGGTGGAACGCCGACCGGGACCACTACGACTTCGGCGAACCGGACTGGGCCGAGCTGACCGCCGTGATCCGCGGCAACGGCCCCTGCAACGCCGAGCGCATGGCCCACCGCCGGGCCGCACATGAGGACGGAGCATGGGTACGCGAAGCGGCCACCGCCTTCGCGGAAAAGGCCGCCCGGTGAACCCCGGCCGCGGCGACTGGCCGCTCTACGAGGTGTTCGTCCGCGGAAAGCGCGGGCTCAACCACGTGCACGTCGGCTCCCTGCACGCCCCCGACGACGCGTTCGCCCTGTCGCACGCCCGCGACGTCTACACCCGCCGCAACGAGGGCGTCAGCATCTGGGTGGTCCGCGCCGAGGCGATCACCGCGTCCAGCCCGGACGAGAAGGATCCGTTGTTCGCGCCGAGCGGCGACAAGGTCTACCGCCATCCGACGTTCTACGAGATCCCCGCCGACGTCCCGCACATGTGAGAAGGACCCATGAACGACGACAGCGTCTACGACGGCCTGCTCGGCGGCGACTCGTCGCAGTGGGCGTTCGGCACCGACTTCGAGGATCCGCTCGCCGGTGTCGACACCACGGTCCCGGCCGGGATCGACGGCGCGGAGCTGGCCGTCTACTGCCTGATGCTCGGCGACGACACCCTCGTGCTCTCGCAACGGCTGGCCGAGTGGTGCAGCCGCGCGCCCGAGCTCGAAGAGGACATCGCGCTGGCCAACTTCGCCCTCGACCTGCTCGGCCAGGCACGGCTGCTGCTGGCCCGGGCCGCGGCCGCCGACCCGTCGATCGTGCCGCCGTTGCCGGAGGGGTCACCGGTGCCGGCCGAGGACGCCCTGGCGTTCTTCCGTGACGCCGGGCGGTTCCGCAACGTACGCCTCGCCGAGGTGCCCAACGGCGACTTCGCGCACGTGGTCGTACGTCTGCTGCTCTTCTCGATCGCCCGGCTGGCGATCCTGCAAGAGCTGCGCGGCAGCGGCGACGCGGTGCTCGCCGCGGTCGCCGCCAAAGGCGTCAAGGAGCTGACCTACCACCGCGACTGGGCCGGCCGCTGGTTCGTCACCCTGGCGCGGGGCACCGCCGAGTCCCGGCGCCGGTTGCTCGCCGCGCTGGAACAACTCTGGCCGCTGCGCGCCGAACTGACCGCCACCCATCCGGTGGAACGGTCACTGGCCGCCGCGGGCGTCGGCGTCGACCCGGCCACCATCGCCGCCGAGACCGAGGTGGTCCTGGACCAGGTGCTCGCCGTCGCCGAGGTGGACCGCCCGCAGCGGGCACCGCTGGCCGGGGTCGGCGGCCGCGCCGGCCGCGACGGGCTGCACACCGAGGCGCTGAGCCGGATGCTGGCCGAGATGCAGGTGGTCGCCCGCGCCCACCCGTGCGGCCGATGGTGACCGTCCGCGAGCGGGCCGCCGCCGTCGCCGCCGCCGTCCGCGACCCCGAGATGCCGATGCTGACCCTCGCCGACCTGGGCATCCTCCGCGACGTGCGGGTCGAGGGCGACGTCGTGGTCGCGTCGATCACTCCGACGTATTCGGGATGCCCGGCCATGGCCACGATGCGTGACGACCTCGTGCACCGGCTCACCGACGCCGGATTCGCCCGGGTCGAGGTTCGCGTCGTCCTCGATCCGGCCTGGTCCAGCGACTGGATCACCGAGACGGGACGGGCCGCCCTGCGCGCCGCCGGTCTCTCCCCACCCGGCCCCGCGAACCGCCCCGCCGGGCCGGTTCCGCTCACGCTGGGGCCGGCCCGGCGGGCGCTGACGTGCCCACGGTGCGGCTCCGCCCGTACCGAGAGGGTCTCCGAATTCGGCTCCACCGCCTGCAAGGCCCTCTACCGCTGCGCGGACTGTCTCGAACCGTTCGACCACGTCAAGGAGCTGTGAGTGACCGCCGCCGTCCGCACCCGCACCGCCTTCCACCCGTTGCGGGTCGCCGCCGTCGAGCGCCTGTGCGACGACGCGGTCGCGGTGACGTTCACGGTTCCCGAAGAGCTGCGGGAGGCGTACGCGTTCCGGGCCGGGCAGTCACTCACTCTGCGCCGCGTGATCGACGGGCGGGAGGAACGCCGCACCTACTCGATCTGCGCGCCGGCCGGGCAGGCGCCGCGCATCGGCGTCCGCGAGATCCCGGACGGCCTGTTCTCGTCGTGGCTGGTTCACGACGTCCGGCCGGGCACGGTCATCGAGGTGCAGACCCCCACCGGGGCGTGGCACGCCGACCCGGCGCTCGGTGAGCGGCACCTGCTGATCGCCGCCGGTTCCGGGATCACGCCGCTGCTGTCGATCGCCGCCACCGTCCTGACCCATCCGGGCGCCCGGGTGTCGCTGCTCTACGGCAACCGCAGCAGCAACACGGTCATGTTCGCCGAGGAGATCGGCGACCTGAAGAACCGGTACGGTCCGCGCCTGCAGGTCGCGCACGTGCTGTCCCGGGAGCCCCGCGAGGTGGAGCTGTTCTCCGGCCGCCTGGACCGCGACCGGCTGCACCGGCTGCTGACCGACGTGATCCCGGCCGAGGCGTTCGACCACGTCTGGCTCTGCGGTCCCCTGCCGATGATCACCGACGCCCGCGCCGTGCTCACCGAACTGGGTGTGCCGGCCGACCGGGTCCACGTCGAACTGTTCTACGTCGACGCGCCACCGCCCCGGCCGCACCGTCCCGACGCGGAGATCACCGGCAGTACGGCGGCGCTGACCACCGTGCTCGACGGCCGGCGGGCCACCGTCACGGTCTCGAAGGATGTCACGATCCTGGATGGCGCCCAGGCGAGCCGCGCCGACCTCCCGTTCGCCTGCAAGGGCGGCGTCTGCGGCACCTGCCGGGCCCTGGTCCGCGACGGCGAGGTGGACATGCGCCGCAACTATGCCCTGGAAGAGCGGGAGATCGCCGCCGGATTCGTGCTGACCTGCCAGAGCTTCCCCGTCAGCGACACGGTCACCGTCGACTACGACGCCTGAGCGCAGCCGGTGGCGTTTCAGGCGCGGCATTTCAGCGGCGCGGCATTTCAGCGGCGCGGCGTTCAAGCGCCGCCATTTGAGCGGCGCAGCAGGCGGCGGCATTTGAGCGGCGCAGCAGGCGGCGGCGTCTCAGCGGCGCAGCAGGCGGCGGCGTCTCAGCGGCGCAGCAGGCCGTCGAAGGCGACCGCGGCCACCGTCGCCGCGACCGTCGCCGCGTCGTGGGTGCCCTCCGGCCTGTACCACTCGACCAGCGAGTTCACCATGCCGAACAGCAGCCGGCTGACCAGTTCCGGCGGCAGGTCGTCGCGCAGCGCCCCCTCGGCGACCGCGTCCCGGACCAGCCCGGCGAGCTGGTCGTCCAGCCAGCGGCGCCGTTTCAGGGCGTCGACCTCGACCGGGGTGTTGCCCCGCACCCGCAGCAGCAGCGTGACGGCGGGCTGGTGGGCCACGAGCACCTCCACCGACCGGCGGACCACCTCACGCAGCCGGTCGTGGGCGCTGCTGCCGTCGTCCGCGTGGGTCGCCGCCGACACCACCGCGGTCAGCTCGTCGAGGGCGTCGCCCAGAGCCAGCCGGAGCAGGTCGTCCTTGCTGGCGAAGTGGTGGTAGATCGCCGCCTTGCTCAGGCCCAGCTCGGCGGCCAGGTCACCGATGCTCGTCGCGTCGTACCCCTTGCGGTTGAACAGGGCGACCGCCGTCCGCAGAACCGCCGCCTGGTCGTATCCGGGCCGCCCACGGCCACGGCGCACCGCTGGCGCGGGCTCGGCTGCTGTCACCCCGGAAGCGTCTCACGGTCCGCCCGGAAAGATCTTCCAGGGTACGGTCTCGACCGGGTCGAGGTCGGCGGGGCTGAGGGCGCGCATTCGTAGCCCGCTGCGAACCGCGCCGGGTCGAACGCCGTGGAGACGGGTGGACGCCGGTGCGCGTACCGCGTGATCTGGGGTTTGAGGTCGGGAGGACCGGGGTGGAGTTCACGCGGCTGGGCCGGACCGCTCACCGACGAGGAGGTCGCCGGATTGGAGGCCCCATACCTGTCACAGGACAACTACTGGTGGTGATCGGAGGCGCTGCCCGCGACGGGTCGTGACCACCGCCCCGGTGTGACGGGCCGCCTCAGGCCACGCAGAACTCGTTGCCCTCGGGATCGTGCATGACGACGTGGCTGAACCGCCCGCCGTACGACTGTTCCCGCACGATCGTCGCCCCGGCCCGGACGAGGCTGTCCGCCTTCTCGCGAATGCCGCGCTCGTGCTCGGACGGAGCCCCCGACGGCCCGGCGGGCACCCGGATGTCGATGTGCATCCGGTTCTTGGCGGTCTTGCCCTCGGGTACCCGCAAGAAGCTGATGGCCGGGCCCGCCCCGTCCGGATCGACGATCGAGGCGCCGTCCGGCTCGTCGTAACCGGGTTCGGGAATGTAACCGAGGGCTTCCGCCCAGAATGCCGCCATCCGGTGCGGATCGGCGGCGTCACAGCCCAGCGTCCACCGCATCGCCATGCGATCACGTTATCGCCACGAGCGGCGCCGCCCCAGCCGCGGGGCGGCTGGGGCGGCGCGGTGTTCAAGAATCAGTAACCGAAGTTCTGGGTGTAGTACGGGGTGCCGTCTGCGGAGAAGACGACGCCGACGCCGACGGTCTTGGACTTGCAGTTCACGATGTTGGCGCGGTGGCCGGAGCTGTTCATCCAGCCGTTGACCACTTCGGCGGCGGTGCGGTAGCCGTAGGCGATGTTCTCGGCCGACGGCTGGGCGTAGCCGGCGGCCTTCACCCGGGTGGCGAAGGTGGAGCCGCCGCTGCCGGTGTGCGAGAACGTGCCGGTCTGCGCCATCCAGGCGCTGTGGCCCCGGGCGGCCGCGGTGAGCTGGTCGTTGACCGTCAGGGCCGCGCAGCCGTTGTTGCCGCGCTCGATGTTGATCAGGCGGTTGACCTCGGTTTGCAGGGTCTGCTCGCTGGACTTCGCCGGAGCGGTCGTACCCGGAGCCGGCGTGCCCGGCTTGGCCGGGGTCGTCTGCGTCGGCGCGGGCTTGGTGGGGGCCGGCTTGGTGGGGGCCGGCTTGATCGGCGCCGGCTTGCCCGGGGTGGGCCACGACGGACTGCGCTTGGACGGGCCGGGGTTCCAGTAGCCGTACCGGTCCGAACCGTACCGGTCCGAGCCGTACTTGTCGGAGCCGTACTTGTCGGAGCCGTACTTCCAGGAGTCCTGGTCCCACGGGCCGGGCTGCGACGGGCCGGGCTTCGCCGGAACGGCCTCGGCAGGGCTCGCGATCATCGTGGTGGCACCGACAGCGGCGACCGGGGCGAGGAGGGCGGTCACGGCGAGGCGGCGAAGAAGCTGGCGCAAGAGCAGGCCCTTTCGAAGTGGTGAATCCGCTGTCTGCGGGCTCACCACTGACTTCGGCGCACCCCGGGCCGCGACGATCACAGAACCGGTGTTTGCCCGTCTCCGAACGGTTGCCGAGCCGCCCGCTTGTTGATCTCCCCAGTCGAGTGTCAGCCGATTCCGAGCGGAGTGTCGTATCGTCGGCCGGTGCCCGATTCCGTAACGAGCCGCAGTAGCGCGGCTGTCAAGCGCCCCGCCCCCGTTCCCCCGCGCAAGACCAAGGCCGTGAAAAGGGCCGAAGCCAAGATCGCCAAGGCGCGCGCCCGGACTATGCAGCGACGTCGCGAGGCGCTGAGCATGGCCGGTGTGGCGGCGGCCGTGGTGGCGCTCATCGTCGGCCTGGTGCTGTGGATCGGCAACACCTCCCAGCCGGCCGACCCGACCGCGGCGGGCACGACGCCGGACGCGACAACGGCGGCGACCTTCCCGCCGCTGCCCGAGGGCGCCGACCCGGCCCTGAGCACGAAGCCCGCGGCGACCGCCGGCACCGGCACCGTCACCGAGCTGAAGACGACGACCCTCGTCGAGGGCACCGGCCCCGCCGTCCGGTCGGGCCAGTCGATCAACGTGAACTATGTCGGTGTCACCTACACCGACGGCAAGGAGTTCGACTCGTCCTGGAGCCGGTCGAAGCCGTTCAGCTTCACGGTCGGTGCGGGCAAGGTCATCCCCGGCTGGGATCAGGGCCTTCTCGGGGTGAAGGTCGGCAGCCGGGTGCAGCTCGACATCCCGGCCGACCTGGCCTACGGCGAGAACCCGAGCGGCGGGCAGCCGGCGGGCACGCTCCGCTTCATCGTCGACGTCCTGGCCGCCGACTGAGCCGACGGGGGTGTTGCCCGGCGCCGGGCAGCACTCCCACCGGCTGGTCCGGCGATCGGTCGCTCGCTGAACTCGTTCACGGAGAACGCCGGTCCCGCCGGCGGCCGGCCAAGTCGTCCCGGCGGGTGTGACGCAGACCACTTCCCGCAGTTGCCGGGATGCGCGCGACGTCTACGAGGTAGCGGCAACCAACCCAACGGGAGGATGCCATGACCGCCGTCGTCACCACCTCGGGCCCGATCGCCCACATCCGGACCGGCACCCGCGCCCTGCTGATCGCGGGCGCCTGGGCGGGGCCGTTCTTCGTCGTCTCGTCGCTGTTGCAGATGCTCGCCCGCGACGGTTTCGACCTGCGCCGGCATGCGCTCAGCCAGCTCGCCGTCGGCCACCTAGGGTGGCTGCAGGTCGCCACGTTCACACTGACCGGCCTGGGGATCGTCGCCCTGGCCGTGGGGCTGTGGCGCACCCTGGCCACCGGCGCCGGCCGTCGCACGGTGCCGTTGTTCACCGGTGTCTTCGGCGCCGGGCTGGTGCTCGCCGGGCTGTTCCCGCCCGACGCCGAGAACGGCTTTCCGGCCGGCACACCGGGCGGGCCGGTGGCCGCGATGTCGTGGCACGCCGTGGTGCACGCGACCGCCGCGGTGCTGGCGTTCACCGCGCTGGCGGTCGCCTGCGCGGCCCACACGATCCGGTCGGCGCGGCGGCGGGCGGTCGCCGCGGCCGTTCTCAGTGGCATCGTGACGGTGGTGCTGCTGTTGCCGCCGGCTCCGGCGTACACCGGCATCCAACTCGCGGTGACCGGCCTGATCTCCTTCGCCTGGACCACCGCGCTCGCCCTGTCCGCTCTCGCTGCGAGGACCGCCCGATGAAATATCTGCTGCTGGCCTACACACCGGTCGCGACGTGGGATGCCGAGAACTCGGGGATCGACTCCGAGGAGGCCATGGCGGCGTTCGCCGTCTACCAGAGGTTCCAGGAGGAGCTCACCGCCACCGGGGAGTTCGTCGGCAGTGAGGGGCTCGGCCATCCCGCGGTCAGCACCACCCTGCGGCGCACCCCGGACGGGGTGGTCGCCACCGACGGGCCGTTCGCCGAGCTCAAGGAGGTGCTGGCGAGCTACGCCGTGATCGACTGCGCCAGCCAGGAGCGGGCGGTCGAGATCGCCGGCCGGATCGTCGCGATCCTCGGTGAGCCCATCGAGATCCGGCCGATCATGTGCGCCGACCTCACCGGGTGACCATGCCGGGCGACACGGTCGAGCACCTGCTGCGCACCGAGGCGCCGCAGGTGCTCGGCGCGCTGGTGCGGCGGTTCGGCCATTTCGACCTGGCCGAGGACGCCGTGCAGGAGGCCCTGCTCGCGGCGAGCCGGCAGTGGCCCGCCGACGGGATCCCGGCAGACCCGCGCGGCTGGCTCATCCGGGTCGGCTACCGGCGGCTGGTTGACCTGCTGCGCTCCGAGCAGGCCCGCCGCCGGCGCGAGCATCAGGCGGTGCTCGCCGAGCCGGAGCCGGCCGGTCCCGCTCCGGCGTCCGACGACAGCGTGACGTTGTTGCTGCTCTGCTGCCATCCGGCGCTCAAGCCCACCGATCAGGTGGCGCTCACCCTGCGTGCGGTCGGCGGGCTCAGCACATCCGAGACAGCCCATGCGTACGGGGTGAGCGAGCCCACGATGAGCGCGCGGATCACCCGGGCGAAACGACGGCTCGCCGAGTCCGGTGCCCGGTTCACCGCCCCGACCGCCGCCGACCGTGACGGCCGGGTCGCCGCGGCCCTGCAGGCGCTGTACCTGATCTTCAACGAGGGCTACATCGCGTCCCGTGGCGACCGGCTGGGCCGGATCGACCTGGCGCGGGAGGCGATCCGGCTCACCCGAATGCTGCACGCCGCGGAGCCCGCCGACCCGGAGATCGCCGGTCTGCTCGCGTTGATGCTGCTCACCGAGGCGCGCCGGGCCGCCCGCACCGACGGCGACGGACGGCTGGTGCCGCTCGCCGAACAGGACCGGTCACGCTGGGACTCCGGCCTCCTCCGGGAGGGCACCGACCTGGTCGACGGCGTGTGGGGCGCCCCCGACGCCGGTCCCTACCGGATCCAGGCGGCGATCGCCGCCGTGCACGCCGCCGCCGCATCGGCCGAGGCCACCGACTGGCCGCAGATCGCCGCGCTCTACCTGGGGCTGGAGCACGTCAACCCGACCGGCCCGGTGCGGTTGAGCCGGGTCGTCGCGGTGGCGCACGCGTACGGGCCGGCGCGCGGCCTGGCCCTCTTGGACGACTTGGACGAGCGGCATCGGCTGTCCGGCGACCAGCTCACCAGCCAGCGCGAACGCGCCGTCCGGGCCCACCTGCTCGAGATGCTCGGCGATCGGCCCGCGGCCGCCCGGCTCTACCGGGAGGCTGCCGCGCTGACCGCCAACGTGGTGGAACAGCGGTACCTCCTGGGCCGCGGCCGCCGTTGCCAGGATTGAGGCCGGTCAGCGAAAGACGCGTTCCACTCGCCCGCCGAAGCCCGAACCGCCACACCTACCCGAACACCCCAGGGGTACGGCGAGCGACGGGCACCGGGCGATGATAGATGGTCTTCGTCGTACTCCGCGGCCTGAGGGGCCTGCGGATTCAGGAGCGTTGATCAGCCTCGACCGCACCGGGACGACACCGGATAGCGGCCTCGACTCGTACCGCGGCACCGACGAACACCAGGAGCCCCGCGAAGCAATAGCCTCTCACCGGCACGCCGTCCGTCAGGAACCCCAAGCCGGCTATCAAGAGGCCGATGATCACAGCGAAGGCCCCGAAGGTCCGCGCTGATTCACCTGGCTGTTCGTCGATGCTCACGGCGGGCAGCATACGGGTTGTGATCCCGGTCAGCGACGGTGCGTCCGTCGAACCCTGGCCGGGCCACCGGCCATGACGGCGCGGCCCGAGCTATGGGTTCAGCTGTTCCCGTAGTAGCGATAGCGGACTTCCGCCAAGGGAAATCCGCGCGACTCGTCCGTCTTCGATGAACCGTCGACACGCCAACCGCCGGCTTCGTAGAAGCGCCGCGCGCGGTCGTTGGTGTCCAGCACCCACAACACGACCTCGCTGTAGCCGGCCTTCTCGAGCCGATGCAAGCCGGCCTCCATGAGAAGCCGTCCAGCACCGTGTCCCCAGTACTCCGGTAACAGGTAGATCGCCTTGATCTCGCCTACCAGCTGTGGATCCGTGTCCGGGTCTCGGCTCGGCGAGACATTGACGAATCCGACCACACCATCGACTTCGTGTTCCAGCACGAGGGTGACCGCAGGCGCGTGGTCCGATTGGAGCCACCGAAGCCATCCCTCCCGCCGTTGAGAGGGATCAAGCTGATCCAAGTATTCCTGGGGAACCTTCCCGCGATACGCCTCCTGCCAGGTACGGACGTGTACGACAGCGAGCGCCCCGGCATCATCCATCGTTGCCGATCTAACGATCATGGCGGCCATCTTGCCAGGACTGATGCCGGCCACGAGCCAGGGAAATGTCCACGACAAGGGGGTCTTTACTTCAATCGCACTTCAAGTGTCAGCCTGAAGCCGCGGGACGGTGCCGGGTGGCGGAAGGGGCGGGTCGGTGCGGGTTCGAGGTATCTCATGGGTCGGCGTGAAGACGGATTCCTACCAGCAGATGAGGGACTTCTTCGCTGACGTGGCAGGGCTGGCGATCGACCACGAGCAGTCGGGCTTCGCCGTTTTCCGTTTCCCCGACGGCGACAAGCTGGAGATCTTCGGTCCCGAGGCTGATGATCCGCCGGAACAATTCGCCCGGGAGAAGGTCGTGGCAAGCCTGCTCGTAGACGTTTTTCGCCGGCGGTCTGCCACAATCCCCAACCATGCCCGAGATCGTCACCGGAGCGCTGGTCAGCGAAGGTCGCGTCCTACTCGTCCACCGAAGTCCGAACCGCCGCGTCTACCCGAACGTGTGGGATCTACCCGGCGGGCACATCGATCCAGGTGAGACAGAACTGGCTGCCCTCACCAGGGAGTTGCGCGAGGAGCTGGGCGTTCAGATCGGGGCAGGCTCGGCGATCCATCTGTGCCGGTTCAACATAGGCCGCGACGAGGAATCCGTACGCTTCAGCGCCTGGCTTGTCGGTGAGTGGAAGGGAACACCGGCGAACGCCGCTCCCGACGAACATGACGAGATCCGTTGGTTCCGGCATGAAGAGCTCCCCCCACTCGCCCACGACCTTCTGGGCCCGGCGCTGGTGAAAGCGATGAGAGAGTCCCGCCCCTGAACTTCAGCGCCCTGTCATCGCACGGTCGTCGATGCCGGTGGATCAGTGTGCCCGTGCCGGGGTGCCGGTCTCCGTGACGTCCTCAGCGTCCCGGGGATGCGGCGCCGGCACGTCCGGGCCCTCGGCGACGTCGAGCCGCGGCAGGATCCGGTCGAGCCCGCGTGGCATCCACCAGGTGGTGGGCCCGCACAGGTGCATCAGGGCCGGCATCAGCATCGTACGGATGACGAACGCGTCGAACAGCACGGTCACGCCCAGGCCGATCCCGAACAGCATCATGGCCCGGTCGCCGGCGGTGAACGAGAGGAACACCAGCACCATGATCGCGCCGGCCGCGGTGATCACCCGGCCGGTCTCCACCTGGCCGGTGATGACGGCGCGAGCGTTGTCACGGGTGGCCAGCCACGCCTCGTGGGTGCGCCCGAGCAGGAACACCTGATAGTCCATGGAGAGCCCGAACAGGATCGCGAACAGGAACACCGGCAGGAACGCGTCGATCGGGCCGGGCTTGTCGATGCCCGTCAGGCCGTCCAGCCGGCCCCACTGGAAGATCGCCACGATGGTGCCGAAGCAGACGGCGACCGCGATCAGGTTCATCACCGCGGTGAGTATGGAGATCACGACACTGCGGAAGGCGAGCAGCAGCAGCAACGCGCCGAGCAGCACCACGATGCCGATGAACAGCGGGAGCCGGCTGCTGATCGTACCGGTGAAGTCGACCTGAGTCGCGGTGAAGCCGCCGACGTAGGTGCGCAGGCCGTTGTCGGCGACCGCGCCGGGCAGCGTCGAGTCCCGCAGCCGGTGCAGCGTCCGCTCCGTCTCGGCCGACTGCGGTGCGGTGCCCGGGAACGCCTGAAGGACGGCGACGTCACCGGACGGGCTCGTCCGGGCCGGTGTCACCGCGGCGATGCCGGGGGTGGCGCTCACCGCCGAGCCGATCGCCTGGACCGCGTCGTCCGGGACCGCCCCATTGCCCTGCACCACGATGAACAGCGGGGCGTTGAAGCCTGGCCCGAAGCCTTCCGCGAGGGTGTCGTACGCGGTCCGGGTGGTCGAGCCGACCGGGTCGTTGCCCTGGTCGGTGAAGCCCAGCCGCAAGCTGAGGAACGGTGCCGCCAGCGCGGCGCTGAGCGCGAGGCTGAGCAGCGTGAACCCGAGCGGGCGCCGCTGGATGAGGCCGGCCCACCGCCGCCAGCCGGGGCTGTCGCCGTCCTCCGGCACGGGTCGGTCGCCGCGCGCCGGCGGTCCCGCCGGGAGAACACCCGCTGCCCGAAGATCGCCAGCAGGGCCGGCAGCAGGGTCAGCGCGGCCACGACCGTGAAGGCGATGCCGATCGCGGCGGAGGCGGCCATCCCGGAGAGGTAGTCCACCCGCAGGGTGAAGAGGCCCAGCAGCGCGACGCAGACGACCGCGCCGGCGAACAGGACCGAGCGACCGGCGGTGCGCAGCGTGCCGACGAGGGCGTCTTCCACGCTCTCACCGCGGCGCAGTCCGCGCCGCTGGCGGGTGACCAGGAACAGCGCGTAGTCGATGCCGACACCCAGGTTGAGGAGGATGGTCAGGCTCGCGGCGAAGCTCGGGACGGTGAGCACCCGGGAGACGATCCCGATCAGAGCGACCGCGGGGATGACCGAGGCGATCGCGGTGATCAGCGGAAGCGAGACGCTCAGCAGCGATCCGAAGGCCAGCCACAGCACGATCGAGGCGGCCAGCACACCCACCAACTCGCTGATCGAGGTGTCGAACGTCATCGTCGCTTCTTTGACCGCGTAGCCGCTCAGGCTCACCGTCACGGTGTCGTCGGAGTAGCCACGGGCGGTGTCGATGACGTCGGTGACGACCTCCTTGTCCAGTTCGTCGCCGCCCCGGTCGAAGTTCACCAGCGCGAAGGCGATCCGCCCGTCCTGGCTGATCGCCTGGGCGCCGGCCGGATCGTAGGGGCTCTGCACGCCGATGACGTGGGGCCTGCGCCGCACGTCGTCGAGCATCCGGCCCATCCGCTCCCGCACGGCCGGGTCCCGGACGGTGCCCCGGCTGACCTCCCACACGATGGTGTCGACCTCGCCGGGCTGGTCCGGGAACTGCCGCTGGAGCAGCGCGGCGGCCTGATGCGACTCGGTGCCCGGGACCGACTCGCCGTAGCCGTAGGTGGCTGGTACGAGCCGGCCAAGACCGAAGATCCCGGCGACGGCCACCAGCCACAGCACCACGACCAGACGGCGATGCCGGAAACTCCATCGCGCTAGCCATTCCATCGATCGGTTCCTTTCCCGTACGCGCGGTTCAAGGGGTCCGGCGGCGCCGGCCCGCTCGACTATATACGGAGCAGACAGTCCGGTTAAGGGTGACACAGCGTCTATTCGAGCTGCACAGTTGATCGAGATGCCTGACAACCGGACTGGCAACTCACATTAGAGATCCGCATCCTAGACTGACCGCGACGAGCGGAAGGACGGCAGGATGGCCATCGAGCAGCCCCGGCGGGCCGACGCCCGGCGTAACCGCGATGCCGTCCTCAACGCCGCCGAGGAGGTGTTCGCCGAGGAAGGGCTGGACGTGCAGACCCCGGCCATCGCCCAGCGCGCCGGGGTGGGCGTCGGCACGGTCTTCCGGCACTTCCCGACCAAGGAGGCGCTGATCGAGGCCATCGGCGAACGGCAGTTGCAGGCCATCGTCGACCGCATCGAGCGGAGCCTCACCGAGCCCGACCCGCCGGGCGCCTTCGAGCGGCTGATGTGGCACTTCACCGGCCAGTTCGCCCGCTATCGCGCGGTTCCGCGACTGTTGGCCAACCCTGCCGCCCCGGCCTGGGCCGAGTCACGCGAGGCGCTCTACCGGGCCCTGTCGAAACTGGTCGCCCTCGCCCAGGACGCCGGCCGGATGCGCCCCGACCTGGAGATGGCCGACATCCTCCTGCTCATGAACGCGTGCGCCCACGTCGCCGACAGCACCAGCCGGGTCGATCCGGCGATGCGGAAACGGTTCATGGCCGTGGTCTTCGACGGGCTGCGGGCCACCGGCGGCGAGCGGCTGCCACCGCTGGGCCGCAGCGCGCAGGTCGACACCTGGCTCACCGTCTACCGCACGCAGAAGAATCTCCCACCGTCCTGAACTCGCCGGTCAACCTTCGCGTCTCCTCGGCTTTCGGGCGTACGACCACAGGCATGTGGAGCAGTGGCCGACGGGCCAGGGTTCCCCCGCCCTCGAATCTCCGTCACGGTGAAACCCATACGAACGACGCACGACGAAGGAGACCGTCGATGTCTGAGACCGGCGTCATCCACGACATCGGGTACCAGCGGTACTCCGGTCCCCGGCTGGGCCGCGTCGCGATGCAGCGGGCCCTCTTCGTACACGGGTTGCGCGCCGCCTTCGGGCTCGGCCGCTCCGCCAAGGCGAAGACCTTCCCCTGGCTCGTGGCCGGCATCATGCTGCTGGCCGCCGTCATCGCGGCGGCCGCCCGCTCGATCACCGGAGAGGTGTTCTTCACCTATTTCCAGTACGCCGACCAGATGAGCTTCCTGATCGTCTTCTTCGCGGCGATCGTCGCGCCCCAACTGGTCTCCCGTGACGTGCGGGCCGGGGTGCTGCCGCTCTACTTCAGCCGTCCGCTGCGGGCCGCCGACTACGTGATCGCCAAGTTCGCCGCCATGACGGCCGTGACCTGGCTACTGATCGGCGTACCGCAGTTCATCATGTTCCTCGGCGCCGCGTTCACCACCAAGACCGGCGTCAGCGGGGTGTTCGACGAGCTGTGGGATCTGCTGCCCGGGTGGGCCTACAGCCTGCTCTGGGCGGTGATGTTCGCCGGCGTCAGCCAGCTGATCGCGTCGCTCACCGGAAAGCAGGCGTTCGCCGCCGGCGGCATCGTGGCGGTCTTCATGATGACCGTCCCGGTCGTCGGCGTGCTCGCCTCGCTGCCGAACACCACCGCCAACAGCCTGTCCGGGCTGGCCAGCCCGACCTTCCTGATCGGAGGCGTCGGCGAGTGGCTCATCGGGAGGGAGAGCCGGCTCGACGTGGGCGTGGGCAGGTTCGGCGCGGTCTACGGCATCGAGGCTGCCTGCCTGGTCGCCGCCTGCTTCCTGCTCCTGCTCGCCCGTTACCGGAAGGTGGCCTCGCTGTGACCATCCAGGCTCCCGGGCCCGGGTCCGCCACCCGCACCGGCGTGGTCGAGCCGACCGGCGTCTCGTCCGTTCCCCGTCCACGGACCTGGAACGATCCGTTGGTGTGGTAACCACACCGAAGGCCGGTCGCCGCTCCGCCGTCACGTCGTGGTGACCTTGCGCGACAGGGCCCGGCCGATCGGCAGTGCCGCGAGCAGCGCCAGCGCGGCCCGGGTGGCGCCGGCCCGGGCGGTCAGCGCCGCCTGCAACGGGACCAGGCTCATGATCCCGCTGCCCACCGCTTTCTGCAGGTTCTTCGGCGTCGGCTGGTTGACCGCTTCGAGCTGGGATCTGCCGAACGTGCCGGTGTAGACGGCGGAGAGCGCCGCGGCGACCGCACGGTCGACCGGGCGGGCCGCGTCGCCGCCGATCAGCGGCGCGGCCACCCCGACCGCGGTGGTGGCGGCGAGGGTCGCGGCCGGCAGGACCGCGCTCGAACCCTCCACCTCGCGCCGCGAGATGGCCATCAGGGTGAGCGTGTGCGCGGCCGTCACACCCGCCGGCCGGGCCGCGGCCCGCCAGCCGCCGGTGCCGGCGCCGTGCAGCACGTTCATGGCCCGGGCGAACGCCATCGACGGCGCGCCGGCCGGCGTGTCCTTGAGTGCCAGGTCGTACGCCCAGATCCCGGCTGTCAGCGGCAGGGTGACGCCGAGCGCCTTACGGCCACCGGCCACCCCGGCGATCAGGAGCCCGGCAGCGGTGAGGCCACCGGCGATGCTCAGGGCGGTGTCCGGGGTCACCCGGCCGGACGGGATGGGGCGGTCCGGCCGCTCCTTGGCGTCGATCTCCCGGTCGGCGTAGTCGTTGAGCGCCATGCCCGCCCAGTACAGGCAGACGGAGGAACCGATCATGGCCGCGGTGCGCCGCCGGCCGAACGGCCATCCGGCGGCCGCGGCGCCGGCCAGCAGGTCGCCGGGCACGCTCAGCGCGGCGGGCGCCCGGACCAGTTCGACGACGCTGCGGAAGGTGGGACGGCGGATGTCGAGGGCTCGCCGCTTCACGCGGCCGCCGCCGCGCCCCGCGCCCAGGTGGGCGGCTGCCCGGCGCCCGCCGGGTCGCCGAGGGCGGACGGACCGGCGCCGGAGAGGGCCGGCGGCCCGGTCACGCAACCCGCCGGCGGCGCCATCCCGGAGCTCACTGCCGCCGCCCCGAGGGGCCCCTTGGCTTCCGTCGTCATGCTCGCAGTCCTCTTCTGTCGTGTGCTCACGAACTCGTCGGGGAACCGGTCGCCGAGTCACCGGCCGTTCGGTGAGATGAGGCGCGGAGGAACGGCCGGCGCGATCGCGGTGCGGCGACCGTCGGCTCCCATGACGGTACGGGCCGCGGCCTCGGGCAGCACCGTGCAATCAGGGTGCGCCGATCGAGAGAGCGCCACAACGGGCGGCGCGGTTCTGTTTCCAGGAGATGACAAGACATAGATCATGCGCAATCATGGGAGCGCTCCCGAAATCCCCCGCACGCCGGGGCCGGATCCCCCCGGGCTCGATCGACCCGATCCACGATCCCGAGCCCGGCCGGTCCGCGCGTGAGACCGACGAGAGGTAACACCTATGCACACCACGATGAGGAAGGCCGGGCTGGCGTTCCTCGCCGCGACACTGACCTTCGCCGGCACCTGGTACGGCGTGACAAGACCCGCGTCGGCCGAGGTCGTGGCCCCACTGAACGGCACCCAGCTGGTCGCCGACATGGGCGCCGGCTGGAATCTCGGCAACACGCTCGAGGCCAACAACAACGGCATCCCCAGTGAGACGGCCTGGGGCAACCCGGCCGCGACGCAGGCCCTCATCGACCGCGTCCGGGACTCCGGGTTCAAGACGATCCGGATCCCCGTCTCCTACCTGGGACACATCGGCGCCGCCCCGGACTACACGATCAACACGGCGTGGCTGAACCGGATCCAGCAGGTCGTCGACTACGCCCACAGCCGGGGCCTGTACGTGCTGATCAACATGCACGGCGACGGCTACAAGTCCGTCGCCGGCTCCTGGCTGATCTGTGACGCCGCCGATCAGACCACGATCCGGGACAAGTACCAGAAGGTCTGGCAGCAGGTGGCGACGCGGTTCCAGGCGTACAACGACCACCTGATCTTCGAGTCGATGAACGAGAACTTCGACGGCCAGTACGGCAACCCGACCCAGCCGTGCTACTCGAACATCAACGCCTACAACCAGATCTTCGTCGACACGGTACGCCGTACCGGCGGCGTCAACGCCTCCCGCTGGCTGCTGGTCCCGGGCTGGAACACCAACATCGACCACACCGTCGGCAGCGGCTTCGTGATCCCGACCGACCAGTACCGCTCCTCCACCATCCCCGCCGCCGAACAGCGGCTGATGATCTCGGTGCACTACTACGACCCGTGGGACTTCACCGGAACCGAGGACGGCACCATCACCCAGTGGGGTGCGAACGCGACCAACCCGGCGAAGAAGTCGGTCTGGGGCCAGGAAGACTTCATGGACGGTCAGCTGAAGAAGATGCGGGACACCTTCGTCAACCGCGGCTACCCGGTCTTCGTCGGTGAGTACGGCTCGATCGACAAGACGAGCTACGACTCCACGAACAACCGGTACCGTGCCGACTACGCCCGTGCCCTGGTCGCCACCGCCAAGAAGTACGGGGCGGCCACCGCCTACTGGGACAACGGCTGGAACGGCCAGCACGGCTTCGGGCTGTTCAACCGCAGCTCCGCCACGGTGACCCAGCAGGGCATCATCGACGCCATCATGAGCGCCATCGGCACCCAGCCCAGCTCGTCGCCGACCGCCTCCCCGTCCACCTCGCCCTCGGCCAGCACCTCGCCCTCGGCCAGCGCCTCGCCCTCGGCCTCCACCGGTACGGGCGGCTGCCGGGTCACCAGCGCCGTCAACGCCTGGAACAGCGGCCTGACCAACAGCATCACCATCACCAACACCGGCGCCACCGCCATCAACGGCTGGAGCCTGTCCTTCACCCTGCCCGCCGGGCAGACCATCGTCTCCGGCTGGAGCGCCGGCTACTCCCCCACCAGCGGCACGGTGATCGCGACGAACGCGAGCTACAACGGCGCTCTCGCGCCGGGCGGCTCCACCACGATCGGTTACCAGGCCACCCACACCGGCAACGCCGGCGCCCCGACCGCCGCGAAGCTCAACGGCACCACCTGCAACTGACCGAGCCCGACGGGCCGGCGCCGCTGGGGGCGGCACCGGCCCGTCGCCCATCCGCCAGCAGCGTCGACCGCCGCTGTAGCAGATCCTGTTCCGGCTGGTCGTGGGCGCCGCCTCAAACGCTCGGAGACGGCCCCACGACCAGCCGGAAACACCCGGGACGCCCGGCCGGCGCTGAACGCTGACTCAGCACTGTTGAGACAGCGCCCACGACCGGCCGGAATCCGGGCAGGCTCGGAGCGTATCCGTGCCTGACGGATCGGGTCGGGTCGATCCACCGGCAGCGCTTGCCGGGGGACGCAAACCGCAATCCGCCCGGTACGGGACCGTGCATTCAGGGAAAATCAGACTATGCGTCGTTCTTGTCTGTTTATGGTGGGATTGCTGATGGTGAGCGGGGCCCGCATCGCGGGGCCTGCTGAGGCGTCTGACGGCTATCGGGCCTCGATTCGGGCCATCGACGCCGCCACCGCGAAGGCCATGACCGGCGTCTCGTGGCGTCGTGGCTGCCCGGTGCCGATCTCGGATCTGCGGCGGGTGGAGTTGACGCACTGGGGTTTCGACCGGCGCCGCCACCAGGGTGAGCTGATCGTCCACAGGGACGTGGCACGCGACGTGGTCGCCGTCTTCGGCACGTTGTATGCGATCCGTTTCCCGATCAGGTCGATGGTTCCGGTGGATAGTTTCGGCGCCGACGACGACCGGTCGATGGCCGCGGACAACACGTCGGCGTTCAACTGCCGTCCGATCACCGGGGCGGCGAGCGGCTTCTCGGTGCATTCGTACGGCAAGGCGATCGACGTCAACACCGTGGAGAACCCGTACGTCAGGGGCACGACCGTGCTGCCGGCCGCGGGACGGGCGTTCGCCGACCGCGCCGACGTCCGCCCGGGGATGATCCGGCACGGCGACCGGGTGTGGCGGGCGTTCACCACACGCGGCTTCACCTGGGGCGGGGACTGGCGGTCGCCGAAGGACTACCAGCACTTCCAGGCCCCGATCAGATAAGTGGAAACTTTCTCTCGAAGTCACGAAACATAGCGTGGCGATCGATCGAGAACCGTGGTTGAATCTTGACCGTTCACGCGCTCACCGCCGGCCCTCGGCGGGCGGAAACCGTTTCGCACCGGAAGGCGCGCGCATGGTCGAGGCACGGTTCACGAACCCGGTGATCGCCGGTATGCACCCGGATCCGAGCGTCTGCCGGGTCGGCGACGACTACTACCTGGCCTGTTCCAGTTTCGAGTATTTTCCCGGCGTGCCGGTGTTCCACAGCCGCGACCTGATCCACTGGGAGCAGATCGGCAACGCCCTCGACCGTCCCGGCCAGCTCACGATCCCCGACTCGACACCGTCGTCCGGAGGCGTCTACGCGCCGACGTTGCGCCACCACGACGGCCGGTTCTGGCTGATCACCACCAACGTCGCCCCCGGCGGCGGCACCATGATCGTCACCGCCACCGACCCGGCCGGGCCGTGGTCCGATCCGATCCCGGTGCCGGGCATCGGCATCGACCCCGATCTCGCGTGGGACGACGAGGGCCGCTGCTGGTGCACGTCGGCCGGGATCCGGCAGTGCCGCATCGACCCGTGGAGCGGCCAGCCGTTCGGCACACCGGAGCCGATCTGGTCCGGCAGTCCCGGCGCTCTGGCCCCGGAGGCCCCGCACCTGTACCGCATCGGCGAGCACTGGTACCTGATGATCGCCGAGGGCGGCACCGAACGCGGGCACGCGGTGTCCATCGCCCGAGGCCCGGCGCCCGACGGCCCGTTCGAGCCGTGCCCCGCCAACCCGATCCTCAGTCACCGCGGCACCGGCCGGCGGATCCAGAACACCGGCCACGCCGACCTGGTCACCGCACCCGACGGCAGCTGGTGGATGGTGCTGCTCGGCGTTCGCTCCGGCGGCGGCACCCCCGGCTGGCACGTCCTCGGCCGGGAGACGTTCCTCGCGCCGGTCACGTGGGGCGACGACGGCTGGCCGGTCGTCGGCGAGTTGGAGACGGACCTGCCGGAGCCTGCCTGGATCGTGGACGCTCCGCGCGTACCCCCTGGTTGTGATGATTTTGATCTGCCCGATCTGCATCCGCGGTGGATCTCGGTGCGGTCGCGGCCGGACGGCTGCTGGTCGACGACCGAGCGACCCGGCTGGCTCACCCTGCACGCACGCGGCGGTTCCCTCGACGAGCCCGGCATCACCTTCGTCGGCCGCCGTCAGCAGCATCCGTCCTGCCGCGCTCGCACGCTGATCGACAGCGGACACGGCCACGGTGGTCTCGCGGTCCGGCTCGACGAGCGACACCATTACGAGATCGAAACCCATAACCATTCGGTACGGGTGATCGCGCGCATCGGCTCGGTCCGGCACGTCGTCGCCACCCGGCCGGCGCCGGCCGGACCGGTTCGCCTGCGTGTGGACATCGTCGCCGCCTCGCCCGCCGACGGCCATCCCCGCCAGGAGCCCGACGTGCTGCGCCTCGGCATCGAGGACATCGGCGGCGGTTTCGAGCAGCTCGCCGAACTCGACGGCCGCTACCTGTCCACCGAGGTCGCAGGCGGTTTCACCGGCCGGGTGATCGGCATGTACGCCGCCGAGGGCACCGCCCGTTTCGACTGGTTCGACTACGAGGCGTTGTGATGGCCGACGATGTGTCACGGCCGGTGACCATCTCGTTCATCGCCGAGTCGGCCGGCGTGTCGGTCCCGACCGTCTCCAAGGTCATCAACGGGCGTTCCGGAGTCGCCGCCGGGACCCGTGCCCGCGTCGAGGAGCTGATCACCCGGTACGGCTACCGCAAGACGGCGCCCGCCCAGCGCAGCGACGTCCTGGAACTCGTGTTCGAGCAGCTCGAACACCAGTGGAGCATCGAGATCATCCGCGGGGTGCAGCGGGTCGTGCGCGGCAACGGTCTCGGGCTGGTCCTCACCGAGTTCGGCCCGGACCGCAGCACCATCCGCTACTGGATCGACGACACCCTGGCCCGCCGTCCCGCGTGCGTGGTCAGCGTGGCCCAGTTGTCCTCCGGCGAACGCGACCAGTTGCGCGCCCGGGGCATCCCGTTCGTCGTCCTCGACCCGATCGTGGAACTGCCCGACGACGTCCCGTTCGTCGGCGCCACCAACTGGAGCGGCGGCCGGGCGGCCACCCGTCACCTGATCCAGCTCGGACATCACCGCATCGCCATGATCGCCGGGCCCGGTCACCTGTTCGATCTGGCCCGCCTCGACGGCTACCGGTCCGCGTTACGGTCCGCGGGCATCGAGGTCCGCGACGATCTCATCGTCACCACCCCTCTCACCCAGGAGCACGGGCAGGTCGCGGCCCTGCAGCTGCTGAACCGGCCCGACCGGCCGACCGCCGTGTTCACCTGCAACGATCTGCAGGCCATCGGTGTCTACCAGACCGCCCGTGCCCTCGGCCTGCGCATTCCCGGCGACCTCAGCGTGGTCGGCTTCGACGATGTGCCGATCGCCGCCATGATCGACCCGCCGTTGACCACGGTCCACCAGCCGCTCACCGAGATGGCGGCCGCCGCCACCGAACTCGCCCTGGCCCTCGGCCGCGGCGAGACGCCCGCCCAGCCGGGCATCGAACTCGCCACCACCCTCACGGTCCGCTCCAGCACCGCGGCGCCGGCGGCCTGAACTGTGCCACCATCTGCCGGTGCGTAACGAGCGACGACTCCCGACCCGAACTGCCGAATCGCGGGCCTTCGCGCAGCGCGTACAGGTCGCCATGGCCCTGTCCGCCCAGCTCAACCTGCTGCCGTTCGACGACCTCGACGGGCGCCGGAGAATCCTCGCGGAGATCTTCGGCGGGCCGGTCCCGGAGTCGCTGTCGATCCTTCCGCCGTTCCATTGCGACTACGGGCTGGGCGCGTCGTTCGGTGAGCGCGTCTTCATCAACCAGGGCTGCTTCTTCCTCGACCTCGGCGGCATCACCATCGGCGATCGCGTCCTGACCGGCCCCCGCGTCACCCTGACCACCGCCGGGCATCCCGTCGAGGTCGACGAGCGGTTCGGCGCCATCACCCACGCCCCGATCGTCATCGAGGACGACGTGTGGATCGGCGCGGCGGTCACCGTCACACCCGGTGTGACGATCGGCCGCGGCTCGGTCGTCGGCGCGGGCGCCGTCGTCGCGAAGGACGTGCCGCCGCTGAGCGTCGTGACGGCGACGAGCCTCGTCGAACGCAAGCGGTTGAAGACACCCTCTCCCCGCTGACGAACGGACGCGGCCCGGCCGCTTCGAGACCGGTCGGCGTGTCGCAGGCGGCGCGGCCGGTGCCCCCACTCCGGGATAGTCACCACCACCCAGCGTGTGGAATTCGGGCGCGCATGGCACCCCAACTCCACACACAACCCCAGGACCCAGCGTGTGGAATTCGGGCGCGCATGGCACCCGAACTCCACACACAACCCTGCCACCCAGCGTGTGGAATTCGGGCGCGCATGGCACCCGAACTCCACACACAACCCCAGGACCCGGCGTGTGGAATTCGGGCGCGCATGGCACCCCAAAACCACACACAACCCTGCCACCCAGCGTGTGGAACTCGGGCGCGCATGGCACCCGAACTCCACACACAACCCTGCCACCCAGCGTGTGGAACTCGGGCACGCACCGCACCCCAAAACCACACACAACCCTGCCACCCAGCGTGTGGAACTCGGGCACGCACCGCACCCCAAAACCACACACAACCCCACCACCTGGCGTGTGGAATTCGGGCGAGCATGGCACCCCAACTCCACACGGAGTGGTCCGGCATTCGTCTCGGCCGCGTACGGGTGGGTGAGGAACGTCTGGACGCCCACGCCGTACGCCGGCCGGCGATGTCATCGGCGCGGACGGAGGCCCTGCATGCCGCCGTCGACGGCGAGGACCGTGCCGGTGGTGGCCGACGCCGACGGCCCGGCCAGGTAGGCGATGGCGGCAGCGACCTCGGCGACGGTCACCAGCCGGCCGGTGGGCTGCCGGGCTTCGAGGGCGGCGCGTTCGGCGACCGGATCGGCCGCCTTGGCCAGCAGCCGCCCGATCCAGGGCGTGTCCGCGGTGCCGGGGTTGACGCAGTTGACCCGGATGCCCTCGGCCAGGTGGTCGGCGGCCATCGCCAGGGTCAGCGACTGCACGGCCCCCTTGGTCGCCGAGTAGAGGGCACGCTGCGGCAGCCCGGCGGTCGCCGCGATCGACCCGGTGTTCACGATCGCGGCGGACCGGGATCTGCGCAGGTGGGGCAGGGCGGCGCGGGCGACACGGACCATGCCGTACACGTTGACGTCGAACACCCGGGCCCATTCGGCGTCGTCGTTGTCGGCGACCGTGCCCTGTGCTCCGATACCGGCGTTGTTGACGACGATGTCGATGCCGCCGAGGGTTTCGGCGGCCGCGGTGACCGCCGCCCGTACCGAATCGTCGTCGGTGACGTCGCAGCCGATGCCGATCAGCGGCTTCTCCACCTCGGTGTCGAGATCGAGGCAGGCGACCGTGCAGCCGCGGTCGGCGAGCAGGGCGGCGGTGGCCAGGCCGATGCCGGAGGCGCCGCCGGTGACGATGGCGCGCAGTCCGTCGAAGTCCCTCATGGCGGGAAGATCCTCTCAGTGGGTGGCGCTGACGACACGGGCGGCGTTGGGCGCCCCGGGCTGACCGGGTGGGCTCCGGGTCCGCGGAGGCGCCGCCGAGGCTGCGGAGCGCATCGTGACTCGTGCCTGAATTCCGCCCAAATGGAATATCGAACAGGAGAACGGAATCCAGGTCGCATAGTAATCAGAACGCCACAGGGAAGGGAACATCTTCATCTATGCGGAGCGACGGTCCGACATCCGGAATCACGAGGCAGAGGCAGCGTGCCGCCTTCGTGAGCAGGCCGTGCTCATCCCGCACGGATGAGGCGCGGTCGGCGCGGCGGCGACGACCATCGCCTGATACCTAGGGGGAGTCGTCGTGGCCGTGGTCGAGTACGAACAGGGTAAGCAGTTTCCCGGCGTGATCGGACGGACGGTGGAGGAGTCCTCCGCCGCCTGGCCGTCACCGAACCGGGCCGAACCGGGCGCTCCCAACGTGCTGTTCGTGGTGCTGGACGACGTCGGTTACGGGCAGTTGAGCTGCTACGGCGGGCTGGTCGAGACGCCGAACATCGACCGGATCGCCGCGATGGGGCTGCGGTACGCGAACATGCACACCACGGCGCTGTGCTCGCCGAGCCGGTCGTGCATTCTGACCGGCCGCAACCATCATTCGAACGGGGTCGCGGCGATCATGGAGATCGCCACCGGCTATCCCGGCTACGACGGGCGGATGCCGTTCGAGAACGGCATGCTCTCCGAGCATCTGCTGGAGGCCGGTTACAACACGTTCTGCGTCGGCAAGTGGCACCTGTCGCCGTCGGAGGACAACACCGCCGCCGGCCCGTTCCACCGTTGGCCGCTGGGGCGTGGCTTCGAACGCTTCTACGGTTTCCTCGGTGGCGAGACGAATCAGTGGTATCCGGACCTCACCAAGGACAACGGGTCGGTTCTGCCGCCCCGGACACCGGAGGAGGGCTACCACCTCAGCGAGGATCTCGCCGATCAGACCATCCGGTTCATTCTGGACGCGCACGTGAACGCGCCGGAGAAGCCGTTCTTCGCCTACTTCGCTCCCGGGTGCGGGCACGCGCCGCACCATGCGCCGAAGGATTGGATCGCGAAGTACGCGGGACGATTCGACGACGGCTGGGACGCGTACCGGGAGAAGGTCTTCGCCCGGCAGAAGGAGATCGGGCTGTTCCCGGCCGACACGCGGCTCTCCCGGCACGATCCGGACGTCCCGGAGTGGTCGACGCTGACGGCGGACCAGCGCCGGCTCTACACCCGGATGATGGAGGTGTACGCCGGCTTCGTGTCCCACTTCGATCACCATCTGGGCCGCATCCTGGACACCCTGGAACGGCTCGGCGAACTCGACAACACCCTGGTCATGGTGATCTCGGACAACGGGGCCTCCGCCGAGGGCGGCCCGACCGGCTCGTTCAACGAGATGCTGTTCTTCAACATGGTGGCGGAGGACTTCGACGAGAACCTCGCCCACATCGACGAACTCGGCGGGCCCACGGCGTACAACCACTACCCGTGGGGGTGGACGTGGGCCGGCAACACCCCGTTCCGCCGGTGGAAGCGGGAGGTCTACCGGGGCGGGGCGACCGATCCGTTCATCGTCGCCTGGCCGGCCGGAATCGCCGCGCGCGGCGAGGTCCGCCATCAGTACGCCCACGCCATCGACATGGTGCCCACCGTGCTGGACGCGTTGAGCCTGGCGGCGCCGGAGACGATCCGCGGTGTGCCGCAGGCCCCGCTGGAGGGGACCAGTTTCGCCCACACGTTCGACGATCCCGGCGCGGCGTCGCGGCACCGGGTGCAGTACTTCGAGATGTTCGGTGAGCGGGCGATCTACTACGACGGTTGGCGGGCGGTCTGTGCCTGGCCGGGGCCGTCGTTCGCCGAGGCCGCGGAGCAGGGCCACGCGTTCGCCGACCCGATCACCCGGCGTGACCTCGACGTGCTCGAGATGAGCGGGTGGGAGCTGTACCACATCACCGAGGATCCGACCGAGTCGGTGAACGTGGCCGCCGAGCATCCCGACAAGGTTCGCGAACTGATCGGTCTCTGGTGGACCGAGGCCGGCAAGTATCAGGTGCTGCCGCTGGACGGAACGGCACAGCAGCGGCTCAGCGCGGACCGGCCGCAGATCGCACAGCCGCGGTCCCGGTTCGTCTACTTCCCGGACGGCGCGATCGTTCCGCCGTTCGCGGCGCCACCGATCTTCAACCGCCCGTACAGCATCGAGGCGGACCTGGAGGTGGACGGCGCCGGCGCCGAGGGTGTGCTGCTGGCGCAGGGCGGGGATGCCGGCGGGTACAGCTTTCACCTGGTCGGCGGACGGCCCCGGTTCACCTACAACTACGTGGGGCGCGACCGGTTCGAGGTGAGCGCACCGAATCCGCTGCCCGCCGGCCGGCACACCGTTCGCTTCGAGTTCTCCCCCACCGGCAAGCCGGACATCCGCAACGGCAAGGGCGTACCCGGGCTGGGTCAGCTCTACGTCGACGGTGACCTGGTCGCCGTCACCGAGTTCCCGCACACCACCCCGATCTTCTTCGAGGTCGAGGGACTGAGTTGCGGTTACGACTACGGGGCGCCGGTCGCGGACTACTCCTCGCCGTTTCGGTTCACCGGCACTCTCCATCAGGTCACGGTCGACCTGTCCGGTGACCTGATCGAGGACGACGAGGCGACGATGCGCCGTCTGCTCGCTCAGCAGTGAGAGAGGGTACGGGGATGAGCGCACACGGGCCGGGTGGGTGCTGTGCTCCGGCGCGGGCCGCGGCCGCCGTGCCGGGCGCCGTCGAAGCGCCGCCGGGGCGGGCCGGTTCGGCCGCCGGGGACATGGTCGCGCTCGACGGTGGCACGTTCCGGATGGGTAGCGACGACGTGTACGCCTACCCGGAGGACGGCGAGGGTCCGGTCCGGCCCGTACGGGTGGAGCCGTTCCGGGTCGCCGCCACCTGCGTGTCGAACCAGGAGTTCGCCGAGTACGTCGACGCCACCGGCTACGTCACCACTGCGGAGAGTTGCGGAGCGTCGTTCGTGTTCGCCGGGCTGCTGCCGGACGACTTCCCCCCGACCCGGTCGGTGGCGGCCGCGCCGTGGTGGCGGGAGGTGCCCGGCGCCTGCTGGCGGCGGCCGGAGGGGGCCGGCTCGACGCTGGACGGCCGGGCCGAGCACCCGGTGGTCCACGTCAGCTGGGCGGACGCGTCGGCGTACTGCCGGTGGGCCGGCCGGCGGCTGTTGACCGAGGCGGAGTGGGAGTACGCCGCCCGCGGCGGCCTGGACGGCAGGCGCTTCCCGTGGGGGGACCGGTTGCGGCCCGGCGGCGAGCACCGGATGAACGTGTGGCAGGGCGAGTTCCCGGCCCGCAACACCCTGGCCGACGGCTATCTCGGCACCGCCCCGGTCGGTGCGTTCCCGCCGAACGGTTACGGCCTCTACAACATGACCGGCAACGTCTGGGAGTGGACCGACGGCTGGTTCGGCGACGATAGGCGAGCGCTGCGCGGCGGGTCCTATCTCTGCCATTCGTCCTACTGTTTCCGGTACCGGGTCTCGGCCCGGATGGGCAACACCCCCGACAGCAGCGCGGGCAACATGGGTTTCCGGTGTGCCGGCTGAGCAGCGGTGAATCCCGCACGATCGGCGGCGATTCATAATGTGCAAGTTGCAGCTCGGAACGGCACGTCGGTCGTTGGGTGGCCGACACCGTCACGGCCCCGCCGCCCGGACAGTGATCCTTATGGATGATATTTTTCGGTCCCCACGCCCCCTGTCCCTCGGCCAGATCGACAACCTCAGCCACCGCGAAGTGCAGATCCTGACGCTGGTGGCCGAGGGTAAGACGAACAAGCAGATCGGCGCTCACCTGTACCTGAGCGCGGCGACCATCCACAGCCACCTGAAGAACGTGTTCCGCAAGCTGGACGCCAACGACCGGGCGCACGCGGTGGCCAAGGCCTTCCGCGCCGGCGTCCTTCAGTGACCGAGGCCCACCGATTCCGGCCGGGCGCGGTGTATCGCCGGGCCCGGCCGGCCGGGTCAGTCCTTCGACTCGATCTCCGCGCGCATGCCGGGGAAGTCGCCCTTCACGTCCACCGTGGTCTCGTAGAAGAACAGGAACATGCCGACGCTGCCCTCGTCGGCCCAGCCGCAGATCGCCACGTCCGACTCCGCGACCACCGCGCCGCCGCACTGTGCCACCCCGCCGAGGTCGCCGGTGCTGGCCGAAGTGACGTTGGTCAGCTGATTCTCGCCGCTGAACGACTGGAACACCGTGTCCAGCATCAGCTGCGGATCGTCGATGTCGACCTCCGCCGCGAGCGCCGCGGTCATCTTCTTCTCGGCCAGGTCGCCGTAGACGGCCCCGAACGCGTTCGCCGCGCCCGGGTAGCCCTCGAGCTCCTGCTCCATCCGGCTGGTGAGCGAGGACAACTCCTCGGCGTCGAGCTTCGGCAAGCCGTTCAAGGTGGACGGCTCCCGAATGGTGATCCGGTCCCGGGCGTCCGTCCCCTCGCCGGCGAACTTCTCCCCGACCAGGTAGAAGACGACCCCGCCACCCACCAGCAGGACCAGCGCGATCGCCGCCGAGAGCAGGATGATCGGCACTGTCCGTGACCTGACCGGAGGGGGAGGAGGCGGCGGCGGGTAGGCGCTGTAGACCGGCTGCCCGTAGTGGGGCTGCTCGTAGAGCGGCGCCGTGTGCGACGACGATTCATACGGGTCGACGGGCGGCGGAAACTGCTCGCCGGGTGGCGGAGGATAGGTCATCGACGCGCTCCATATTCGGACTGTCGCTGGATCCTATCGACCGCCGAGAACGGAATCGGGTGGAGTGCACGAGGCCACCGCCGGGCACCGAGGGCCGGGGTGATCCCCATCCCCCGGCTCGCGCGTTCGTCAACCGGCCCGGGTACGAAGGGCCCGCGCCAGGGCGGGAATCATCACCGCCGCGGCGACGAGGTGCAGCCCGATCAGGGCGGCGACGGTGCCCGTATCCGCCCCGCAGACGAACGGCGGCACCAGCGAGATCCCGGTCAGGGTCACGGTGGTCCACACGAATCGGCGGGCGGGCCGGGCGCTCCACCTCCGGAACGCGGCGGCGATGACCACGCCCACCAGCGAGAAGAAGCCGGTCACCACGGCGAACCCGGCCGGCGGGATCGACTCGCCGCCGTCGGGAATCTCGAAGTCGGCGCCGGCGGCCCGGGCGAGCGCGGCGGCGACGGTGGTGACCACGATCGCCGCGAACGTGGCACTCAGGCCGGTGACGACGAGCCCACGAGCACGGCCCGCGGGCAGGGCGACGGCGGTCTTCGGCATGCTGCTCATGTCTGTTCTCCCATCGATGATGCGCACTCGTGCCGTACGCGGGCCGGGGTTTCGCAGTGCGCGGACGCCGGTCCCGCGCAGCCAGAAGGCGGCGTCGCGGCCGAGGACCGGCCCGGGTCGGCCGTCGCGCAGTTCCAGCTGCACCCGGCCACGGGTGACGACGGCGAAGGCGTCGCGCCACTGCGACGCGATCACGGCGGCACGCTCGCCGCCGCGCAGCGTGAGCGTCCGCACCCGGAGCTACTCGGTGCCGTCCGCCGGAAGGCGGTCGGGCAGCCCGAGGCTCGGGAACCGGTCGGCGTGGAAGATGGTGATCTCGGTGATCGCGCCGCCGACGATGCGCAGCACGTCGATCGTCAGCGGCAGGTAGGCGCCTTCCCTACCGCGCCACTGGTAGCAGGCGACGGCGGGCTGCCTGTTCACCACGGTGAAGACCGTGCGCAGGCCGGTCATGCTCTCGAAGCCGCTCTCGATCCAGTCGTTGATCACGGCGTCGCGGCCGGTGACCAGCCCGGGGGTGGGCGGCATCGAGCAGCGGACGTCGTCGCGCAGCATCGTGGCGAGCGCGGAGATGTCGGTGGCCACGCTGGCCTCGGTGAACCGGCGCACCAGCTCCCGCGTCCCGGAGTCCTCGTCGCCGCCGGTCCAGTCCTGCCGCTGCGCGGGCAGGTGCTCCCGCATGCCGGCGCGGGCCCGCTGCAACGCGCTGTTCACCGAGTTGACCGAGTCCCCGAGCAGTTCGGCGACGTCTTTCGCCGGCCAGCCGAGCACATCCCGCAGGATCAGCACGGCCCGCGGCCGCGGCGCCAGGTGCTGCACCGCCACCAGATAGGCCAGCTCGATCGTCTCCCGGGCCACGGCGACGGTCTCCGGCTCGTCGGCGCCGCCGGCGGGCAGCTCGTCGAGCAACCGGTCCGGGTAGGGCTGCAACCACAGCACCTCACCACCGGTCGCCGGCTCCGGCCGGCACTTGGCGAGCAGGTCGAGGCAGGCGTTCGTGGCGATCCGGTACAGCCAGGCCCGGAACGTCGACCGCCCCTCGAAGGTCTCCCGCCGCCGCCAGGCCCGCAGGAACGTCTCCTGCACGGTGTCCTCGGCGTCCTCGAACGAGCCGAGCATCCGGTAGCAGTGCACGTGCAGCTCCCGCCGGTGCCGTTCGGCCAGCCCCGCGAACGCCGGCTCGTCGACCTCAGTCAGCCGCGTCTCCACACCCATGACGTCATCCTTCCGCCTGTCGTATCCGGTCACAGATATGACGGCGGCGGCGGGAAGAACTCATCACCGACCTTTCCGGTACGCGCGACCCCGTTGCGCCGAACGAGGACCGTTCCGCCGTACCACCGCGATCTCACTGCCCGCTCACGCCCGTGCCGCGCCCGCCGGGCTGAGCTCGGTGGCATGTCCGTTCGCAGGTGGCGGCGCACTGTGGTCGACCTTGTTCAGCTGGCCGGTGGGTGTCTCACGGCGGGCACAGCAGGTGCTCGAGGCCGGTGACGGTGATGACGCGTTTGACGATGCCGTTGGCGTTGACGACCCGGAAGGAGCCACCGGACGAACTCGCGGCGAGATAGCCCTCGATGAGCGCGCTGATGCCTTCGGAGTCGATGAACCGCAGCTGACCGAGATCGACCACGACCGTGCCGTCGCGCACGCCTTCGATGACATCGAGCAGCGTGTCACGGACCCGGTCGCGTGCCTCGATGTCGAGTTCGCCGGCGAGCCTGACCAGGGATGCCACGGCGCCATCGCCGCCGGTGGCCGCGTGCTCGACAGCGATGGTGAAGTAGTCGTCGGTCACAATACTTGTCTACCAGCAAATAACGCGGGCGCGTCTCGGGGACGGTCACGATTGGGAAGCTGATCCCAGCCCGACCCCGGAGGTTGACTGTGACGTTACGTCACAGTCGACACTGACATGGTGCGCATCGCGGAGTTGGCGGACCTCACCGAGACGACCGTCCGGACGATCCGCTTCTATCATCAGATCGGCCTGCTTCCGATCCCGCAACACCGCGACGGCCGGCGCGACTACGACCTGTCGCACCTGGCCCGGCTGGTGCGGATCCGCTGGCTGGCACAGGCCGGCATTCCCCTGACCACGATCGCGGTGATGCTGGAGCAGCAGCCCGCGATCCGGGAACGGCCCGACCCGACGGCGGCGCTGACCGATCTGCGAGCCGTCGCCGAGGCGGTCGGCGACGAGATCGAACGGCTGCACGCCCGCCGGGACCGGCTGCAGCACCTGATCGACGTCGTCGAACGCGACGGGCACCTGTCACCGATGCCCGCCTCGATGGTGCGCTTCTACGACGAGATGTCCGCCCGCGCCACCGATCAGGACGCCCAGCGGATGATCCGGCGGGAACGCGACTTCATGGAGCTGGCCTTCTACCGCGGCGACATGCCCGCGGAGTCCGTCGCGGCGTACGAGGGGCTCAGCGAAGCGGCCCTCGCCGAGAGCTCCGGCCTGTTCGGGGAGATGGCCGACCGGATCCAGCACGAGGACCGGCTCGACCCGCGGGAGATGGACCGGATGGCCGCGGCGGTCGTCGACCGCGTCTCCCGGCATCTCGGCGCCGACCTGCACCGGCTCCTCGGGTCGGTCGACATGGAGACGGCACGCCGTGCCGTCGGCCTGTACGTACGGCTCGCCGAACCCGGTCAGCGCCGCGTCGCCCAGATCATCGGCGACGCGATCCTGACCATGATCGAGAAGGAGCAGCCGACATGACGGAACCGATCGTCGACGTCGCCGGGCTGGTGAAGAACTTCGGGTCCTTCACCGCCGTCGACGGCCTGGACCTGCGGGTCGCCCCGGGCGAGGTGCACGGTTTCCTCGGCCCCAACGGCGCCGGCAAGTCGACCACGATCCGGGTGTTGCTGGGTCTGTACCGGGCCACCACCGGCCGGGTCCGGGTCTGCGGCCGCGATCCGGCACGTGACGCCGCCGCTGTCACCGCCCGGATCTCGTACGTTCCCGGGGAGGTCACCCTGTGGCCGAACCTGACCGGGCAGGAGGTCCTCGACGCGTTCGCCGGGCTGCGCGGGCGCCGCGACACCGCCGCCGAGCGGCGTCTCACCGACGCCTTCGCTCTCGACACCCGCCGGCTGGTCCGCACCTATTCGAAGGGCAACCGGCAGAAGGTCGTGCTCGTGGCCGCGTTCGCCGCCCCGACCGGACTGCTGATCCTCGACGAACCGACGTCTGGGCTGGATCCGCTGATGGAGGAGGTCTTCCAGCAGTGTGTCCGGGACGCCGCCGCGGCGGGCCGCACCGTTCTGCTGTCCAGCCACATCCTGGCCGAGGCCGAGGACGTGTGCGACACGGTCACCATCATCAAGGACGGCCGGCTCGTGGAGTCGGGCAGCCTGGCCGGCATGCGCCACCTGGCCGCCTCCACGATCACCGCCCGTCTCGCCGGCGACCGGGCGGGCGCGGTCGTCGCACGGTTGCGGCAGACCGGCGCCGCCGTCGACGGTGACACCGGCGCCGTTCGCCTCGCCGTACCCCGCGATCTTGTCCCGGCCGTTCTCGGGGTGCTGGCAGACGCGAACGCCGACGACATCACCTGCACCCCCGCCAGCCTGGAGGACCTTTTCCTGCGGCACTACGAGGTGGCGGCCCGATGACTCTCACCCGTCTGCTGGCTCGCCGGCACCGGCTGATGCTGATCTGCTGGCCGCTGCTGCTGGTGGCGCTGTGCTGCACGCTGCCCGCCTACCAGAACACCTACACCACACCGGGTCAGCGCCGGATCGCGGTCGAGTCGGCGCAGCACAACGCGGCGAGCACCCTGCTCTACGGGCGCCTGCCGGATCCCGGCACCCCGGCACAGATGTACGCCTGGGAGATCGGCGCGTTCGTCACCATCCTCGCCGCCGTCATGGCGGTTCTGGTGGCCGTCGCGGTGACCCGCGCCGCCGAGGACGACGGCTCACTGGAGCTGTTCCGCGGCTGCGGCATCAGCCCGGCCCAGCCGCTGCGCAGTGCCCTGACCATTCTCGCCACGATGAGCGTCGTGCTGGCGGCCGGCTGCGCCGCCGCGATCACGGTGACCGCGGGCGGGGCCGAAGGGGTGACCGGCGCCGGCACGGCCGTGTTCGGGGCGGTCACCGGGCTCACCTTCCTGGTCGTGGCCACCGGCACCGTGCTGCTGGCGCAGATCGTCGCGACGGCGGGTCACGCCCGGCTGCTGGGTTTCACCGCGCTGGGCGGCGCGTTCGCGGTACGCGCGTTCGCCGACACCGAGCACCTCGACGGGCTGAACCGGCTCAGTCCGCTGGGACTGCGTGCGGTCGCCGAGCCGTTCACCGCCGACCGGTGGACGGCGCTGGCGCCCGCCGCCCTCGCCGCGCTGCTGCTGGCGGCCGCGGCCATGATCCTGTCGGCCCGGCGCGAGTTCGGCACGGGCTTGGTGCGCCGCCGCGACACCCGGGCCACCCGGCTGCGCATACGCACCACGGCGGGGCTGCACGCCCGGCTGACACGGTCGTCGCTGCTGGTCTGGACCGTGGCGGTGGCCGCGATCGGAGCCCTGTTCGCCACCATGGGCTCCGGCGCCGTCGAGCAGCGGCGCGACGGCGAGGTCGGCGGATTCCTCGGCGCCCAGCTCGGCGCCGGCGACCCGACCGCCGGATACCTCGCCTATCAGGGCACCCTCGTCGGGATCGTCGTGTCCGTCTTCGCGATCCTGGCCGTGCTGGACGGCCGGCACGCCGAGGACACCGGCCTCACCGCCCAGATCCTGGCGACCGGCGTACGCCGGTGGGCGCCGACCGCCGCGCGGGCCGCCGTCACCGTCGCCGGAGGCGCCGTGATCCTGACCGTGACGGGCGTGCTCACCGCCCTGGTCGCGCCGGAGTTCCTCGCCGGTGACGACATCGCCGTACGCGGTCTCGCCTTCACGCTCGGGCAGTGGCCGGCCGTGGTGGCGCTGACCGGTTTCGCCACCCTGCTGGCCGGCGCCGTGCCGCGCTTCGCGGTGCTGGCATGGTTGCCGCTGCTGGCCGGCGGTGTGACGGCGCTGCTCGGCGATCTGCTCGGCATTCCCGGCCGGGTCCAGGACCTGGGCGTGTTCCTTCACGTTCCGGACGTCGCCGCCCCGGACCGCCCGGTCGCCGCGCTGCTGGTGCTCGTCGTGGCAGGCGTGGTGTCGATCGTGGCCGGATCGATCGGAGCCGGCCGCCGGGACGTCCGCGCCTGACGGACTCCGCCAGGCGGGCGGCGAGGCGGCCTGACCAGGCCGCCGACCCGAGCTCAGGGATCGAGCCGTCCTACGTCCGGCCTGCGAAGGCATCGAGCTTGTCCACGGGGAACCTCCCGCACGAACGGTCACGTGTTGTCGGACAGGACCATGGCACCCCAGCCAGGGGCGCCGCAGCAGAGTCGCCGGTCCCGGCGCGCGGCCGTCATCAGCCCGGACCGTGACATGGAACCGGGCACGGGCGTCGTCAGCCCGGCTCGGACTCGTGACCGGCCGGAAGGGAACGCAGCAGGCCGGCGTAGGCGCGCTCGGCGGTGATCTCTCCGGTGACGACACGGTGGATGGTGCGGGTGATCGGCATCGCCAGGCTGTGCCGGTCGGCCAGCTGGACCGCGGCGTGAACCGTCTTGACGCCCTCGGCGACCTGCCCCATCTCGGCGAGGATGTCGTCCAGCCGGCGCCCGCGGCCGAGTTGTTCGCCGACGTGGCGGTTGCGGCTGTGCGGGCTGATGCACGTCGCGACGAGGTCACCCATCCCGGCGAGCCCGGCGAGCGTGCTCGGCTCGCCGCCCATCGCGACGGCGAGGGTGGTCAGCTCGGCCAGCCCACGCGAGATCACCCCGGCCCGGGTGTTGTCGCCGACGCCCAGCCCCTGGGCGATGCCGGTGGCGATCGCCACCACGTTCTTCAGCGCCCCGCCGACCTCGCAGCCGATCACGTCGTGGTTGGTGTACACCCGCAGCAGGCCGCGCCGGAACACCCGCTGGATCTCGGTGGCGACGGTGAGGTCCTCGGTGGCGATGACCGTGGCCGCCGCCAGGCCGGCCATTATCTCCTTGGCCAGGTTGGGGCCGGTCAGCGCCGCGGCGGGACGTCCCGGCAGCACGTCCTTGATCACTTCGGTCATCCGTAGCAGGGAGTCACGCTCGAGTCCTTTGCTGAGACTCACCACGGGGATCCAGGGATGCAGGTCCGGCCGGACGCGCTCCAGCGTGTCGCGGAACGCCCCGGTCGGCACGCCGACGACCAGCAGCTCGGCGTGGGCGGCCGCCTCGGCCAGGTCCGAGGTGGCGCGAAGCCGCTCCGGCAGGCCGAAACCCCGGAGGTAGCGGTCGTTGGTGTGCTTGGCGTTGATCTCGTCCGCGGTGCCCGGGTCACGCGCCCAGATCAGCGATCGGTGATCGCGGCGGGTGAGGACGGACGCGACCGTGGTGCCCCACGAACCCGCTCCCAGCACGGTGATCCGCATTGATTCCCCCATTCTCGGATGCGAAATGAGGATACGGCCGCGCCGGCCCCGTTCCGGCGATTGCGCTCGGCTTCCCGCGCCGGCCACTCCGGATCCCCCGGGCGGCGCGTTCACCGTCGGGGCGGGTCTGCCACGGCGGACGATCGGCGCCTCCTGGACCAGATCACGTAGACGGCGCAGATGCCCAGCATGAGGCCGGCGACGGCGGTCCACGCCCAGCGGGCGAAGGGCTCGTCCGCCATGAAGGCGCGGATGCCGGCCAGAACCGCGAGCACCAGCGGGCCGAGGCCGAACCACTCGGAGTGATCGGAGAAGGTCAGGTCTTTCAGCTCCTGCCGCATGCGGCAAGTCTAGGCAGAGCCATCGACGATCCGCTCCCACCGTGACGCCGGGTCAGAGGATTCCCATGTCCCGTGCGCGTACCACCGCGTCGCTGCGCCGCTCGGCCTGCAGCTTGCGGTAGATCGCTCGCATGTGGGCCTTGACGGTGTTGACGGAGACACCGAGTTCGACGGCGATCTGCGCCGTGGTCAGCATCGTCGGCAGGTAGCGCAGCACCTCCGCCTCCCGCTCGCTGAGGTGTGCGCCCCCATGCGGGGCCGCCGGCGGACGGCCGGCGCCGGGGAGACCGGCGATGAGGTCGGCGGCGGCGGCCGCCTGCTCCGGTTCGAGCAGCCGCAGCCGGTCGAAGAGCCCGGCGAGCCGGGCGTCGAACATGGCGGCGAACGGCCGGCGGATGCCCTCCCGGACCGCCACCCGGACGGCTTCCAGAAGGAGGTCCACCGCCTGGGTCGCGTAGCCGCGCGCGTCCGCCACCAGGGCGCCGACGACGCCGGCCTCGACGATCGCGACCGTCTCCGGGCGGGTGACGGGGCCGTCGGCGAGCAGCTTCTCGGCGCGGCTCAGGTCGCGGCGGGCGAGGGCGGCCCGGGCCAGGCGGACCCGCTGTGCCAGGCCGGAGGGCGTGCCCGGGTAGCGCTGCACGACCCGCTCGGGCAGGCCGACGGCGAGATCGACCTCCGCGCCGAGAAGTGTGAGCCAGTCGTCGAGGGTGGGGACGTACATCCGCGGATGCCGGTCGCGGCGTGCCTGGTCCAGGAGCGTCTGCGCGTGGTGCGGGTTGCCCCGGGCCAGCGCCAGCCGCGCCTGCACGCCGAGCAGGACCAGCCGCTGGGCGGCTTCCCGCTCGGCGTCGTGGGCACGCAGACCGTCGCGCAGCACCTCCTCGGCGGCGTTCAGTTCCTGCCGTTCCAGGTGGACGAGCGCCTGCGCGAAATGGGCGGCGACGGTCTGCACGGTGTAACGCCACGCCCGGCGTTCGGCCAGCTCCCGGGCGCTGCCCGCGAGCCGGGCCGCCTCGCTGACCGAGCCGTGCATCATCTCGAGCAGAGCGAGGTGGCCGGTGGCGTTGATCTGGGCCAGTTCGACGCCGGCCGCGCCCGCGGCTTCGGACGCCGCCCGCAGGTCGGCGGCGCCGCGGTCGATCCGGCCGGTCCAGATCAGGCCGACACCCCTGCTGTTCAGGGCGATGGCCCGGAACTGAAGCACCGCGGTGACGTGGTGGAACGGCGACCGGGCCAGCAGCGCGAGCTGTTCGTCCTCCACCGCGATGACGGCCGGCATGTCGCCGATCGCCCGGTCCGCCGCCACCTGCAGGGCCATCAGCAGCACCTCGATGGGATCACGGACCGCGGCCGGCCGGTCTCGCAGCAGCTCCCGGATCCTGCTGACGCGGGCCGGGATGGCTTCGTAGTCCCCGACGTGGAACAGCAGCAGCGCGTCGCACGCCATCAGGTCCGGTGTGGCGGCCAACTGCTCCCGTGGCACCCGGCGGAGCACCCGGACCAGGGCGGCCCGCTGGAGTGACAGGATCAGCGGGCCGGCCTGCCCGGTGACGAGGCTGCCGACGTACGCCCAGTCCTCGGCGTGGACCGCGTGAGTCACGGCTTCGATCACGGAGTTGTGGGCGGCGTACCAGCGGGCGGCACGGCGGTGCAGTTCGGGCAGGTCCGACGGCGTCTCCAGGCGCAGCCGGTGCGCCAGCATGTCTCGGAGTAGGTGGTGGTAGCGGAACCAGACGGGCTTGGGCCCCAGGCGGGTCACGAAGTCGTTGTTCTGCTCCAGTTCCTCGAGCGTCCACTGCCCGTCGTCGCTCCCGGTGATCGCGTTCGCCAGGCCGGCGCACATCTGCTCGCAGATGCTCGTCTCGAGCAGGAACCGGCGTTGCCGGGGCGGGCATCCGGCGAGGACCTCGTCGGTCAGGTAGGCGTCGACGGCGCGGACGTCACGGGCGAAGTCGGCGACGGAGCGGGTTCCGCCGGCGCCGGCGAGGAACACCGCTCCCAGTCGCAGGCCCAGGGCCCAGCCCTCGGTGCGGCCGACCATCATGGTCACGTCGTCCGGGCCGAGAGCGAGCCCGTGCACAGCGGCGAGTTCCATCGCCTCCTCCATGGTGAAGGCCAGGTCGCCGGCGCGGATCTCGCTGACGAGGTCGGCCGCCCGCAACCGGTGCAACGCCAGCGGGGGCTCGTTTCGGGTGATCAGAATCAGCCGCAGGGGCGGTGGCGGGTGCCGGAGGACGGCGCTCATCTCGTCGAGTACCTGCCGGTCGTCGATGACGTGGAAGTCGTCGATCACCAGCACTGTCCGGTCCGGCAGGTGACTCAGCCCGGCGGCGATCCGCATACCGCGTTCGCGTTCGTCGCGGGGCACCGATCCCATCTGGAGCAGTGGATTGGCCGCGGTCAGGACGCCGGCGCCGTCCAGCGCCGCCACCACGTAGGCCCAGAACGTCTGCGGATCGTTGTCGTACCGGTCCAGGCTCAGCCAGGCGACGGGGAAGGGACTGTTCTTCGCCCAGGTCGAGACCAGCACGGTCTTGCCCCAGCCGGCCCCGGCGCGCACGACGGTCAACGGGTCGCCGGCGGCGCGGTCGAGCAGTTCGAGCAGGCGCGGCCGGTCGACGCCGCCGCGCATCATCAGCGGCAGCGCCGTTTTGGCGACGGACAACCACATCGAAGGATCATCTTCGGAAAGCCGTTTGCCCACGGTGCCACCCGGAACCCGGGCCGATCCGAAACCCTTGGGATGGCTGTTCATCGCCGCACCGACAAGATGGCCACTCATCCGCCCCCAGGATGCACGCCTTCTTCGGTGTGGAAGGCCCGGCGCCAGCGAAACATGAATACGGCTCGGCGGCAACCTAGGACCGGCAATGTCACCACCCGGCTGATCCGTATCGGACTTTAGGGCTGCTGTGAAGGGCCAACCGACCTGGCCGGTACCCGGACGGTGTTCCCGCGGTCACACGCCGCTGTGTTCGGCCGGCCGCTGGTCACGGCGGCGAGTGAGGTAGTCACGCTGCGCGGGGGTGCCGGCCAGCTCGATGGCCCGGTCGTAGGCGGCCCGGGCCTCGCCGGCCCGCCCGAGACGCCGCAGCAGGTCGGCGCGCGTCGCGTGGAAGGCGTGGTAGCCGTCGAGAGCCTCGGTGAGACGGTCCACCTCGTCGAGCCCGGCTCGCGGACCGTCGACCTCGGCGACCGCGACCGCCCGGTTGAGCCGCACGACCGGCGACGGGTCGAGGACCGTCAGCCGGTTGTAGAGGGCGACGATCACCGGCCAGTTCGTCTCCTCGACCGACGGCGCCTCGGAGTGGATCGCGTTGATCGCGGCCAGCAGCTGGTAGCGCCCGGCCGGACCGGCGCCGGCCGCCACCGCGTCGATCCGCTCCCGCACCAGGGCCCGGCCTTCGGCGACGAGGGCCCGGTCCCAGGCGCTCCGGTCCTGCTCGCCGAGGGGCACCAGCTCCCCGGTACGGGACACGCGCGCCGGCCGCCGGGCATCGGTGAGCAGCATCAGGGCGAGCAGCCCGGCCACCTCGCCGTCGTCCGGGAGCAGGGTCCGCAGCAGACGGCCGAGGTGGATGGCCTGGTCGGTGAGGTCCACGCGTACCAGATCGTCGCCGTCACCGGCCAGATAGCCCTCGTTGAAGATGAGATAGACGACCGCGAGCACTCCGGCCAGCCGCTCCCGGATGTCGCCGGACGAAGGCACCCGGTACGGGATGCGCGCCGCCTTGATCTTCGCCTTGGCCCGGGTGATGCGGCGGGCCATCGCGGCCTCCTGCACCAGGAACGCGCGGGCGATGTCGGCGACGGTGAGCCCGCCGAGCAGGCGCAGAGTGAGCGCCACCCGCGCCTCCATGGCCAGCGCCGGATGGCAGCAGGTGAAGATCAGCCGGAGCCGGTCGTCCTCGACCGGTCCGGCCGGCCCGGCGGGGGTGTCGTCGTACACGATGCGGGCCGCCTCATGTTTGGCGTCGCGTTGCGACTCGCGGCGCAACCAGTCGATCGCCTTGCGGGCCGCCGTGGTGGTCAGCCAACCGCCCGGGTTGGGTGGCACACCGTCGCGCGGCCATCGTTGCGCGGCCGCCGCGAACGCCTCGGCGGTCGCGTCCTCGGCGACGCTCAGGTCACCGAACCGGCGCGTGAGACCGGCGACGACCCGCGCCCACTCCTCGCGGTGGGCGTGGGTGATCGCCTCCCCGGCCGGATTCACCTGGCCGGGGCGCCGTCACCGCGGGCCACACCGGGACCGCGGAATCGGTGCACCTCCTGCGGCCAGTCGAGCGCGGTCGCGAGCCGTCCGGCCCAGTAGCGGGCCGCCTCGTCGTCGGGAACGTCCACCACGGCGAAGCCGCCGAGGTGCTCCTTGGTCTCCACGTACGGCCCGTCGGTGAAGACGGCCTGGCCGTCGACCGCCTCGACGCCGCACACCGCGGTGGACCGGTCGAGCCCGCCGTTGCTGAAGACCAGCACGTCCGCCGCCAGCATGTCGTCGATCACCACCCGCGCGGCCTCGGCCTTCTCGGCGATCTGCTCCGGCGTGTGCTCCGGCACCCACTCGTCGTTGAAGGTGATCAGGTACTCCGGCATGTCGTCTCCTCGTGTTCCGTGCGGTCCTCGCATTGTCTCCACGAACGGCCACCCCGGATCGGACACCTCGCCGTCAGAAATCTCCGGCGTCGCGGCGCAGCTCGGTGAGGATGCCGACCAGGCCGGTGACCCCGGACGGCGGGATGCCGGGCGCCTCGAACACCTCGGCGTTGAGGTCCTTGGTCGCGGCCAGCGCCAGCTCACGGCCCGCGCCGAGCAGTTCGACCAGGATGGCACGCCGGTCGGCCGGGTGCGCCGAGCGGCGGACCAGGCCGGCCGCCTCCAGCCGGTCGACGGCGTTGGTCACGCTCGTCGGGTGCACCTGCAACCGCTGACCGATCCTGCCCATCGGCAGGGAGCCCGCACGGCTGAAGAACAGCAGCATGAGCACCTCGTACCGGGCGAAGGTGACGCCGTAGCGGCGCAGCACCGCCTCGACCCGGCCCAGCGCGATCTGCTGGGCGCGCATCAGCGACGTCACGGCGGCCATGCCGTCCGCGGCCGACTCCCACCCGTGCTCGATCCACAGCCGACGCGCCTCGGCGATGGGATCCAGTGGTTCTCGGTCAGGATGGGGCACGCGCTGATCGTCATGTGGGGTCATCCGGCGGCCGGCCGTCCGGTCATGCCGGCCAGCTCACCACGGGCGGTGGCCAGCGACGGGCCGTACCAGGTCAGCAGACGGCCCGGGACGAGCACCGCCGGGGTCCCGGGGAACGCCTCGGGGCCGTCGTCCGGGCCGAAGGCGTACGGCTCGTCGGGCAACAGCACCAGATCGGGGCGGGCCGCGTGGATGTCCGCGAGGTCGACGTGGGGATACCGTTCGCCGCCCGTACCGAAGATGTTGTCGAGACCGAGCCGGGACAGCAGGTCGCCGGTGAACGTGCGGGCGCCGACGACCATCCACGGGTCCCGCCAGATCGGCACGGCCACCTTCCGGCGCGGGCCGGGCGCAGGCCGCCGCCACCGGTCGGCCGCGGTCCGCAGCCAGTCGGGCTCACCGACGGCGAGCACCTCGGCGAACAATCGCCGCATCGAGCGCAGGGCCTCGTCGACCGACTCGATCACCGTCACCCAGACCGGTACGCCGGACGCGCGCAGCCGTTCCACATCGAGCCGCCGGTTCTCCTCCTGGTTGGCCACCACCAGGTCGGGCCGCAACGCCGCGATCGCCGCCCGGTCCGGGTTCTTGGTGCCGCGGACCCGCGGCAGGTCCAGGCCGGCGACGTGGGTGCACCAGTCGGTGACCCCCGCCAGCCGCTCCGGCACGGTGACGGCGAGCGCCTCGCTGAGTGACGGCACCAGCGACACGATCCGCCGGGGTGGCGTGTCCAGGGGCACCGGGTGGCCGAGGTCGTCTTTCACACGTTGCGCCGGTACTGGCCGCCGACGGTGAAGAAGGCGTCGCTGATCTGGCCGAGCGAGCAGTGCCGGACCGCCTCCATCAGCTCGCCGAACACGTTGCCGCCGGACATCGCCACCTGCTGGAGGCGGGCCAGCGCGGCCGGCGCCTCGGTGGCGTGGCGGGCGTGGAAGTCGGCCAGCCGCCTCAGCTGGGACCGCTTCTCCTCCTCGGTGGCCCGGGCCAGGTCGACGGTCTGCGGCGGGGTCTGGTCGCGGTTCGGGTCGAGGAACGTGTTGACGCCGATCAGGGGCAACGTGCCGTCGTGCTTGCGGTGCTCGTACAGCATCGACTCGTCCTGGATGCGGCCGCGCTGGTAGCCGGTCTCCATGGCGCCCAGCACACCACCGCGGTCGGCGATGCGCTCGAACTCGGCGAGCACCGCCTCCTCCACCAGGTCGGTCAGCTCGTCGATGATGTAGGAGCCCTGCAGCGGGTTCTCGTTGCCGGCCAGGCCCCACTCCCGGTCGATGATCATCTGGATGGCCAGGGCACGCCGGACGGACTGTTCGGTGGGGGTGGTGACGGCTTCGTCGTACGCGTTGGTGTGCAGGCTGTTGGCGTTGTCGTAGATGGCGCAGAGCGCTTGCAGGGTGGTCCGGATGTCGTTGAAGTCCATCTCCTGCGCGTGCAGCGAGCGGCCGGAGGTCTGCACGTGGTATTTGAGTTTCTGCGACCGCTCCCCCGCGCCGTACCGGTCGCGCATCGCCACCGCCCAGATCCGGCGGGCGACCCGGCCGATCACCGAGTACTCGGCGTCCATGCCGTTGGAGAAGAAGAACGACAGGTTCGGCGCGAAGTCGTCGATCCGCATGCCCCGGGCCAGGTAGGACTCGACGTAGGTGAACCCGTTCGCGAGGGTGAAGGCGAGCTGGCTGATCGGGTTCGCCCCGGCCTCGGCGATGTGGTAGCCGCTGATCGACACCGAGTAGAAGTTGCGGACCCCGTGGTCGATGAACCACTGCTGGATGTCGCCCATGCAGCGCAACGCGAACTCGGTGGAGAAGATGCAGGTGTTCTGGCCCTGGTCCTCCTTGAGGATGTCGGCCTGCACGGTGCCCCGCACGGTCGCCAGCGTCCGTGCGACGACCTGCTCGCGCGGCTCTCCCGGGGCCGCGGCGATCTGCTGGTCGATGGCGGTGTTCAGGAACATGGCCAGGATCGCCGGGGCCGGGCCGTTGATGGTCATCGACACCGAGGTCGTCGGCGAGCAGAGGTCGAACCCGTCGTACAGCGCCTTCATGTCGTCGAGGGTGGCGATCGAGACGCCGGAGGTGCCGACCTTGCCGTAGATGTCGGGGCGCGGGTCCGGGTCGCGGCCGTAGAGGGTCACCGAGTCGAACGCGGTCGACAGGCGGGTCGCGTCACCGCCCCGGCTCAGCAGCTTGAACCGCCGGTTGGTACGGAACGCGTCGCCCTCGCCCGCGAACATCCGGGCCGGCGCCTCGCCCTCGCGTTTGAACGGGAAGACGCCGGCGGTGAACGGGAAGAACCCGGGCAGGTTCTCCCGGCGCAGGAAGGACAGCAGTTCGGCGTCGTCGCGGGTGCGGGGCAGCGCCACCCGGCGAACCGTCGATCCGGACAGGGTCCTGCGGGTCAGCGGCGTACGGATCTCGCGATCGCGGACGCGGTAGACGTATTCGTCGCCGGAGTAGTCGGCGACCCGCGCCGGCCACCGCTCCAGCAGGTCACGGGCGTCCGGCAGCAGCTCGCCGTCGGCGGCGGCCGCCAGGTCCCGCACGCGCGCCGCCGCCGGCTCGTCACCGTCGCCGTCGAGCAGGTCCGCGGTGAGCAGCAGCGCCTGCCGCCGGCGGGCGATGCCGGCCTGCTCGCCGGTGGTGTGGTGGTAGCCGCGGACGGCGTCGGCGATGTCGGCGAGGTACCGCGACCGGGCGGCCGGCACCACGCTGGTCAGGCCGGACGAGGCACGGACCTCGACGGCCGGCAGTGTCCCCGCGCCGGCGGGCAGGCCCTTCGCCGTGAGCAGTTCGCGCAGCCGCTGGTAGAGGGCGGTGACGCCGTCGTCGTTGAAGCGGGCGGCGCTGGTGCCGAACACCGGCATCTCCTGCCAGGCCACGCCGAACGCCTCACGGTTGCGCACCAGCTGGCGGGCCACGTCGCGGCGGGCGTCCTCGGCGCCGCGCCGCTCGTACTTGTTGATCGCGACGACGTCGGCGAAGTCCAGCATGTCGATCTTCTCGAGCTGGGAGGCGGCGCCGAACTCGGGCGTCATCACGTACAGCGACACGTCGGCGACCGGAACGATCCCGGCGTCGCCCTGTCCGATGCCGGGCGTCTCCACGATCACCAGGTCGAAGCCGGCCGCCTTGACCGCGGTCAGGATGTCGTCGAGCCGCTCCGGCAGTTGCGCGCCGGCGCCGCGGGTGGCCAGCGAGCGGAAGAACGTGCGGCTGCCGCCGAGCCCGCTCTCCAGTGCGTTCATCCGGATCCGGTCGCCGAGCAGCGCGCCGCCGCCACGCCGCCGGGTCGGGTCGATCGCCAGGACGGCGATGCGCAGCTTGTCCTCCTGGTCCAGGCGGAACCGGCGCACCAGCTCGTCGGTGAGCGACGACTTGCCCGAGCCGCCGGTGCCGGTGATGCCCAGGACCGGCACGGTGCGGCCGGCCGCGATCTCGCGCAGCCGGGCGGCCGCCGCCGGTGACCGGCCGGCCTCCAGCACCGTGATCGTCCGGGCCAGTGCCGCCAGGTCGCCGGACAGCACCGCCTCGACATCCGGTTCCGCCGCCGCGAGGTCGATGTCGCAGGCCTCGATCAGCTGATTGATCATGCCGGGGAGGCCGAGCCGCTGGCCGTCCTCCGGCGAGAAGATCCGGACGCCGAGCTCGCGCAGCGCGGCGATCTCCTCCGGCACGATCACGCCGCCGCCGCCACCGAACACCTGGACGTGCCCGGCGCCCGCCGCGGCGAGCCGCTGCACCAGGTACGTGAAGTACTCGACGTGGCCACCCTGGTAGGACGAGATCGCCACGCCCTGCACGTCCTCCTCGACGGCGGCGCGCACGACCGCGTCGACGCTGCGGTCGTGGCCCAGGTGGACGACTTCGGCGCCCTGTGCCTGGAGCAGCCTGCGCATCACGTTGATCGCCGCGTCGTGCCCGTCGAACAGGCTCGCCGCCGTGACGAAACGGACCGGATGGGTGGGGACATGCATGTCTGCACCTGGCTTTCCCTGCCGCCCGGACCGGCGAACAGATACTAGGACGTCCGACTATCGTAGGTTCGAATACCAGGATGCCCAAGTGTGCGGGCCTCTCCGTGGCGCCGGCCGGCGGACCTCAGGTCACGAGCGGGCGGGGGCGACGGCCGCACGGCTCGCCGCGGGCGCCTCGACCGGGCCGGTGCGGCCCCGGCGTGACGCGGCGGCCTGTTCCAGGGCCGTCATGAGGCGGGCCTCCTCACCGGCCCGGTCGCGGTACCAGGCCAGTGCCCATGCCCGGTGCAGCCGCCAGCCCAAGCCGCGAAGCACCTGGTCGTACAGGCGGTCCCGGTCGCGGGCGGCCGGGCAGTCGCGGTAGCCGGGCCCGTCGCAGCGCACCCCGAGCAGGTAGTCGCCCGCCGGGTCGTCCGGGTGCCGGATCGCGATGTCGATGCGCCCGCCCGCGGTGCCGAGGCCGGCGGTCGCCGGATATCCCCAGCCCCGCACGCTCTCCAGCACCGAGTTGACGAACTCGCTGGTCCCGTCCACCCGGTCCAGGTCGGCGCCGCCCGCGTCGTGTTCCACGTAGTCGAGGTAGGCGGCGAGTTGCCGGACGCCCTCGTTCTCGGACTCGGGCACGTCCCGGGAGAGGATCGAGGTCACGATCTCCACCCGGTGGCGGGCCCGGGTGATCGCCACGTTCAGCCGCCGCCACCCGTTGGGCCGGTTCAGCGCGCCGAAGTTGGCGCTGATGCGCCCGGCCTCGTCGTACCCGTACCCGATGGAGAAGATCATGACGTCGCGTTCGTCGCCCTGCACCGACTCCAGGCTCTTGACGAAGAAGCCGTGCAGCCGGACGTCGGTCACCGCGCGGTCCTGGTCGGGGCGGCCCGCCGAGATCCGCGTCAAGGCGCGTTCGATCGCCTCTGCCTGCGCGACCGAGAACGTGACCACGCCCAGCGTCTGCTCGGGGCGGGTGGTGAAGTGGTGCACGATCCGTTCCGCGACGCGTTCGGCCTCGACCGGGTTGTCCCGGCTGGTCGCGCGGCGGTAGACGCCGGCGACCGGGAACAGTTCGACGCCGGTGTCCGGCCCGCCGATGGCGGGCGCCGGGAAAGTGCTCAGGCGCCCCTGATAGAAGGCGTCGTTGGCGAACGCGACGAGAGCCGGATGCCGGCTGCGGTAGTGCCACGTCAGGCTCAGGCCGGGGAACGCGCCGCAGGCTTTGGCCAGTTCCAGGACGGACTGGTAGTCGAGCACCTCGGTGTCCTGGTCGACGGCGGTGAAGGAACGGTCGAAGAAGGACGTCGGCGGCAACTGGCGGTCGTCACCGGCGATGATCAGGGACCGGCCGCGGTAGATGCAGTTGACCGCCTCGGCCGGGGTGACCTGGGAGGCCTCGTCGAAGATGACCGCGTCGAAGTCGATGTCGGCCGGGAGCGACTGGCTCACCGTCAGCGGGGAGGCCAGGACGCAGGGGCGCAGGGCGAGGACGGCGTCGCGGGCGAGGGCGAGCAGTTCGCGTACCGGGAGTTGCCGTTCGGCCTTCATGGCCTCGCGCCGCAGCAACTGCGCGGCCGTGCTGTCGGCCGGCGGCCGCCGGGCCTCGACCGCGGCGATGATGTCGCGGGCCGCGACGGCCGCGAGTTTCTCGTCGGCCTGCCGGAACTCGGCGACGAGCCGGTCGCGGTCGCTGCCGCGCCAGGGCCGCAGCCGGTCGTCGGCGCGGGCCACCGCGTCCACCCATCCGTGCAGCAGCGCCCGTTCCAGGACCGCGGGCACCATCGCGCTGCTCAGGTTCTGGTCGGCGCAGAACTCGACGGCGGCGTCGAGCCCGTGGAAGGCGAGCACGTCGCGGGCCTCCAGGCAGGCGAACCACTCCTCCTGGCCGCTGCTGTCGTCGCGGATGTCACGCAGCAGCGCCGCCGCGAGCCGGTAGTCGGCGAAGCGGGCGCGCAGGTCTTCCTGCCGGGCCGGGCCGAATCCGTCGAGGACGGCCCGGCTCGCCTCCTGCCATTCGCGGGCGCGTTCGGCGAGCGCGGGGACCGGCCGCAGCTCCCGCAGGGCGGTGACCTGCGCCGGGGTGAGCGGTCCACCGGCGATCTCCCGGGCGGTCGCGGCCCAGGCGATGGCCGCGGCGAGGGCCGCGGGTTCGGCTTCGGGCAGTTCCCCGGTACGCGCGCCGAGCGCCGCCGCGGCCTGTTGCGCCGTGGCACGCAACTCCCCCAGGCGTACGGTCTCCGCGTAGTCCAGATGCCGCCCGGTCACGAAGTCGTGGGCCCGAACGGTCTCCGCCGCCGCTTGCAGGGCCTCGCTGTGCCGCTGGAGCCAGGTGATCGCGTCGTCGATGGGCCCGGTCACGAGGTCCGGCCGCGCCGCCGGGTAGGGCGCCGGCCGTAGGGTGGCCTGCCAGCGCAGCAGCGCGTCGCGGGCCTCGGTGACCACCTGGATCGGCACGGGGTCGGGCGCGGGCGCGCAGAGGTAGCCGACGACCGCTTCGAGGGCGCTGGGCGGGGCGACGGCGAGCGCCGACGAGGCGACCGCGATGGCCTCGTCGAGGGCCGCGAAGTCGGTGCCGCGGCCCTGCCAGTACCGGCCGAGCGCGGTGGCGTAGGAGTGTTCGGCGGCCGCGAGCTCCTGGAGCGCCCGTTTCCAGGCGACGGCCGTGCCGATGCGGGAGATCGCGACCCCGAGGTGCGCGTTGGGCAGCACGAACCCGGCGACCTGCCGCTTGTCCTGCCGGTACGCCCCGAACAGTTTCCGGAATCCGCGGTGCACGTGGGTGAACCGTTCGGCCAGTTCCTCGATCGGCTGGGCCAGGATGGCCTCGGAGAAGTAGGGCCGGGCCTGGATCTCCGCCGCGACGAGGGTCTCCAGGGCCCGGCGCAGCGTGCTCGCCCCGGTCTGCACGGCCGCGAGCGCCCCGGCCCGGAACCAGAACCGTTCCGGTTTGTGTTTGCGGGTGCCCAGTTCGACGACGGCGGCGACACCGGCGATGTCGCGGCAGGTGGCGACCGGGGGCAGGCCGAGCCGGGCGGTGATCCGGTCGACGGCACGGCGGTGTTTCTCGAGCTGTTCGGCGGCCCGGGTGAAGGAGAGGGCCAGTTCGTCGGCGTCGGCGGCGGTCAGCGCGCCGAGGTCGACCGGCGCGGCGAGCCCGTCCAGGGCGGGGACGGGTGGCAGGTCGGCGGGGTCGGGCAGCACGTTCCAGGGCACTCCGGCGCGCTGTTTGACCGCTTCGGCGGCCTGGGTGGCGGCGGCCAGCACTTCGCCGCGCCGGTCGGCGGCCTCGCGGACCGGGTCCAGGTCGGCGGCGGTGAGCCAGTCGTCGGCGACCTGTTCGGGCCGGGCGCCCGCGTGCTCGGCGAGCCGGGCCAGGGTGGGCGCGTCGGACGGCCGGCGCAGCCCGAACGCGCCGGCGGCCCGGTCGGCCGCGCGGGCGGTACGCGCGAGCGCGGCGAGGGCCTTCTCGGCACGGCTCAGGGCCGGGTCGAGCGGTTCCCGGGTGGTCACGTCGCGCCACAGCAGGGCGTCGCCGCCGGACATCGCCCGCCAGGTGCGGGCCAGCTGGTCGGTGGCTTTGCGGATGCGGTGCATCACGTCGGGGGTGAGGGTGTCGGGGGCGATGGCGGGTGCCGGCGCGGCCGGCACCTTCGCGAGCCCGGCGCAGCGGCCGATGATCTCGTGGAGTCCGGCGCCGAGCGGCCGGCGGGTCTCGTTCATGGCGTACGCGTACGCGGTCAGCCGTTCGCGGCGTTCACGCAGCGCGTCCCGGTCCATCGCCGGGCCGGGACCGGGCGGTTCGGGTGCCTCGTCGACGGCGGCGGCCAGCAGGGTGGCGACCTCGCGGCGGCCGGCTTTCTGACCGTGCAGTTCCAGCAGGTAACGGTCCAGCCCGGATTCGGCGAGCCGGTTGCGCACCACGTCGAGGGCGGCGACCTTCTCGGAGACGAACAGGACCCGTTTCCCGGCGTGCAGCAGGGCGCCGATCATGTTGGCGACGGTCTGCGACTTGCCGGTGCCGGGCGGCCCGTCCATGACGAAGCTGTGCCCGGCCAGGGCTGCGGCGACGCAGGCCCGCTGGGACGAGTCGGCGTCCAGCACGAGCGGCACGTCCTCGGGTGGCGCGATCCGGTCGGCGTCCTCGGGCCTGATCGGCGTGAACCGGAACCGGTCGGTCTGCCGCTGGGGGCCGGTGGTGGCGAGGGCACGGATCGCCGGATGGGCGAGGATGCGCTGCTCGTTGTCCTCCAGGTCCCGGTAGATCGCCTCCTTGTGGAAGGTGAGGCAGGTCAGGATCACCGACCGTTCGACGTGCCAGCCGTGCCGGCGGGCCACGGTGTCGGTGACCTCGTCCCAGAACCGGGAGACGCGCAGTTCGGCACCGGGGTCCGGCGCGGGCACGGTGATGCCGGCGCGCCGCAGCCGCAGGACGAGAGCCGGGTTGAGCACGGGGTCGGCGTCGGCCAGCCGCAGTCCGGGGTTCCCGCCCTGCTCGCCCGCGACGAGTTCGGCGGGCAGCAGCAGCAGCGGGCTGGCGGAGCCGGGGGCCTCGACGTCGGCGTCCTCGTCGTCGGCGGCGAGCCGCCAGTGCAGCAGCCCGAGCGCGAGGTGCAGCACGGCCACGCCACGGTCGAGGTTCTCCTGCTGGGCGCGGCGCATCATCCGGCGCAGCGACGGCCCGAGGAGGCGCCCCGGCAGTTCGGCACGCAGCGCCACGACGTCCCGGCCGGTGCCGTCGTCGGATCCGGCCAGCGTGCACAGCCCGCCGCGGGTCAGCGTGGCGACCACCTCGTCGGCGTCCGGCGAGGTGAATTCCACGGCGTCGCCGTTGCCGTCGACGAAGTTGATCAGGCGGTTGTTGTCGCCGAGGTCGATCAGGCTGTCGCGCCAGGCCCGCAGCGCCGCGTGGACGCCCGCTCGGGCCGGCCTCGGCTCGGACCGGTCGTCGTCTTGCCTGGATGCCATGTACCCGATTGCAGCAGTGTCAGGGCTTTCACGCGGGAGAATTAGATTCTTCGTGTTTGTCGGTTTCACTTTTCTCGGTCCCGGGTGGTCCGGGATCGGGCAGCACGCACGTCTCGGCCAGGTGGGCGATCAGGATCGCGGGGTCGGCGCCGGACGGGAACGGCACGATGCGGGCCGGGTCGACCGGCGGCACCCGCACGTGGGAGATCAGCGGGTGGAACGGCCGCCGCCCGGTCTCACCGGCGCCGAAGAGTGTCTCGTTCAGCTTCTCCCCGGAGCGCAGCCCGGTGTAGACGACCGGGGTCGAGGTGTGGGACAGGGCGACCATCTGCCGCGCCACCTCGGCGATCCGCACCGGGTCGCCCATCTCCAGGACCAGGGCCTCGCCGCCCGTGCCGATCGCCGCGGCCTGGATCACCAGGTGCACGGCCTCCTGCATGGTCATGAAGTAGCGGGTGACCTCCGGGTGGGTGACGGTGACCGGGCCGCCGTCGGCGATCTGGGTGCTGAACGTGGTGAACACCGATCCGCGGCTGCCCAGCACGTTGCCGAAGCGGACGCTCAGGAACGTGCCACCGCTGCGCCGGGCCGTCCACGCGGTGAGGCGCTCGGTGATCCGTTTCGAGTAGCCGAGCACGCTGGACGGATCGGCTGCCTTGTCGGTGGAGATGTTGACGAACCGCTCGACCGACGACGCGGCCTCGGCGGCCTCCAGGACGTTCAGCGTCCCCAGCACGTTGGTCTTCATCGCCTCGGCCGGGTAGCGCTGCAACAGCGCCAGGTGCTTGAGGGCGGCCGCGTGGAACACCACCTGGGGCCGCCGCGTGCCGAAGATTTCCCGCATCCGCCCGGCGTCGCGGACGTCGGCCAGGATCACCGACGGGTCGTCCAGCCGGGCCTGCGCGTCGATCGACAACTGGGTGGCCAGCAGTGACGACTCGTCGCGGTCCAGCATCAGCAGCTCGGCCGGGCGGAAGTGATGGATCTGCCGGCACAGCTCGGATCCGATCGACCCGCCGGCCCCGGTCACCAGGACCCGTTTGCCGGTCAGGTAGCCGGCGATCGCGGTCAGGTCGGTGTCGATCTGGTGGCGGCCGAGCAGGTCGGCGACCTGCACCTCGCGGACGTCGCCGACGCGTACCGGCTGGTCCATCAGCTCGCTGACCGACGGCACCACCTTGAAGGCGGCGCCGGCCTCCAGCGTACGGTCGCGGACCTCGCGCACCAGGGCGGCGTCCGCGTTGGCCACCGCGAAGATCAGCGTCCCGGCGCCGGTGCCGGTGAGCGCCCGCGCGATGTCGTCGCGGCCGCCCAGGACCGGCACGCCGTGCAGGCGCAGCCGCCGTTTGCCGGGGTCGTCGTCGATCATGCCGACCGGCAGGTAGCGGCCCTTCGGATCGTGCAGCATCGACTGCAGGAGCAGGTCGGCGGCCCGGCCCGCGCCGAACAGGAGCACCGGGGCGGCGGTGCGGCGGTCCGGGCGCAGGCGGTGGGCCAGCAGCAGCCGGCACAGGTAGCGGGCGGCCATCATCAGGGTCAGCGCGACCGCCCCGCCGACGGCGGGCACCCCGACCGGCACCAGCGGACGGGCCAGCAACATGCCGGCGGTGAGGAGCAACGAGACCGCGAGGCTGGTGGTGGCGACCGCGTGCACCTCCTCGAAGCTGGCGAAGCGGTAGCGGCCCCGGTAGAGCCGCCGGGTGTGGCCGACCGCCGCCTGCAGGGCGATGGCCAGCGCGATGGCGGCCAGGGTGCCGGCGAGGCGGTGGTGGACGGGGGCGAAGTCGTAACGGGCGTGGACGGCTACGAGCAGGCCGGCCACCCAGGCGGCGCTGTCCACGAGCAGCGGCAGCAGGCGAGCGCCCCTCATATTCCTGAGTATCGAGCACTCAATGGCTATTAATGAGTACTTTTCTGATCTGGGGGATTCGCGTGAGGTATAGCCCTATCCTGGCGATCAGCCTCGACACGAGGAGTCTGGGTGGGACTGCGCGAATACCTCAGTGTCGCCAGACGGCACCGGTGGTTGCTGGCCGCTTCGGTGGCGCTCGCGCTCGCCGTGGCCCTCCTCGTCAACCTCTACGCCACCCCGGTGTACGCGGCACGGGTCACGTTCTTCTTCGCCACCCCGATCTCCGGCGCCGCCGACCTCTACCCGGCCGCCATGTTCAACACCAGCCGCCTGGCCACCTACGTCGAGTTGCTGACCAGCGACGAGATCGCCGGCCCACTCGCCGGAACGCCCGGCATCGACCTGGACGAGGAGGAGGTCCGTGAGGCGATCTCCGCCGAGATCGTGCCGGACACCGTGATGATGGAGGTGGCCGTGGAGGACCTGGACCGCAACCGGGCGATGCTGCTGCTCACCCGGATCACGGCACGGTTCGTCAGCGCGATCGAGGAACTCGAACGGCCGGAGCCGGGCAAAGCGTCGCTGGTCAAGGTCACGGTCGTCGACGGGCCCGCCCTGGACGAGGACCCAGTCCATCCGGACCCGGTGAACAACTTCGCTCTCGCCCTGGTGGCCGGGCTGGTGGCCGGCGCGATCGCCTCGGTCGGCCGGGAGGTCGCCGATCAGACGGTCCGCACCGAGGAGGTGCTCCACACGCTCACCTCGGCGCCGGTGCTGGCCCGGGTGCCACTGGACCCGGGCGGCCCGATCGTCTCGCCGAGCGGCTCGGCGCGCACCGAGGCGCTGCGTGAGGTCCGCACACAGGTGCAGTGCGCCGCCGCCGCGCGTTCGGTGAAGACCCTGGCGGTGACCAGCGCGGTCCCGGGCGAGGGCCGGTCGGCCACCGCCTGCGGGCTGGCCCTGCTGTTCGCCGAGGCCGGGCAGCGGGTCCTCGTCGTCGACGCCGAGCTGCGCCATCCGCGGCTGGCCGCGTTCCTGGGCCGGGAGGACTCGGCCGGCCTGAGCACGGTCCTGGACGGCACCGCCCCGCTGGAGCAGGTGCTCCAGCCGTGGGGGGCGGGGCTGTGGCTGCTGGCCAGCGGGCGGACCCCGCCGAACCCGAGCGAACTGCTGAGTTCGCCCCGGATGACCGAGCTGGTCGACGAGGTCCGCAAGCGGTTCGACGTGGTCATCTTCGACTGCCCGCCGCTGCTGCCGGTCACCGACGCCGCCGTGGTCGCCGCCCGCACCGACGGCACGTTGCTCGTCGTGCGTGCCCGCCGCACGACGCAGACGCAGGTCACCGCCGCCGTACGGGCGCTGCACGCGGTCAACGCCACGCTGCTGGGCTGCGTGCTGAACATGGTCGCCCGCAAGGGCCCGGACGCGGTGCCGAACTACGACACGTACCTCACCGCCCGGAAGCCGCCACAGCACGGCCCGGGCGGCTGGAAGATGCAGGCGGCCTGATGCATGGCCGCCGGTGAACGCCTCGGCTTCCGGTCGCTGCTGCGCAGCGTGCCCGCGGCCGTACGCCGCGACTACGTCGTCACGCTGCTGGTCCAGTGGTTCGTGCTCGCCGTCGGCCTGCTGCTGTTCCACCTGGTCGCGCGGCGGGGCGGCGTCGACGGGTTCACGTTCTACCAGATCGCCCGGAGCACGGTGAGCACCCTGCAGCCGGTCCTGCTCCTGGGGCTCGGCGTGGGCCTGCTGCGTTACCTGCCCCGCACCGAGCACACCACCCGGCGCCTCACCCGCAAGGCGCTGTCCCTCGAGGCCACCGTGGTCGTCGGCGTGGGCCTGGCCGGTGTCGCGGCCGGCGACCGGATCGCCGGCCTGCTCGGGGTGGCCGGCGGCCGGTCCGCGGTGACCGCCGTCATGATCATGCTGGGTGGCAACTGCCTGTGCACCGTCGCGCTCGCCGCGCTGCGCGGCACCCATCAGACGGGCGGCGCGATCCTCGGCATGTGGGCGGGCTTCGGGCTGACCCCGCTGCTCGCCTTCGCCGCGGTGGCACGCATCGAGGACTTCCTGATCCTGCAGGGCGTGGGCGCCGCCCTGGTGGGCCTGTGCGGCACCCTCGCCGTCCGGCGGCTTCCGGCCACGGCGGAGAAAACCCCGGAACCCGACGTCAAAACCCTCGTCACGTACGGCGTACGCCGGATGCCCGGGGAAGTCGCCCTGCCCGCGCTCTACACCGTGCCGACCTTCGCCGTGGCGGTGATGATGCCGGGCAGCCCGCAGGCGGGGTACCTCGGGTTCACCACCTCGGCGGTGACCCTGATCTGCTCGGTCTTCGCCATGCTCACGCCGGTGCTGATGCCCCGGCTCGGCCGGCTGTTCCACCGGGGCGGGGAGAACAGCGGCGTGCACCGGCTGCTCACCCTCCTGCCGGTGTTCGCCGCGCTGCTGGCACTGATCCCCACCGGGGTGATCCTGTTGTTCGCGCCGGCGATGGTCCGCGGTTTCCTCGGCCCCGAGTTCGCCGCCACCGTCCCGCTGCTGCGGCTCGGTGTGCTCGCGGCGGTCCCGCTCGCCATGTTCTACGCGGCCCGCCCGACGATGGACACGCTGCTGGACGCCAAGGTCGTGAGCCGGCTGCTGCTGGCGTGCCTGGCGCTGGAGATCGTGGTGACCGGCGCCGCGAAGGCGGTCCTGGCGCCGCCCGACGCGGCGGTGCTGGGCTTCGTGGTGGCCTCGGCGGCGCTGGGGCTGGACGCGGTGGGGCTCACCGCGTACGCCCTGCGCCGTCAGCGCCGATGACCGCCCCGGCCCGCCCCGGGCCGGTGGTGCTGATCGCGTTCGTGGCCGCCCTGTCCGGCCGCTTCACCCTCGACCGCATCGGCTTCGACGTCCCGCTCGTCAACGACGTACGCGTACCCCTGTTCCTGGTCCTGGTCCTGGCCGTCGTCCTGGAGGCGCATCACATCGGCCCGCGCCCGGTCGAGGGCACGCAGGCCCTGCTCGGCATTCTGGCGCTGCTGCTGTACCAGATGCTGTCGGTGCTCTGGGTGCCGCCGGGCACCGAGACCGGCCCGGTGGTCGGCGACCTGTGCGCGATCGCCGGGCTGGCGGTGGTCTACTTCAACCTGGCGGCCTGGGACCGCGACTGGGTCACCGCGACGACCCTGAAACTCTTCCACGCCACCGCGTGGGTCTACTTCCTGGCGGCGGCGTCCGGCCGGGGCCACCATTCCAACGGCCGGTGGGCGGCGCTCGGCGGTGGCCCCAACGTCTTCATCCGCATCATGATCCTCGGCATCATCACCTCGCTCTACCTGTACCTGCGCAGCGGCGAACGGCTGATCTGGCTGATCCCGATGCCGGCGTTCATGTTCGGCGCGATCGCCTCGGGCTCCCGTGGCGGCATCGTGGCGCTCGCCATCACGATCGTCATCGCGCTGCTGGCCATCCGGCCGCGCATCGACGCCGACCGGCTCGTGAAACCACTCGCCCTGGTCGCCGTGGTCGGCGCGGTCCTGGTCATCCTGGCCGGGCCGATGATCGCCGACTACGTCCGGCAACGGTTCGTCGAGGAGACCATCGGGCAGGGGTACGCGTCGTCGCGTGACGTGCTGTTCCAGATGGCGATCCGGCTCTTCCTGCAACGGCCGGTCCTCGGCTCCGGCGTCAACGGTTTCCACACCGTCACCGACCTCGGATTCGGCGAGCGGTACGTGCACAACCTGCCGCTGTCCATCGCGGCGGAGGGCGGCTTCGTGGGGCTGGCGCTGCTGGCGGTCGCGTGGCTCGGGCTGTGGCACGCGTACGCGGCGCTGCCCCTGCCGCAGCGCAGCCTGGAAGCCCGCACGGCGGCCTACTGCGGCATCTTCATCGGCGCGGCCAGCCTCTTCTCCGGCGACTACTACGACGCCCGGCTGATGTGGATCCTGCTGCTACTGGCCGCCGTACGCCCCGCTCGGCGACCGGTCCGGGCCCGGCGCTGACGCCCCGAGCAGCACCCGCTCGAAGTCGCGGAACAGCAGTTCACGGTCGAAGCGGTCGCATGCCAGCGCGTACGCGGCCGACCGTGCCGCCGCACACGCCGCGCGATCGCCCAGGAACGCGGAGACCCGGGCGGCCGCACCCGCGGGATCGCCCGGCGGAAGCACCAGCCCGGCGCCGCTGCCGGCCAGCAGCTCGGCGATCCAGCCGCCGTGATTGACGGCGACCGGCCGCCCGGCGGCGAAGGCGTCGAAGACCTTGTTGGGCGAGTTGTCGCCGAGTTCGGCGATGTCGAGGAACACCGACGCCGCCAGGTCGCACGCGCCGAAGAAGGCCACCACACGCGACTTGGGGACCGGCCCGAGCAGGAACAGGTTGCGGTCCAGGACGCCCAGCTCGGTGGCCAGGTCCCGCAGCGCCTGGCGCATCCGGCCGTCGCCGACGATCGCGATCCGCACCTCCGGATCCGTCTCGGCGAGCCGGGCGGCCATCCGCACCAGGTAGTCCACGCCGTTGGCCAGTCCCAGCGCCCCGGCGTACAGCACCAGCGGCCGGCCGCCGAGCCACGGTGTCTCGGCCCGCAGCCGGGCCCCGGCCCGGTCGGCGCCGGCGAACAGGTCGCGGTCGCAGCTGTTGGGCACCACGGTGACCGCCACCTCCGGGAAGCGGCGGCGGATGCTGGCCGCCATGCCCGGCGACAGCGCGATGACGTGCGCGGCCCGCCGGTAGGCCCACGCCTCCAGCCGCCCGGCGGCCCAGCGGCTGACCGGTGAGCGCAGCGCACCCACCGCGATCGGCAGTTCCGGCCACACGTCGCGCACCTCCAGGACCATCGGCGCCCGGCGGCGCAGCGCCGCGTAGGCGCCCGGGATCGCGACCGTCAGCGGCGTGCTGGTGGCGAGGACGAGATCGTGCCGCAGCCGCCCGGCCGTCACCGCGGCACGGCCGACGAACCAGAGGAACGCCATGATCCGCCGACGGTACGACATGGCGTTGCTGTAGGGCACCGGCAGCCAGTGCACGACGATGCCCGCTTCCCGGGTGGTCCGGGACCGGTCGGCGTCCGGATCACCGGTGATCATGTGCACCTCGTGGCCGCGTTCCACCAGCCGCCGGGCGAACTCGTAGGACCGGGTTCCACCGGCCATTCCCGGCGTCTTGAAATACTGGTGAATATAGGTTATTCGCACAAACTCACCATAAAGGCGGATGTTACCGGGCCGGAACGCCTTTGACGATCCGTTCCGCGCCCACGTCCCGGACCACGCACGCGCCGGCGCCGACCGTCGAGCCGTCCCCGACCGAACGCCCCTGCAGGATCGCGGCGTTCGTGCCCACCAGCACCGCCCGGCCGAGGACACAGCTGCCGGAGACCGCCGCCAGCGGATTCACCTGCACGAAGGCGGCCAGCACCGCGTCATGGCCGACCGTCGCGTTCTGGTTGACGTGCACGTGCGGGCCCAGGGTCACGTTCGTGGTGATCCGGGCCCCGGCGAACACCACCACGCCGTCCGCCATGTCGTTGTCCAGGCCCACCGTCGCCGCCGGATGCACGAGCGGGGACGCCGGGGTGCCCAGCGGGCCGAGGCGGTCGGCGGCCCCGGCCCGGATGCGCGGGTCGCCGATGCCGATGACGTACCGGGCGTCCAGGCCCGCCAACCGCCCACAGGGCCCGAGCCAGACCGACCCGAGCCGCTCGACGCCCCGCAGACCGGCCTCCGACGGCGCGTCGTCGAGAAAGCCCGCCACCTTCCACACGTCGCCGCCACTGTCGTTGATGGCCGCGATGATCCCGAAGATCTCCCGGCCGTGGCCTCCGCAGCCCACGATGACGATCGGCTCAGGCACCGTCACGGCCCTCGCGTGCGGCCCGCGGCGTGCCGGTGAACTGCGGCATCGTCGACTCCCCCGGCGCGGTGATGCCCTCCCGCCGCAACAGGGTCAGGACGGTCCGCGCACAGATCCGCAGGTTCAGGCCGAGCGAACGGTGCTCGACGTACCAGACGTCGAGCGCGAAACGTTCCTCCCAGGTCAGGCCGTTGCGGCCGCTCACCTGCGCCAGCCCGGTCACCCCCGGCCGCACCTCCTGGCGGCGCGCCTGCTCCGGTGTGTACAGGTCCCGGTAGTGCAGGAGCAGCGGCCGCGGCCCCACCAGGCTCATGTCCCCGCGCAGCACGTTCCACATGGTCGGCAGCTCGTCCAGGCTGGCCGCGCGCAGCGCCCGGCCCAGGCCGGTGAGCCGGTCGGCGTCGGTGACCAGGCCGCGCTCCTCGTCGACGTCCCGCATGGTGCGAAACTTGATCAACGTGAACGGGCGGCCGTGCAGCCCGGGACGTGCCTGGCGGAACAGCACCGGCCGGCCGATCCCGGCCGCGACCGCCACCGCGACCCCGGCCATCACCGGAGCGAGAACGACCAGGCCGGCGCCGGCGACCACCACGTCGATCGCCCGCTGCGCCACGTCGGAGGCGCGGGTCACCGGAAACCGTCCAGGAAGTCCGTGATGTCGTCGAGGACCCGGCGCACCTCGCCGTCGGCGAGAGCCGAGCCGGACGGCAGCACCAGGCCGTTGGTGAACAACCGCTCGGCGGCGCCGCCGAGCACGGCGCGGGCACCCGCGAACACCGGCTGCAGATGCATCGGCTTGAACACCGGCCGCGTCTCCACGTTCCGCCCCGCCAGATGAACCGCCAGGTCACGAGCCCGCCAGCCGGCCCGGCCGGGATCGACGACGACGGCCGTGAGCCAGCAGTTGGCCTCCTGGTCGTCGCCACCCAGCAGGCTCACTCCGTCCACGTGCGCGAACACCTTCGCGTACCCGTCACGGACCGCCCGGCGGCGCGCGATCATCCCGTCCAGCCGGCACAGCTGCGCCCGGCCCAGCGCGGCGAGCACGTTGCTCAGCCGGTAGTTGTAACCGATGTCGGCGTGCTCGTAGTGCGGCACCGGCGACCGCGCCTGCCCGGCCAGAAAGCGCGCCCGGGCGGCCAGCCCGGCGTCGGCGGTGAGCAGCATGCCACCACCCGACGTGGTGATCACCTTGTTGCCGTTGAAGGAGAACGCCGCCACCCGGCCGAACGACCCGGCCGGCCGTCCGTCACGGGCGGCGCCGAGGGATTCCGCCGCGTCCTCGACGACCGGAACGCCGTACCGCTCACACAACGGCAGGATCCGCCCGTAGTCGGCGCAGGACCCGTACACGTCGACCGTCATCACCGCGCGCACCGGCCCGCCGCCGGCGAGCAGACCGGACAGCAGATCCGGATCGAGGTTGCCGGTGGCCTCGTCACAGTCGGCGAAGACCGGCGTCGCGCCGGTGTACACCACGGCGTTCGCGGTGGCCGCGAACGTCAGGGTCGGCACGACCACCACGTCACCGGGGCCGGCGCCCACCCCCAGCAGCGCCAGATGCAGGGCGGCGGTGCCCGAGCTCAGCGCGACCGCGTACGGCACGCCGGCCCGGTCGGCGATCTCCCGCTCGAACAGATCCAGATCCGGGCCGGCCGGCGCCACCCAGCCCGACCGCAGCGCGGCCACGACGTACTGCGCCTCGAGGTCCCCGACGTCGGGCGCGGACAGCAGAACGGCGCGATTCTCAGCAGGCATTCCCCCACCACCCGTACGGTGGCACGATCATCTCGCCAGGGACGCTACCCCGCCCCGGTTGCCGATCCGGCGGATGTAGACGGCATTGCGTGAACGGTGCGCTCGTCGCTGGGCAAGACCGGCGAAACGACCCGGCCGGCCGCGAGGGCTCCTCGGCGACCGCTGCTGACGCTGCCCCGTAGAACTCCAGCGTGTGGCACCGGCCGGCTGCCATACGCAACCACCGCCACGGTCACCGGCTGGCAGCGCACGTAGAGACGAGTCCCCGTTCGGGGGGACGGGACACGGATCTCGGCTATCTGTGTTCCGTAGACGTGACACCCGCAACGGGTGTCGTCACACCCACTACGGGTGTCGTGTTCTCCGAGCACACATTGCCCTGGACGCTGGCCCTCCGCCCATTGGATGCCAGGACGGCAGGGCGCCGGGGGCAGGGCGCCGGGGGCAGGGCGCCGGGGGCAGGGCGCCGGGCGGCAGGACGCCGGGACGGCAGGGCACTGTGTGCGCCCGCCCGGCGGGCAGACGGTGCCGAGCGATTCGGCACGCACGCAGGGCCCCGCGCGGTCGCTCACGAGCGTCACAGCGGTGCTCGGGGCGTGCCCGCCCCCGCCCGGCGGGAGTGCAGGCGGGCGGGGCGGGCGGTTCGGCCAGCAGGGTCAGCTCCAGCGCTCACGACCAGCCGGGGAGTTCGGGCTGGCCGCTGGGCCGACCAGCGCAAAGGTACGCAGTCATGGGTGTGGGGTGGGTGACGACGCTCTTTCGGTGTCAGGGGTGCATGAGGAACGGGACCTCGCGACAGGCAGGTAGTCGACCAGGATCTATCTGCTGCCGGGAATTGGCTCAGTAGACCGGCGGCCCCGGCCGATAGGAACGTTGACGGCCCCGGGCGACCTGGTCATGGACCGCGCGTCACCGTCCTTGGAGGTCAGGATGCCGGAATCAACAGGCAGAACTTCGCCGACCGGCCGCGGGTGGGGGCCGACCCGTTCGCGGCGAGCCGATCGGCCTGCGCGGCGACCGGGGATCCGCCGCGGCCCACGCCGTTGCGCCGGGCGCGGCCTCGGCATCCGCACGGTCGCCGATGACCAGTCGTCCGCCGCTCACCACCTAAACCGCGACGCCGAGTAGCAGCGTCGGCTGCATCTCCGGGAGCATCCATGGACACTCACACCGACCACCTGTCCCAGCTCGGCGATCCGCGGCGCATGCGGGTCCTGGCCAGCATCGATCTGGAGAACGCCGACCTGCGGGACCGGCTCGACAGCATCACCGAACGCACCGCACAGCGGCTGGGACTGCCGATCAGCCTGGTCACGCTGGTGCTGGACACCGCCCAGTTCCTGGCCGGCTCGCACGGCGTCACCGGCTGGGTCGCCGAATCCCGGGGCACCCCGGTCGAGTGGTCGTTCTGTGCCCGTGCCGTGCACCGGCGCGGCCCCTACGTCATCGTCGACGCCTCCGCCGACCCCGACCACGCCACGAACCCGATGGTCGCTTTCGAGGGTGTCCGCAGTTACGCCGGCGTGCCGCTGGAGCTGGACGGACAGTTCCTGGGAGCGCACTGCGTCGTCGGTGGCGCGGCGCACACCTTCACGGACGACGACATCAGCGAACTCCGCCGCGCCGCCGACGAGATCGTCGCCCTGCTCGATCGATATCGCATCAAGGCAGATTGATCTCCTGACCCTGGCGGGCCGAACGGCGCGCGTGAGCCGCGGCGCCGGTGCGGTCGATGTCGCCGAAGGAGGTACGCCGGACGACAGCCTCAGGCCGTCGTCTCGCCGCCGGCTGGAATCCCTGCGGGCCTGATGCCGGATCCCCTACGTTGGTTTTCGTACCGGCCGGCCGCTTGCGGGCGGACGCCGGATCGGGCGTGGCGGCGAAGAGTCGGGCCATGACCAACGCATCCGTGGAGAAGAACCGGCGACGATCGGCGTGCCTGGCACTGGTCGTCGCGGCGATCGGCGACGCCGGACCCGAGATCGTCGAGTCGCGCAGCCTGTTCGCCGGTTACGACGGGCCTGGCCCGCTGATCTACCTCGGAGTGGCCGCCGTGGTGGCGGTGGCCGGATGGCGCTTCATGCCGTTGCTGGCGGCGGCGACGGGCGCTTTGTTCCTCTTCGGCGCCTTCGCCGACGCCTCCTTCGCGGACCGGCTCGGGGGCTATCTGCTCGGCGGCGTGCTGCCGTCGGCCGTGACCGCGGTGCCGGTGGCACTGTGGTCGGGCCGCCCGTTGACCCAGGTCAGCCTCACCACGGCGGCGGTTCTGTGGCTGATCACCGGCGGGCTCGCCTACCGGGCCGCACGCCGCCATGACTTCGCCGCTCACCGCGACTGGATGCTGCGCAACTACGCGCTGACGTTTCTGGCGGTGAACGCCCGCGTCGTCGTTCCGCTGTTCCTGCTGGCCCGTGCCCCGTTCGACGCCGGTGGAACCGTGGCGGAGAACGCCGCCGCGATGATCCCCATCGGCCAGACTGTCGGCTGGATCCTCAACCTGACCGCGGTGGAGGTGTATCTCAGGCGACGCCGCCGCCGAAGAATCTCTGGCAGGGTGTCGAACAGGCCGCCCGCCGTTCGACGCGTAGGTGAACAGGCACCCTGACACGAGGAGACAACCGTGCGGTTCATGGTGATCACCAAAGCCACCGAGGACAGCGAGGCCGGTGTGCTGCCCGCCACCGAGGACTTCGACACGATGGGCAGGTTCATCGAGGAGATGGTCGACGCCGGGGTTCTGCTGGCCGCGGAGGGCATCCAGCCCAGCGCCACCGGCGCCCGGATCTACTTCGACGGCGAGAAGCGGACCGTGGTGGACGGGCCGTTCGCCGAGAGCAAGGAGCTCATCGCCGGCTTCTACCTGGTGGAGATGCGATCGCTCGAGGAGTGCGTGGAGTGGTTCAAGCGCTGCCCGATCCAGCCGAAGGGTGGCGCACCGACGAACATCGAGATCCGGCGGGTCTTCCAGCCCGAGGACTTCGGCGAGAACTTCACCGCCGAGCAGCAGGAGGCGGTGCTGGAACGGCGGGCGAAGGCCACCGGGGCGAAGGGCTAGGCCACGGACACCCACCGTACCGTCGAGGCGGTCTGGCGCATCGAGTCGCCGCGCCTGATCGCCGGGCTGACCAGGCTGGTCCGCGACGTCGGCGTGGCCGAGGAGCTGGCACAGGACGCGCTGGTGGCGGCCCTGGAGCAGTGGCCGTCGGAGGGTGTCCCGGGTAATCCCGGCGCTTGGCTGACGACGATCGCCAAGCGCCGGGCCATCGACCGGATCCGGCGCGACGAGACCTACCGTCGCAAGTTGCGGGAGGTGGGCCGGAGCCTGGAGGAGGTGGTTCCGGCCGGCACCGGGGACGACGGCATCGGCGACGACCTGCTGCGGCTGGTGTTCGTCGCCTGCCATCCGGTGCTGTCGGCGGAGGCCCGGGCCGCGCTGACGCTGCGCCTGCTCGGCGGCCTGACCACCGGTGAGATCGCGCGGGCCTTCCTGGTGCCGGAGCCGACCGTGGCGCAGCGGATCGTGCGGGCCAAGAAGACCCTGGCCGGCGCGCGGGTGCCGTTCGTGGTGCCGGAGGGCGACGAGCTGGCGGCCCGGCTCTCCTCGGTGCTGGAGGTCGTCTACCTGATCTTCAACGAGGGGTACGCGGCGACCGCGGGCGACGACTGGATGCGCCCGGCGCTCTGCGAGGACGCTTTGCGACTGGGCCGGGTCCTGGCCCGCCTGGCGCCACGGGAGCCCGAGGTGCACGGCCTCGTCGCGCTGATGGAGATCCAGGCGTCCCGCGCGGCCGCCCGTACCGGCCCGGCCGGCGAGCCGATCCTGCTGGCTGATCAGAATCGGGCTCGCTGGGATCAGTTGCTGATCCGGCGGGGCCTGACCGCGCTCCAGCGGGCCGAGTCTCTGATCAACGGCAGACCCGGCCCGTACGTGCTGCAGGCCGCCATCGCCGCCTGTCACGCCCGCGCCCGCCACTTCGACGACACCGACTGGCGGCGGATGGCCGCGCTGTACGAGCTCTTGGCCGCGACGGCGCCGTCACCGGTGGTCGAGCTGAACCGGGCGGTGGCCCTGTCCATGGCGTTCGGGCCGGAGGCCGGGCTGGCGCTGCTGGATCAGCTGGCGGCGTTTCCCGCGTTGCGGGGCTACCACCTGCTGCCCAGCGTGCGCGGCGATCTGCTGGCGAGGCTCGGGCGGCACGCCGAGGCGCGGGCGGAGTTCGAGCGGGCCGCGTCGCTGACCCGCAACGAGCGGGAACGCGCCCTGCTGCTGGGCCGCGCCGCCTCGGCGGCCGGCTCATGACCCGCCCAGCATGTCCAGGTAGTGGGGGTTGTGCATGATTCCGAGCAGGTTTCCGAACGGGTCGAGCACCGTCGCGGTGACGAAACCCTCCCCACGGTCCTGCGGCGGTTCGTGCACGGTGGCGCCGAGTTCCACCAGCCGGTCGAGCGTCTTCGGCAGGTCGTCGACGTGCCAGTAGAGGACGGCGCCCACCGGGCCGGTCGGCGTCCCGGGCGTCCGGTAGCGGGCGTCGATCAGCCCGAGTTCGGCCTGGTGGTCGCCGAGGCGCCATTCGGCGTAGCCGTCGCGCAGGAAGTACGGTTCCATCCCGGTGACCTGGGTGTACCAGTCCCGGGCGGCGGCCCAGTCGGCGGCGAAGTAGCTGACAGTGGCCATTCCTCTGAAGGTCATGCCCTGACGCTAGAAGCAGTTGCGGAACATCAGGTTCCTAATCTTCGGCGGACTCTTTCAGGCGCGGGTGATGTCGGAGGCCGGAGCCATCACGATGCGCGGCCGCTTCGCCGGATCGAGCCATCTGAGCAGGCGAACCATGTCGGCCCGGCGGACCGACACGCAGCCGGCGGTGGCGCCCTTCCCGCTGGCGTGCAGGAAGATGGCCGACCCGCGGCGGGTGTCCGCCGTGCGGGCCGCGACGTACTGGCGGCGGGTGGCGTCCCAGCGCACCCCGCCCGGCCGGTTGAAGTCGATCACCACGGCGTGGGCGTACTGGACCGGGTACGCGGCGAGCCGCTCCGCCCGCGACTTGCGCCAGGTACGCTGCGCCGACGCCGACGGCTGGAAGAGGTTGTAGGTCGCGGCGTCCCGGTTGTCGCCCACCCAGTAGTCGTTGCCGTCGACCTTGCGGTACGGCAGCCGCGTCCCCGGATCGGCCCGCACACCGAACGCCCGCGTGAGCGTGAACGTGCCGGCCGGTGTCTGCCCGGTGTCCTGGACCCGGCGCGCGGCCCAGGCCCAGCCGCCGTAGCCCGTACGCCCGCTCATGGTGGTGAAGACCTTGCGCCATCGGCCGTCACCGCCGCGCTGATAGGCGCGCAGCTCCGCGTGCGACGACGCCCAGCCGCGCCCGGTGACCACGATGAGCTGCCGGGCGTCGCCGACGTGGGCCAGCGTGTCGGGCAGCGCGGCGGCGGCCGGCGCCGCGGGCAGCAGGACGGCCGCCGTCACGACAGTCAGCACCGCCGCGCGTCTCCGCATGGGTTCGAGCCTGCCCGCCCACGATGCGGATCTCCATGGCCCGATCAGCCAGGTCCACGAAAACGCGACGATCGCCGGGAAGACGGTGTCCTCCCGGCGATCGAATGTCCGTCCTCGGTCAGGCGGCGACACCCAGGGCATCGGACTTGAGCCGCTCGAACTCGGCCGGGGTGATCGCGCCGGAGTCGAGCAGCGCCTTGGCCGAGGCGATCTCCTCGGTGGCGCTGCGTTTGCCGTCGGCCGGCGCCGCGACCGACCGGATGTAGGCTTCCTGCCGCTTCTGGATCTCGGCCGCCTGGGCCAGGGCGCGCTCGTTCATGCCGTCGCCCCGGGCGATCAGGTACACCAGCATGCCGATGATCGGCAGGATGACGATGAACAGCGTCCACAACGTCTTGCCCCAGCCGCCGAGGTCCTTGCTGCGGAAGAGGTCGCCGAACAGCCAGAAGAGGCACATGAACCAGGCGCAGAAGATGAAGAATTCGAAGACCGCCAGCAGGAACGACCCGTTGTCGTCGAACATGTGAGTGTCCTTCCAGGTAGCCGCCGACCTGGTCGGCGGCATGTGCACCCAGTACAGCGGGGGCCGCCGCCGGGGGCCTCATCCGCAGTGGATTATTCGTGGCCCCGGCTCCCGGCGCCGGCGTCCGGAGCCGGGGCCTCGCGTACCGGCGAGACATCCGTTCGAGATTCGCGGGCCAAAACTGTTATTCGCGAATGGGCCGAGAAGTCGTCGCCGCCGCCTTTCGCGGCTTTTCGAATAGCGCACAGGCGTACGCCAAAAAGGCTCTTGAATGTCTCGAAACATCCTGGCAATCTTCGGTACCAAGCTGTTAGCGCTCCCATCATCAGCCGATGAAACGCTGATCCCCATTCCACACCCGTGCGTGAGCGATAACAGCCTGCCGGTACTCTCCGCTGCTCGCCAGGAAGGCATCACCATGCCGTTGAGGAAAATCGCCATCGCGGCGCTACTGCTCGCGGGCGCCGCCGCCCTTCCCGCCTCCCCCGCCCAGGCCCTCGACAACGGCGTGGCCCGCACTCCCCCGATGGGCTGGAACACCTGGAACACGTTCGGCTGCAACATCAACGAGACGCTGATCAAACAGACCGCGGATGCCATGGTCAGCAACGGGCTACGCGATCTCGGCTACCAGTACGTCGTGGTGGACGACTGCTGGTTCGACCCGAACCGGGACAGCGCCGGAAACCTCCAGCCGAATCTGTCCCGGTTCCCGGGCGGCATGAAGGCCCTCGGCGACTATCTGCACGCCCGCGGCCTCAAGTTCGGCATCTACGGGGTGCCCGGCACCCGCACCTGCGCACAGGGGGTCGGCACCTATCCGGGCTCGACCGGCAGCAAGGGGCACGAGGTCCAGGACGCCAACCGGTACGCGTCGTGGGGTGTGGACTTCCTGAAGTACGACTGGTGTGACGGCACCGGCACGATCAACGACCAGGTGACCGCGTTCGCCAAGATGCGCGACGCGCTCCGGGCCACCGGCCGGCCGATCGTCTTCAGCATCAACTCCAACAGCTTCCACTGCTGCACCGGCCCGCAGCGCAACTGGAGCGACGTGGCCAACATGTGGCGTACCACCGAGGACATCACCAACCGGTGGGACACCGGGAACACCAACGGCTACCCGATGGGCATCAAGAACATCATCGACGTCAACGTCCCCCTGTCCGGTCAGGCCGGCCCGGGCGGATTCACCGACCCCGACATGATGGTCGTCGGCCGTGGCGGGATGACCGACACCGAGATGCGCACCCACTTCGCGATGTGGGCGGTCATGGCCGCTCCCCTGATCGCCGGCAACGACGTCCGCACCATGGACGCCGCCACCTCGGCCATCCTGAAGAACAGCCGGCTGATCGCCATCAACCAGGACAGCCTCGGCCTGCAAGGCACCCAGGTCGCCAACGACGGCGGGCGCCGGGTGCTCGCCAAACGGCTCGCCGGCGGCGATGTCGCGGTCGCGCTCTACAACCCCGGGTCCACCGCCGCGACGATGACGACCACCGCCACGGCGATCGGCAAGAACGGCGCCTCGTTCACCCTCACCGACGCGTGGACCGGCGCCACCACCACGACGTCCGGCACGATCAGCGCCGGCGTGCCCTCGCACGGGACCGTCGTCTACCGGGTCAGCGGCGGCACGTCGACGCCGCCTCCCACCTCGAGCACGCTGGTCAGCTCGGCCTCCGGCCGCTGTCTGGACGTACCGAACAGCAGCACCGCCAACGGCACCCAGCCGATCATCTGGGACTGCGGCAGCGGAGCCAACCAGCGGTGGACCGCCTCGGGGCAGACCCTGCAGTCGCTCGGCAAATGCCTCGACGCTCCGGTCGGCGCGACCGCCGGGACGAAGGTCCAGCTCTGGGACTGCAACGGTGGCGCCAACCAGCAGTGGACCTTCCAGAGCAACGGCACCGTTCGCGGTAACCAGTCCGGGCTGTGCCTGGACGTCGACCGCAACCTGACCGCCAACGGCACCCTCGTCCTGCTCTGGACCTGCACCGGGTCGGCGAACCAGGTCTGGGCCAAACGCTGAGGGATCCGGCCGTAGGGCCGGGTGATCCGGGACGGGACCGCGACAGCGGTCCCGTCCGCGCGTGCACCGGACGGCCTCAGCGGTCGCGCCCCCACGGGCTCGTGGGCTGCAGCACCGCCTCGCTCAGCGCGCCGGCCCGCAGGTGGCTGATCTGCCGGTACCGCGGGTCGGCGACCATCCGCGCGAAGGCCCGCCGGGACGGGTACCGCACCAGCAGAACCGCGTCCCATTCCTGCCCCGGCTCCGCGACCAGCGCGCCCGATCCGTCACCGGCGTAGAGGACCTCGACGCCGTAGTGGTGCGCCACCCGCTCACCGAACGCCTCGGTGTATCGCCGGTAGAGTTCACGGCCGCCCTCGGCGAACCGGAGAAGGTTGAGCATCACCACGGGCCGGTCGGGCTCGTCGGCGAGGAACGCGGTAAGGAAGTCTCCATCGGGATCCACAGCCATCGTCATTCCCCTCCCGGGCCGGCCACCCGGATATTATTGCACGCTTGGTGCAACTAATAGCCGGCGAGCCCGGCCGAAAGGCCGGGCTCGCCGGGGTCGAGAGGTACGTCAGCGCTGCAGCGTCAGCACGCCCGGCCGGTACGGCAGCAGACCGTAGTCGCCGCCGGAGCTCGGCGAACGGCCCTGGTAGAGCAGCTTGAGGTTGCACGGGTCGATGGTCATGGTCTGGTCCGCGCTGGTCCGGATCAGCTCGCCGTGGCTGATGTCGTTGGTCCAGGTGGCGCCGCTGTTGGCCTTGCCCGCGAACGGGTTGCTCTCGGTCGCGGCCTGCGGCGTCCACGAGCCGCCCAGGCTGGTGGCGGTGAAGGACCGGAAGTAGCGTCCGTTGGAGCCGATCGCCTCGACGATCATCAGGTACTGGTTGCGGCCCTGCACCTTGTAGACCTGCGGGGCCTCGAACAGGTTGTTCGTGGTGTCGCTCATGATCGTCGTGTACGACGAGCCGAAGCTGCCCGGGAAGTTGCCGATCGGCATGCTGGCCCGGTAGATCTTGCCGTTGTCGCCGGCGAAGAACAGGTACATGTTGGTGCCGTCACCGATGATCGTCTGGTCGATCGGGCCGGTGCCGGAGCCGGTGATGCTTCCGGAGAACAGCGTCTGCGGCGCCGACCAGCCGTTCGGGTTGGTCGGGTCGGACGACGTCCGGTAGGAGAACGCCGGGCCGCCCCACTGGTAGGTGAGCACCCAGATGTTCTTCGGCGCGAAGTAGAACAGCGACGGCGCGACGGCCGAGAAGTTCATCCCGTTCTGGCTGGCCGACCCCATGTCCGACCAGTTGGTGAACAGGCCGAAGTTCATCGACCCCCACGAGGTGCCGGTGTCGTGCGTGGTCGCGTAGACCAGCTGCCTGCCGTTGTAGGGCGCGTGGGTGAAGTCCTTCAGCGCCACCCATCCGGACTTCGGTGTGGCGAGCACGCCGGTCGAGCTCCACCGGTACGTCGACGGCAGCGCGCACGTCCCGGACGTGGGCGTGGTCGTGGGAGTCGAGGTGCCGGCCCGGACGAGCTGCCACTGCTGGTTGGCGCCGTTCCAGTCGGAGTACTGGACGACGTTCGCCCCGTCGGCGGTCGACGCGCCCTGCACCTCGACGGCCTTGCCGCTGTTGCGGTTGATCAGCTGGATGTAGCCGTCGATGTCCTGAACGCTGAACTGCTGGTTGGTGGTGTTGTTGTCGGTCCACTGCACGATCGAGCCGCCGTCGGCGGTCGAGAAGTTGTGGACGTCCAGCACCTTGCCCGAGTGCTTGGACTTGAGCCGGTAGTAGCCGCCGCCGGAGTCGACGAACTGCCACTGCTGCTGCGCCTGGTCACTACGGGCCCACTGCACGATCTTGCCGCCGTCGGCGGTCGACAGGTTGTAGACGTCGAGGGCCTTGCCGCTGTTGCGGTTGACCAGCACATATGAGGCGCTGGTGTCGATCGTCGCGGCCGAGGCCGACGAGGCGGTCACCGCGACGGCGCCGCCGCCGGCGAGCAGGACCATCGCGGCCAGGCCGGTGCGCCACCAGGTGCGGCGCGTCCGGGTCGGTGTCATCAGAGCTCCTGAGAATCTTGGGGATGTACGGGGGAAGTCAGCTGATCCGGGCCAGCTGCCACTGCTGGTTGGCGCCGTCCCAGTCGGAGTACTGGACGATGTTGGCGCCGTCGGCGGTGGAGGCGCCCTGCACCTCCAGGGCCTTGCCGCTGTTGCGGTTGATCAGCTGGATGTAGCCGCTGATGTTCTGCACGCTGAACTGCTGGTTGGTGGTGTTGTTGTTGGCCCACTGCACGATCGAGCCGCCGTCGGCGGTCGAGAAGTTGTGGACGTCCAGCACCTTGCCGGACAGCTTCGACTTGAGCCGGTAGAAGCCGCCGCCCGAGTCGACGAACTGCCACTGCTGCTGCGACTGGTTGTTGCGGGTCCACTGGGTGATCCGCCCGCCGTCCGCGGTGGACAGGTTGTAGACGTCCAGGGCCTTGCCGCTGTTGCGGTTGACCAGCACGTACCAGGCGTTGGTGTCGATGCCGGCCGACGGGGTCGTCGGCGAGGTGGTCGCGCCGCCGGCGTTGAGGGCGTTGAGCACGGCGGTGTAGGCGGCCTTCTTGTTACCGCTGGAGTCGAACAGCAGCGGGTTCGCGCCGGTGCGCCACGAGTCGCTGTCCCGGATGCCCCACACCGTGATGCCGGTGCAGCGGGACACCGCGAGGCAGGCCTTGGTGACGGCCGCGTACGCGGTGGCCTGCGTGCTGCCGGAGATGTCCAGCTCGGTGATCTGCACGTCGACGCCGAGGTCGGCGAAACGCTGGAGGTTGGCCTGGTAGTCGCCGGGCGCCGAGTTGGTCAGGTGGGACTGGAAGCCGACGCAGTCGATCGGGACGCCGCGGCTCTTGAAGTCCCGCACCATGTTGTAGACGGCGGTGCTCTTCGCGTTGACACCGTCGGTGTTGTAGTCGTTGTAGCAGAGTTTCGCGGCCGGGTCGGCGGCCCGCGCGGCCTTGAACGCGGCCTCGATCCAGTCGTTGCCGGTGCGCTGGAGGCTCGAGTCGCGGCGGGCGCCGCTGGTGCCGTCGGCGAAGGCCTCGTTCACCACGTCCCACGAGTGGATCTTGCCCTTGTAGTGGGTGGCGACCTGGGTGATGTGGTTGAGCATCGCCGAGCGCAGGGTGCTGCCGGACAGCGCCTGCGCCCAGCCCGGCATCTGCGAGTGCCAGGCGAGCGCGTGTCCGCGTACCTTCTGGCCGTTGGTCTGGGCCTGGTTGAGGATCCTGTCGCCGTTGGTGTAGTTGAACGTGCCGCGGGACGGCTCGGTGGCGTCCCACTTCATCTCGTTCTCGGCGGTGACCGAGGTGAACTCGGTCTTGAGGATTTTGGTGTAGGTCGAGTCGCCGAGCTTCGACGCGGCGATCGCGGCGCCGAAGTAGCGGCCCTTCGCCTCGGCGGAGGCGCCGAGAGTGGTCGCCGCCTCCGACGTGTTCGCGAAGACCATCGCGGCGCTCGCGGCGACCGCGCCGGTCAGGATCACCGGCAGGATGGCGCGCAGCCTGCGCCGTGGGGATGTGGGACTTGCCATCGTGGTGCCTTTCGGGGATGTGGGGGTGATGCGGCGTACCTCAACCGGTGGTGAGGTCGAATCTCCTGACCGTGACGGCTCCGCCCAGCGCCGTGGTGGCGTAGTTGAAGACGCCGAACCGGTAGCCCATGAAGAACCGCCAGTCGTTGGTCAGGGTGAAAGCCGGGCCCAGCGTGGTGAACGTGGTCCCGTCGGTGCTGTAGGAGAACGTCGCGGTGCGGCCGGAGCCGGGCTGGATGTTCGCCCTGACCCGCAGCCAGATCCGGCCGCCGGTGACGGTGGCGCCGGCCTGTTCGGTTCCGGTTCCGGTGGTGCCCCAGCCGCTGGTGGACATGGTCAGCCCGTTGGTCATCGAGACCCGGGTCGCGCCGTTGTCCTTGCGGACGCCGATCCACGCCGACTGGTCGCGCAGCATCGCCAGGCCGGCCCGGTCACCGTTGGCCATCGCCGAGTGGTCCAGCTCGATCGTCGCGGTCGATGTCGGCCCCTGGATCCGGTGGGTCAGGGTGTTGCGGGCGTTGTAGAGATCGTTGGTGACCGTCGCGGTGCTCAGCCTCAGGCCGTTGCCGACGGTGAACCTGGACGTGTCGGGGTTGTGGTTCCACTCCCACCGGTGCCCCAGCGTGCCGGCGGTGAAGGTGTCCGGGCCGGTCATCGACTGCACGGTCTTCGTGGTGCTGATGTTCGGTCTCGGGTAGGTGGCGCCCCACCGGCCGTTGACGGTGGTCAGCACCGGCCAGCCGTCGCCGCTCCAGGTGATCGGGGCGAGGGTCGGCACACGCCCGCCGGGGTAGGCGTCGGTGAACGCCATGTACCACCAGTCGCCGGCCGCGGTCTGCACCAGGCCGCCCTGGTGCGGCACTCCCCCGCCGGAGATCGGGCCGGGCAGGTCCAGCAGCACCTGACGCTGCTCGTACGGTCCCCACGGGCTGGTCGAACGCAGCACGTACTGGCCGTTGGCGGGGCGGGTGAGCCAGATGTAGTAGTAGGAGCCGCGCTTGTACATGCGGGCGCCTTCGAGGGTGCCGATGCTCGACGGGGTGGTGTAGACCGTCTGCGCCCGCACCTGCGACGTCAGGTCGGCCGACAGCTGGGCGACGCTGATCGTGCCGTTGCCGTACGCCACGTACGGGGTGTCGTTGTCGAACAGCAGACCGGCGTCGTAGTAGCAGTTGTTGATCCGGGCCTTCTTCGACCAGGCGCCGTCCACCGCCTGCGCCGTGTAGACGTAGGTGCGGTTGAACTCGGTGCAGCCCAGCCAGTAGTAGGTGCTGTTGCTGGGCCGGTAGTTGAACGCCGACGCCCAGATGCCCTTCACGTACGCCCGCGACCCGCTCATGTCGTAGGCGGCGCTGTCGAAGTCCAGCCGCGGCACCGAATGCCCGGCGTACTCCCAGTTGACCAGGTCGTACGAGCGCAGGATCGGCGCGCCCGGCGAGTAGTGCATGGTCGACGCCGAGTAGTAGTAGGCGTCGCCGACACGGATGATGTCGCCGTCGGCGAAGTCCTGCCACACCACCGGATTGGTGAACGTGCCCGTGGTGGCACCGACCCGGACCAGCTGCCACTGCTGGTTCGCGCCGTTCCAGTCGGAGTACTGCACGATGTTCGCCCCGTCGGTGGTCGCGGCGTTCTGCACTTCGACGGCCTTGCCGCTGTTGCGGTTGATCAGCTGGATGTGGCCGTCGACGTCCTGCACGCTGAACTGCTGGTCGGTGCTGTTCGCGTCGGCCCACTGGACGATGCCCGCGCCGTCCGCGGTCGACGACCCGGTGACGTCGAGGACCTTGCCGGAATGCCTGCTCTTGAGGCGGTAGTAGCCGTTGCCGGAGTCGGCGAACTGCCACTGCTGCCAGGCGCCGTCACCCCGGGTCCACTGGGTGATCCGGCCACCGTCGGCGGTCGACAGGTTGTAGACGTCCAGGGCTTTGCCGCTGTTGCGGTTCACCAGCACGTACCAGGCGCTGGTGTCGATCGTCGCCGCGGAGGCGGTGGAGGCCGTCACCACGACGGCGGCACCACCGGAGAGCAACACCACGGTGGCGATGAGTCCGCGCCACCATCGGCGTGGGCGATCGCCTTGCATCATGACTCCTTGATGGTTGCTGAATGGGCGCCGAAACGGGGATTGGGAGCGGTCCCATCGCATTGACGAATGCTGCCAGAACAATTTCGCCAAATCAACCCGACAACAGATCATGAAGCATACGGGCAGGTCAGAGCAGGTCGACCAAATGAATACGGGTCACATAACAGCTTTTCGAATAGGAGGTTTTTTAATTTTTCCCTAGATCACTGACCACAACAGCAATGTAGCCGTCAGTGACGGTTGAGGAATCGCCGACCAGCGAGCGGCAACCCGGATAACAACTTCTGCGGAATTCATTTGCGGACGTTTCCGCGCCGTGGCGCGACGGCGGCCGGCCGGGTCGGCTGAACGACCGACGCAACTCACCGGCAACAGGCATAAAGTATCCCCGCTATGAAACTGACGGATGCGAACGTGGCGGAGCTGGTCACCGCGGCTCAGAGCGGCGACCGGGATGCTCTCGACCGGCTGATCGCCGCGCATCTCCCGCTGGTCTACAACATCGTCGGCCGCGCCCTCGACGGCCATCCGGACACCGACGACGTCGTCCAGAACACGATGCTGCGTGCCGTTCGCGACCTCGGCGCCCTGCGCACCCCCGGCAGTTTCCGCTCCTGGCTGGCCGCCATCGCGGTCCGGCAGGTCGGCACCCACCAGCACCAGCGCGACACCCGCCAGAGCCGGACCGCCACCCTCGACGAGGCCGCCGGGCAACCCGACCCGCGGACCGATCTGGTCACCTCGACGGCCCTGCGCGTACAGCTCTCCGGCCAGCGCCGTGAGGTCGCCGAGGCCACCCGCTGGCTCGACCCCGACGACCACACCATCATGGTCCTCTGGTGGCAGGAGGTCGCCGGCCTGCTGACCCGCGCCGAACTCGCCGAGGCCGCCGGGCTCACCGTCGCCCACGCCGGCGTCCGCGTGCAGCGCATGCGCGAACAACTGGACCTGGGCCGCGCGATCGTCGCCGCCCTGTCCACCGGGCCGGCCTGCCCGCGACTGGCCGCCCAGATCAGCGGCTGGGACGGGCGGCCCGGCCCGCTCTGGCGCAAACGGATCACCCGGCACCTGCGTACCTGTCCGGTCTGCTCGGCCGCCTCGAACACCCGGATCCCCGTGGACCGGCTTCTGGGCAGCCTGCCCGTCCTCGCCGTGCCCGGCGGTCTGGCCGAGGTCACCCTGACGAAAACCGCGGCCGCCGGCATCGCGGGAACGGCGACCGCCGCCGGCCTCACCACGATCATCAGCGCGCATCCGATCGCCGCCGCCATCGCCGGCGTCACCGCCGCCACCGCGATCGCCGTCCCCGTTCTCGTCCAGTCCGGACCGGAACCGCGCCCGCCCGCCCCGATCGCGGCGCCCACCGCCACCGCCACCGCCACCGCCACCGCCACCGCGCCGCGGCCACCGGTCGCCACCTCCACACCGGCGCCCCGGCCCAGCCGCGGCACGGCCACCCCCTCGGCGCCGGCCGGCGCCGTACCTCTCGGCCGCCTGTCACTGGAGTGGAACGGCGGCGGATATCTCACCGCGAACGCGGCCACCGGCGTCGCCGCCGTCACGAACGTCGGCAGAGGCGGCAGCGCCCCGGACCGGCGGGCGGCCACCTTCGTCGCGGTGAAGGGTCTCGCCGACCCGGCCTGCTACTCGTTCCAGACGCTCGACGGACGCTACCTGCGCCACTACGAACTCGAGGGCTTCACCAACACCTTCGACTACACCGACATCTTCCGGGAGGACGCGACCTACTGCCCGGAGCCCGGCCTCACCGCCGGCTCGGTCATGCTGCGGTCGCACAACTACCCGGACTTCTTCCTGCGCTGGACCGGCACCAAGTTCGGTATCGGCTACTTCAAGGACACCGACGAGTTCCGGGCCGCCAGTTCCTTCCACATCCGTCCCGCCCTGGCCACCGGCTGACGGCTTCCCGGGATGCCCGAGACCCGGCTACGCGGGTCGTCCACCGCTTCGGGGGCCGCAGCAGGCGGGAGACCGAAGCCCACGGGAGCGTCTGATGCGGCGAACGGGCCACGCCGGTTCACCGCATGCGGCAGAATTCGAGTACGCATCAACCGTGCGGACGCGGCGCCGCTGATCGGGGAAGGCTCCCCTGGGCGGAGGAGTGACTGTGATGGCCGCATCTGGCGCGGAGAAAGCTGCCGGCACACCGGGCCGGGCCGGGCACAGGCACATACGGCGAAGCGTGGCATTGACGCTGTGGGCGCTCGCGACCGGAGATTTTCCGGCCCTTGATGTCACTGATGACTACGACGCCGTCCACCGCCAGTATGGTGCCCCGTTCGGGCCGTGGGCCGGGCCGTACGCGATCAGCGACAACGACTCCCCGAAGGCCCTGCTCGCGGCCGCAGCTGTCGTCGCCGGCACCGACCGCGTGCTGAAGGCCCTCGAAGGGGCGGCGGCCGATTGGCGGATGCTCGGCGACGGCGTCAGCTACGAGGGCATCGGTATTCCTGACTTCCCGGAGCACCCCACCGTCGGCGACGTCGTGGCGCGATGCCCGCACGGACTGCTCGTCGCGCGAGGACTCGTTCGCATCACGACCCCTGTGGCGGCCACCGAAACCATCCCGTCGGGGTTGGTCCTTCCCGTTGATCAAGCCGTGGACGAGGCTCACGCCGATCCGGGCGCCGATGGAGGAGATCGATCTGATTGACGTAGGCCCATGCAGATCCCACACCCGTCCGAGCAGAGCGCGAAAATCGATCCGCCCGTCTGCAACTGCTCCGGCACGATTGAAGAAAATGTAGGCACACCTCATGGCCAAAGCCGACAACAGGCAGGTACGCGTCGTCATCATCCCCACCGGCGCCACCGAGCCCATCCAGGACACCCGTATCTCCGGTGCCTCCCTCGGCACCGTCGTCGGTGGAACTGCCGGGCTCCTGAGCCTGCCCGGGACCACCGCCCAGCTGTACTGCAACGACAACGGCCGCCAGCTCCAACTTCCCCCGAATCCGCGGGCCACCCGGTTCGTCACTCATTTCATTCCCCATTTCGCACGTGCCGACATGATCCTCGGCCCTGCCGTGATCATCGGCGTCGGCGATGACGGTTACGAAGGCGACATCCCCGACGACGTCGCTGACCTCGCGCTCGACATTCGCTGACGTGCCGACGTCGGCCATCTCGTCGCCGCACAGGTAGGACCAGTCTTGCGCGCGGACCGCCCGCCGACCGTGCCCAGCGCGCCGGATCCACGCCACCCTCCCCCTACTACGGGCGCCGGCCGGGACGGGGCGTGAGGGTGTACCTACCTCCACCGTGGTTCGGTAGCTTGCACTCATGTGGTGGCGGCCGCCCGCACGAAGACTCGAACCATGACTCGCCTCGCTCTCGCCGTACCCCGGTGTCTGGTTCTGAGCATGCTGGCCGTGGCCGGCCTCGCCTATGGACTCCTGCTCCTCGCCGCCGCCACCCTGGTTCTGCCCTATCCGGCGGCCGCCGTCGGCCGGTCCCGGCTGACCGCGCTCGGCCGGCGGCTCGCCCGTGACTGGGCCGGCGCCGACCTGCCCGATCCGGTCCGGCAGCCGCCGCCCGCGCCGCTCCGCCGGGCCGACGGCTGGTATCTGCACGGCAACACGCTCTACCGGTCGCGGGCCGTCGCGGCCTGGCTGATCAGGATGGAGCACTTCGCCGACGACCCGGAGACCGGCCGCGAGTGGCGGTGGCTGATCCTCGCTCCGGTCACCAGCGCAGTGCCGGTCATCGTGCCCGCCGCCCTGCTGGCGACCGGCGTCCTGCTCGCGCGGACCAGCCCGTGGGTCACCCTCGCCGCCGTCGCCGCGGCCTTCCTGCTGGCACCGGCAGGTCTGCGACGGTACGGCCGGAGCACTCACCGCATCCTGCAAGGCGAGTTCCGCCTCCGCCCGATCTGGATCAGTCGCGCCTCGGCGAGCCTCTGGCGCGGCGCCGGTCTCGCCGGGTTCTCACTCGCCGTCCTCGGCGCCGCGATCCTCACCGTGATCGCGACCGTGGTGTCCTGGGGCGGCCTGCTGCCATGGATCACCGCGGCGACCCGGCCGCTCACCGAGGCGTACCGCCGTTACGCCGGCCTGCCCAGCCCCTACCGCCCACCGCCGCCCGCGCCGCAGCCTGAGGACGACGGCGCCTACCGTGTCGGCCGGACCCTCTACCCGAGCCGGTCCGACGCGGTCGCGGCACAACGGTACGGATGGATCGGCCGCGACCCGGCCACCTGGCGTGACCTGCTGTGGTCGCTGACCGCCGTGGTCACCGCCCCGCTCACCATGCTGCCGGCGATCGTGTTCAGCGTCGGCGTCTTCGGGCTGGTCTGGCAGCCGTTGACCTGGGCACCGTGGGGAATCCCGGTCGGAATCGCCACCGGCCACTGGGTCACCCCCTTCTATCTCTGGTACGGCCTGCAGCTCGGCGGCGCCGTACCGTCCTGGATCCCCGGCTGGACCAGCGTCCTGACCGGCGCGGCCATCGCCGCGGCCGGGCTGGCCGTGGCCGGGCCGATGCTGCGACTGCGCCGCTGGTGGGACCGCCTGCTGCTGGGCCCGACCGCCGCCGCGGCGCTGGCCTCCCGGGTCGAGCAGCTCAGCGCCAGCCGCGCCGACACCGTCGACGCCCAGGCCGCCGAGCTGCGCCGGATCGAACGCGACCTGCACGACGGCGCGCAGGCCCGCCTCGTCGCCGTGGGTCTCGGGCTCGCGACGGTGGCCCGGCTGATGGACAGCGACCCGCGGCGGGCCCGGCAGGTGCTCGCCCAGGCGCAGGAGACGTCGGCGACCGCCCTGGAGGAGCTGCGGCGGCTGGTCCGCGGCATCCATCCGCCGGTGCTGGCCGAGCGCGGCCTGGCCGACGCGGTCCGCGCGATCGCCCTGGACACCCCGCTGCCGGTGACCGTGCACGTCGACGTGCCCGGGCGCCTGGACCCGGCCGTGGAGTCCGCCGTCTACTTCGCCGCCTGCGAGGCCCTGGCCAACGCCGCCCGGGTGGCCTCCCGTGTCTCGTTCACACTCACCCACCACGACGACCGGCTCCGCATGATCGTCATGGACGACGGTCCGGGCGGCGCCGATCCGGCCGCCGGGACCGGGCTGCGCGGCATCATCCGCCGCCTGGCAGCCTTCGACGGCACGCTGACCCTGCACAGCCCGGTCGGCGGCCCGACCGTCCTCACCATGGAGGTGCCGTGCGCATCGTCCTCGCCGAAGACCTCCACCTGCTGAGGGACGGCCTGGTTCTGCTGCTGGAGAGCCACGGATTCACGATCGCCGCGGCGGTCGCCGACGGCCCCTCGCTGCGCGGCGCGCTGGCCCGCGAACGGCCCGATGTCGCCGTCGTCGACGTACGCCTGCCACCCACGTTCACCGACGAGGGCCTCCAGGCCGCCCTCGCGGCCCGGCGCGACACCCCCGGTCTGCCCGTGCTGGTGCTGTCCCAGCACGTCGAGCAGCTCTACGCCCGGGAACTGCTGGCCGACGGCCGCGGCGCCGTCGGCTACCTGCTCAAGGATCGCGTCCTGAACGGCGACCAGTTCGCCGACGCGGTCCGGCGGGTCGCGGCCGGCGGCACCGTGATGGATCCGCAGGTCATCGCCAAGCTTCTGACCGCCGGCGGGACCGCCTCCCCGCTGGCCCGGCTCACCGCCCGGGAACGCGACGTCCTGGAGCTGATGGCGCAGGGCCGCTCCAACGCCGCCGTCGCCCAGCGCCTGTTCCTGAGCGAGAGCGCGGTCAGCAAACACATCGCCGCCATCTTCGCCAAGCTGGATCTGTCCCCGTCCGACGACGACAACCGCCGGGTGATGGCCGTCCTCGCTTTCCTCAACGACTCGGGTCGGCCGACTTCGTGACCGCGCCAGGGGACGCACCTCCCGTCCTACGGCTATACGTAATTACGTTATAGTCGATGGATGAGCGACTCCGACCGCCTCGACGCGCTGGAACGGCGCGTGGCCGAGCTCGAGAAACGTCTCTCCGAGCCGGCGGCCCGGCAGACACCGACGCCGGACCCCGACGTCTTCTGGGCGCTCGAAGGCCTTCTCGCCCGCGTCGGTGACCCCGGCGCCGCTCTGATCACCGGGCACGTGACACTGCCGGACGGCCGCACCGCCCGCTGGCAGCAAGGCGCCACCACCGGCGAACTGCTCGGCGCCGACTGGACGGAGCAGGTCACGGCGCTGGCCGCGCTGGCCCACCCCGCCCGGATCCGGCTGCTCCAGCATGTGCTGCACGGCCCGGCCACCGCCGCGGATCTCACCCGGATCGAGGGCATGGGAACCAGCGGCCAGGTCTACCACCACCTGCGCCAACTGGTCGCCGCCGGCTGGCTGCAGACGGTCGGCGGCGGCCGCTACGAGGTGCCCGTCGCCCGCGTCGTCCCCCTGCTCACCACGATCCTGGGAGTCCGCCGATGAAACGCGCGATCGCCCGCCTGCAGACCTGGTGGCTACGACTGTTCGTCGTCACGGTTCTGGCTCTGACGGCTCTGCCCGTACCCAAGCCTTTCGATCTTCTGATGATGGCCGCGCCGCTGGTGCTGGCTTTCGTGCGGCCGCCGCGGGCGGGGCGGGAGCCGATCGAGACGGCGCCGCCGGTGGAGGGCCGATGGGTCGCCATCAACAGTCCCGGCACCGCCGTGCCGAGCCACGGCGTCAAGGCCTACGGCCAGACGTATGCCGTCGACCTGCTGCAACCGTCCCCGGACGCGCCGACGTCGATCGGCTGGGGACTGCGCACCCGCGCGCCCGAGTCGTTCGCCTGCTTCGGCGCCCCGGTCCTGGCCATGGCGGCGGGCACGGTCGTGCACGTCACCGGCGGGTGGCGTGATCACCGCAGCCGCGACACCTGGCCCGCGCTGATCTGGATGATGACGGCCGAAGCGTTCGCCCGCGAGCTGGCCGGGCCCTCCGCCGTCCTCGGCAACCACGTGATCGTCGAGCACGACGACGAGACCTTCTCGGTCTACGCCCACCTGCGCCGCGGCTCCCCCCGGGTCCGCGCGGGCGACCGCGTGACGGCCGGGCAGCAACTCGCCGAGGTCGGCAACACCGGCAACACCTCCGAACCGCACCTGCACGTCCAGCTGATGGACCGCCCGCGACCGACAGCGGCCGCCGGCCTCCCGATGCGCTGGCCCGCCGTGACCGTCGACCCCGCCGGCCGGGACGCCCGCTGGTCCACCGGCGACCCGAAGCCGTCCGCGCTGCCCGGCTTCCCGGAGAACGGCCGGCTCTTCGACGCGGCGCCCGCGGAACGGCAGAGACACACCGGCCGGTGACCGCGGTCGCCGGTGATCCGAGTTCACTTCGTGCCGGGTGGGTACCAGGAGCCCGGTAGGGTCCGGGTGTGTCTCGGCGAGGAGGGGCGGATGGATCCCTTGCGGCGTCTGCTGCGCGAGTCGCACCACGCCCGGCCCGATGACCTGCCGCTGATGGCGATGCGGGCCGCCGGCCTGCTCGGCGCCACGGCCGCCGTCATCTACCTGGTGGATCACCAGCAACGGGTGCTCACCCCGCTGTCGGCCGCGACGACACCGGACCGGGCACCGATCGACGTGGACGGCACCCTGCCCGGCCGGGCGTTCTCCCTCGTCAAACCGTTCTCCAGCGAGGTCGGCCCGGACGGCGGGACCTGGTGGCTGCCGCTGCTGGACGGCGCCGAACGGCTGGGCGTGGTCGAGGTCGTCACCGGCGGCCCACCCCGCGACGACATGCTGGAGCACTACGTGGCGGTGACGTCGCTGCTCGGCGAGCTGATCGTGACGCGCAACGCGTACAGCGACGGCGTCGAGCGGGTTCGGCGCCGCGAGCCGATGCGGCTGGCCGCCCAGATGTTGCGCTCCCAGTTGCCGCCGTTGACGTTCTCCACCGGCAACGTGGTGATCAGCGGCATCCTGGAGCCCTGTTACGACGTCGGCGGTGACGCGTTCGACTACGCCGTCAACGGCGACATCGCCCACCTGGCGCTGTTCGACGCGGTGGGGCACGGCTCCAGCGCCGGAATGCGGGCGGTGATGCTGGCGTCCGTCGCGCTGGCCGCCTACCGCAACGCCCGGGTCGAGGGACGGGATCTGACGGCGACCTACCACCACATCGACGCCGCGGTCGCCGCCCTCGAACGACCCGGGATGATCACCGCCGCCCTGGCCGAACTGGATCAGCGCAACGGGCGGCTGCGGGTGATCTCGGCCGGGCATCCGGGCGGGCTGATCATCCGGGGAGGCAACGTGGTGAAGATCCTTCCGACGCCCACCGCGCTGCCGGTGCCGCTCGGCAACCGGCGGCCGCCCACCGTCGTAGCGGAGTACCTGGAGCCCGGGGACCGGCTCCTGCTCTACACCGACGGCATCACCGAGGCCCGCACCAGCGACGGCGAGGAGTTCGGGCTCGACCGGCTGACCGACTTCGCGGTCAAGGCCACCGCGGACGGGCTGTCCGCGCCGGAGACCGCCCGGCGGCTGGTTCACGCGATCCTCGAACACCAGCGGCACACGTTGCAGGACGACGCCACCCTGCTGCTGGTCGAGTACCGCAAGCCCGCGCCACCGGCGGAGGCCGGCCCGTTCACGCCGCCCGCCGACGACCTGCTCGGCGTCGGCCACTGATCAACCCGGGGCCTGCGGATACGGCGCCAGCCGCACCCACACGTCCTTGCCGTCGCGGTGCACGTCGGCGCTCCACCCCGCGGCCAGGGCGTCGACGAAGCTGATCCCGCGTCCACCGGCGGTCCGCTCGTCGCTGTGCCGGCGCTGCGGCACCCGCGTCGACCTGTCGCTCACGGTGAGGACCACCCGGCCGTCGCCGTCCAGGCGTACCCGCAGTTCGAGACAGCCGCCGCCGTGGCGTACCGCGTTGCTGACCAGCTCGCTGACGATCAGCGTCGCGTCGTAGACCCAGTCCTCGTCGGTCAGATCCCAGCCGAGCAGCACCGCGCGCACCGCCGACCGGGCCGCTGAGGCCGCCGCAGCGCCGTCCGGCAGCCGAACGTCGGCACTCAGCTCCCTCATCAGCACAGTCCTTCGGCGTTCCCCCGTGACGGTGCTCCCATACCCTCTCTCGCGGGCATCAACCGGCCTTTCGCCCCACCGCTTCAGCCGGCCCGCGGATGACGCCGGCGGGCGTGCCGACGAGCGGACCGTCAGCGGAAGCCGGGATGACGCAGGGCCGACAACGCGGCCCGGCCGGCGCCGTTGAGGGCCGCCGCGCACGGGTCGGCGGCGCGATGAACCCGCAGGTCCAAGGCGTGCTCCAGCGCCGCCGGCAGGTCGGCGTGCAGGGCGCCGTCACCGACCAGCAGCAGCCCGCGGGCGGTGGCCTCGCCCATGGCCTCGTCGCCGCTGACGGCCCGCAGGTCGTCCACGTGCGCGGCGACGACGCCGGTGAGCCGGTCGAGGCCGCTGCCGCTGCCGAGGTCGTGGGTGCCGATGTCGGCGCGGCGGGCCGCGGTGACCCGGCCCTGTTCGAGCAGGGCGGTCTCGGTGATCTCGGCGCCGAGGTCGACGACCAGCAGACTGCCCGCGACGGCGCCCGCACCGATCGCCGCGGCGCGGACCGTGTCGATGAACAGGGTCCGGCGCGGCGCGAAAGCACTGTCGATCACCTGGCGCATGAGCGTCTGCTCGGCCTCGGTGGACAGCACCGGCCGGCAGGCCACGACCACATCGGCGACCGGCGCCGGATCCGGGTAGCGGTTGATGAGCTCGGTGAGCAGGGTGACGCAACCGTCGAGGTCGGCGACCCGGCCGCGGCGGATCAGGGCGCCGCCGGACGCCCGTGCGGTCGGGCCGGTCACGACGCCCCGGTCGGCGGCCCAGACCGCGGCGGTGCTGCTGCCCAGGTCGACCGCGAACGCGACCGGTGAAGTCCGGCGGACGCGGAACGGTGCGGGATCACGGGTGTCGACGCTCATGGTGTATTTCCTGTTCTGTGGGGGGCGTTCCGGGAAAAGAAAAAAGGCCGAAGCTGATCAGCTTCGCCCTGGCGGTCGATCGAGGATGCGGTCCGCCGGGGGGCCACGGTCGGCGGGTGCCGGAACGGGCAGACCGTCGGCGGTCAAGCGGGCGGCACGACTTGCCGCCACCGCGGTGGCGGCGAGCGGACGAGCTCCGGCTGCCGGCATCCGACCACCATAGGTCGCCCCGGCGGGAAACGCCAAACGACCGGCAATCAATCGTCCGGCAACAGATTTCCCACGAACCGAAAAAGAAATTCCGAGGTCGTCGAAAAAGAGAGAACACCCACTTCTTTTCGGTACGCGTGACCCCGTCCCGTCACATCAGGGCCGTCCCGCCCGTCCGGCGCGATCTCGCCGCCGGGTCCGGCCCGTGCCGCGCCCGCCGGGCGGAGCCGGGTGGTTGCGCGTACCCCGCCGGGGTGACCGGGCGATCTCAGCCCGGCGGGCGCGCCACCGGCGGGAGGGGGCAGTGAGATCGCGCCGGACGGACGGGACGGCCCGAACGGGGCGGGGCGAGGTCACGCGTACCGAAAAATGGGGTGGAAGAGACCAACCGACCATCGCGCGGGCGGTGTTCGCCGAGATGTCCGTGGACGCAGGCCGCGGCATGCCGGGCCTGCCGTGGACCACGCGCCGCGCCTGCTCGCCCGCACATCGACCCGGCCGGCCGGCCGTGAAACCGATCCGGATTCCTTGATCGTCCGGCTCCCCGCACGAACGACCCCGCGAAACCGGATACCTGGACCTTGCGACCCGCGCCAGTTTTCTGTGCTACGGTTGGCCGCAGTTGCAGTTTTGATTTCCGTAGACGCATCCGGCGCCTGATGGGTTATCTGAACCCGTCTAGGTGCCTTTTCGTTTTTCGGTCCGTTCAATGCGGGTGATCAATACGGCGGCGTGCGAGTCCGCACGGTGCGGGCTCCGGCAGGCCTGCTAAGGAGCACACATGCCTACAGGTACCGTGAAGTGGTTCAACGGCGACAAGGGTTTCGGCTTCATCAGCCAGGATGATGGCGGCGCCGACGTGTTCGCCCATTTCTCGGCAATCGCGACTAGCGGCTTCCGCAGTCTCGAAGAGAATCAGCGGGTGGAATTCGACGTCACCCAGGGCCAGAAGGGCCTTCAGGCGGAGAACATCCGGCCTCTCTGACTCCGCGTTCTGCCAACGGCGGCCCGACTGGTTCAGCGGGCCGCCGTTCGGCATTTCCGATCACGGCCGGATCGTTGTCACGCGGCGGCGGAAACTCGACTCGCCGCTGGTCCGCCGATGAACGGTCCCCATGGCCGGCACGCAGCTCCGACGACCGAGACGCCGTCTCCGGCCGGGCCGGGCGGCGACCGGACATCCGGAATCCAGCCTGGCCGGACCGGTCGAGCCGGAATGATCCGGAGAGGGCCACTGGCCGGCCGGACGACGGACTGGGGACGCGATGACGACACTCGACGCCGACGCCGCCCCGGCGTCCGGGCTGACGTCCGCCCAGGTGGCGGCCGCACGGGAGCGCGGCGAGACGAACACGGTGCGATCGGCGGCGTCTCGCGGATACCGGACGATCCTGCGGGCGAACCTGTTCACCCTGTTCAACAACTTTCTGTACGTGATCGGCGTCTCCCTGCTGGCGATGGGCCGCACGAAGGACGCCGTGGTCAGCGTCGGCCTCGGGCTGCTCAACTCGTTGATCGGCTCGGTGCAGGAGATCCGCGCCAAGCGCAAACTCGACCGCCTGCGGCTGCTGCACCGGGCGCCGTGCCGGGTGATCCGCGACGGCGCCGAGCAGCGGGTGCCGCCCGAAGAGATCGTGCGTGGTGACCTGCTGCTGCTGGGCCCCGGCGACCAGATCGTGGTGGACGGCCCGCTGCTCGACACCGGCCGGCTCGAGATCGACGAGTCGTCGCTGACCGGCGAGACCGGGCCGGTCCCGAAACGTGCCGGTGACCTGTTGCGATCGGGCACGGTCGTGCTCGGCGGCTCGGGCGGCCAGCGCGCAGAGGTGGTCGGCGACCAGAGCACCGTGGGCACGCTGACGTCGACGGCCAAGTCGTGGGCGCCCGATCCCACGCCGATGCAGTGGCGCATCGATGCGATCGTCCGGCTGATCATGGTGACCGTGGCGCTGATGAGCGCGGCGGTTCTGGCCAACGCCGCGTTGAAGGGGTTGTCACTGGTCGAGGTGGTGCAGACGGCCGCCGTGCTGTCCGGGCTGGTGCCGTACGGCCTGTTCTTTCTGATCACGATCTCCTACGCGGTGGGTGCGGCGGCGATCGCCCGGCGTGGCGCCCTGATCCAGCAGATCAGCGCCGTCGAGGCGCTGTGCAGTGTCGACGTGCTGTGCGCCGACAAGACCGGAACGCTGACCACGGGCCGGCTGAGCCTCGAACGGGTCGAGGCCCTCGACGGTCACGACCCGGAGGCGGTGCGACGGCTTCTGTCCGCCGCGGTCAACGCCGCGACGGCCCCCGACCGGACCGTCGCCGCCCTGGCGGAGGCGCTGCCCGGTCCGCCGGCGAGCGTACGCCGGGAGGTGCCCTTCTCTCCGGAACGCCGGTGGAGCGCCGTCGGCGGGCACGTGCTCGGCGCCGTCGAGGCCCTGAGCGAGGCGTTCTCCGCCGAGGATCACATGCGGATGTACGACCATCTGGACAGGCTGACCCGCCGGGGTCTGCGGGTGCTGCTGTTCGCCGCGACGGTCGATCCCGATGCCGATCTGTTCGATCGGGACGGGACACCCCGCCTGCCGGAGCTGACGCCGCTGGCCCTAGTGGCGCTTCGTGACGAACTTCGCCCCGGGATCACGGAGACCCTGGACGATCTACGGGCCGACGGTGTGGCGGTCAAGATCGTCTCCGGGGATGATCCCCGTACGGTGGCCGCTCTGGCCCGCCGCCTCGGATTCGGTGACGGTGAACCGGTGTACGGCGCCGATCTGGAGTCGATGGCGCCCGCGGAGTTCGACCAGGCGATCGCCCGGGGCACCGTGTTCGGGCGGGTCACCCCGCGGTTGAAGGAGCGCCTGCTCGGCGGCCTTCGCCGGCAGGGCCGGTACACGGCGATGATCGGCGACGGCGTCAACGACATCCCATCGCTGCGTAAGGCCCATGTCGGAGTCGCACTGAGCAGCGGAAACAGCGTCGCGTGCGAGGTCGCGGACGTGGTGCTGCTGGATGACGCCGTAGACGCCCTCGGGCCGGCGCGGCGGCAGGGGCGGCGGATCGTCACCGGCATCGCCACATCGATGTACCTGTATCTGGCCCGGGTCAGCACCTCCATCCTGATCATCGTCGGTGTCGCGATCCTCGGGCTCGGTTTTCCCTACGAGCCGGCCCAGGTGGCCCTGGTGTTGTTCACCGTCGGCCTGCCGACGATGCTGCTGACCGCCTGGGCGGAGCCGGAACCGCCCGATCCGCGGCTGATCGGTTCGCTGGCCCGTTTCGTGGCGCCCGCCGCCATCGTGACCGCCGTCTTCGGTGTGACCGTCTACGCCACCCTGTACGAGTTCGTCGTCGGTCTGCCCGGCAAACGGGTGCCGGAGCATCTGGTCGCTCGGTTCGAGGAGTTCACCGGACTGCTGAGCACGAACGCCACGTTCGCCGAGCGCGCCGCGACGGTCGTCGCGCAGACCGGGCTCACGGTGTTCACGTCGGTGGCCGCGTTCGTGCTGATCCTGTTCCTCAAGCCGCCGGTACGCCTGTTCGCGAGCTGGACGGGAGTCTGCCGGGACAAGCGGCCCGCGCTGCTCGTCGCCGCTCTCCTCGTGTGCTTCGGCACCATCATGGCCGCACCGGTGCTCTACAACTACTTCGGGCTGTTCCCCGATGTCGCCGCGTTCGCCGTCGCGGTCGCGGCTCTGCCTCCGTGGTTTCTGCTGTTGAGCGCGGTCTGGCGCTACGACCTGCTCAGCCGCATGATCGGCTTTCGCCGGCCGGCCGAACCGGACTGACGTCCGCCGTGAGGCGCACCCGGCCGGCCCGGCCATCGAGTGGCCGAGGAGCCTTCGCGCCAGCCGGTGACCGGTCCGGCGTGGCGGCTACTCCGCCGGGCCATGCTCGGCCCCGGTGTTCATGAGGTGCAGGATGTTCTTGGAGGTCTTGTCCCCGCCGCGCAGTTCAGCGCAGATCCGGCCGCGGTAGAAGACGAGCACCCGGTCGGTCGCGGCGGCCAGTTCCGCGAGGTCGTTCGAGGAGAACAGGACCACCGCGCCCGCGCGGGCGGTCGCACGGACCAGGGCGTGGATCTCCGCACGCGCGCCGATGTCGACGCCGCGGGTCGGATCGTCGAGCAGAATGGTGGACGGCTCGTTGTCGAGCCATTTCGCGACCACCACTTTCTGCTGGTTGCCGCCGGACAGAGAGCCGGACGCGGCCTCGGCCGAGGGCACCTCGTCGCAGAGGCTCATGACCTCTTCCAGGATGTGGCTCACGAAGACCACCGCGACTTCGCGTTCACGGAGCACACGGATGACACCCAGCAGCCGGTCGGTGGCCCGGCCGTCGAGGGCCGAGCCGAGTTGACGTTTTTGTCAACAATATTGGTGACATCAGTTCGGGACAGTTGTCACCCGCTGGGAAGATCATTTGGGGTGTGGGGTTCCGGCGGCGCCCGGCGCCCACCCGAGCGTCGCCGGCCGGGCCTCGACGGGTCACGTCCGGAAGCGGGCGACCAGGGTCTGGAGTTCGTTGGCCATCGAGCTGATCTCGGTGATCGCCTGCCGGGACTGGGCGGCGCCCTCGGTGGTGCGTTCGGAGGCGGACGCCAGCCCGGCCACCCCGCCGGCGATGGTCTGCGCGCCGTCGGCCACCGCCGTGATGGCGCGGTTCATCTCGGCGGTGGTGGCGGTCTGTTCCTCCACGGCGGCGGCGATGGTCGCCTGGAAGCTGTTGATCTGTTCGATCACCGAGGTGATCTGGCTGATCGCCTCCACGGCGCCGGCGGTGTCGGCCTGGATCACGGCGACCCGGCCGGTGATGTCCTCGGTGGCCCGGGCGGTCTCCTGCGCCAGATCCTTGACCTCGGACGCCACCACCGCGAAGCCCTTGCCCGCCTCCCCGGCACGGGCCGCCTCGATGGTCGCGTTCAGGGCGAGCAGGTTGGTCTGCTCGGCGATCGCGGTGATCGCCTGGACCACGCTGACGATCTCCGCCGACGAGGCGCCCAGCTTGTCGATGTGCCCGCTGGTCGACCGGGCCACGTCCACGGCCTGGCCGGCGACGTCGGCCGCCCGGGAGGTGCTCTGGGCGATCTCCCGGATCGATTCGGCCATCTCGTGCGCCCCGGCGGCGACCGCGCCGACGTTCGACGACACCGAGGCCGCGGTTCCGGAGATGTCGCGGGCCTGCGACGACGAGCCGAGCGCGTCGTCGGCGATGGCGCCGGCGGTCCGGGTCATCTCCTCGGCGGCGGTCGCCAGGGTGCGTGCCGAGGCGGCGGCCTGTGCCACGACCGTACGCATGTTGCCCTGCGCCTCGTCGAGGGCGTGCGCCATCTGGCCGACCTCGTCGCCTGAGGCGACGTCCGTGGTCACCGTCAGGTCGCCCGCGGCCATCGCCTTGAGCGCGGTACGCACCCGCAGCAGCGGCCTGGTGATGGAGGTGACGATGACCCGGGCGAGCAGGCACAGCACCAGGGTGGCCGCCAGTGCGGTGGCGAGCAGGATCAGCTGTGCCCGGTCGCGGCTCGCGGCGGCGTCCTCGCTCGCCGCGGTGAGGGTCGCGGCGAACAGCGCGCGCTCGTTCTCCAGGACCGCGCTCGTCAGATAGTTGTCCACGTCGATCTGTTCCCAGGCCAGGCGGGCCTGGGCCTGGTCGGCCACCGAACCGGCGACGAACCGTTCGATCACCTCGGTGTAGTCGGCGTAGACGGCCCGGATCCGGCCGACCGCCGCGGGCAGCTCGCCGGAGAGTTCGACGGCGCTGAGCTCGGCGATCAGCGTCTCGGCCTCGTCCAGGCGGTTCTGCAGGATCGCCGTCTGTTCGGTGGCGTCGTCGCGGGTGATCGCCTGCAGGCCGTTCAGTTTGAGCTCGCTGGCCACCCGGTCGAGCCGCAGCACCAGCGCACTGGCGGCGTTGAGGTCGCTGAGACGTCTGGCGGTCTCGTCGGCGACGTGGTTGTTGTAGAGGGTGACGCCGACGCAGGTGCCGACGGCGAGCAGGCCGGCCGCGACCAGGCCGGTGAGTTTCACCCCGACGGGGGCGTCTCGGAGTGAGCGGTGACCGGGCACCGGGGACGTCCTTTCGGCGGCGTTCATGAGGCGGCGATCTGGTCGGCGGTGTAGTAGCCGCCGTCGACGAGGACACGCTTGTAGTTCGACCGGTCCACGTTCACCGGCTGCAACAGGAACGTCGGCACCGCCTCGACCCCGTTGTGGTACTGCTCGGTGTCGTTGACCAGCGGCTCCTCGCCGGTCAGCACGGCGTTGGTCATCTGTACCGCGACCTTGGCCAGCTCCCGCGTGTCCTTGTAGACGGTTTCGGTCTGCCGGCCGGCGGCGATCAGCTTCACCGACTCCAGCTCGGCGTCCTGGCCGGTCAGCACCGGAAGGGCGCGGCCCCGGGCGCCGTAACCGGCTTCCTCGAGGGCGGTCAGGATGCCGCGGGAGATGCCGTCGTAGGGTGACAGGACCGCGTCGACCCGGGCGTTGCCGTAGTCGGACCGCAGCAGCCGGGCCATCCGTTTCTGCGCCACCGCGCCGTCCCAGCGCATGGTGGCGACCTCGGCGAACTTCGTCTCGCCGCTGCGCACCACCAGCTTGCCCGCGGAGAGGTACGGCTTGAGCACACTCATCGCCCCGTTGAAGAAGAACGTGGCGTTGTTGTCGTCCGGCGATCCGGCGAACAGCTCAAGGTTGAAAGGGCCTCTGGCGGTGCGCAGTTCGAGCCCGTCGACGATCGCACCGGCCTGCTCGACACCCACCTTGAAGTTGTCGAAGGTGGCGTAGTAGGCGACGTCGCCGGTGTCGCGGATCAGCCGGTCGTAGGCGATCACCGGAATGCCGGCCTGGGCCGCCTTGCCGAGCACGCTCTTGAGCGCGGTCCCGTCGATCGCCCCGACCACCAGTGCCTTGACCTTCGCGCCGACCATGTCGTCGATCTGGTCGACCTGCCGTTGCACGTCGTCGTCGGCGTACTGCATGGTGGTGCGGTATCCGAGCAGCTCGAACTGCTTCACCATGTTCTCGCCGTCGCCGATCCACCGCGTTGACGCCTTCGTCGGCATGGCCAGCCCGATCACGCCCCGGTCGGGTGCGGCGGGGGGCTCGAAGTCGTCACCGCAGCCGGCCGTGGCGGCCAGCAGCGTCACGGTCGCCGTCCACGCGAGCCAACGTGCCACCGGAACCCCTCCTCGTCACGATTGATCACTCCAATCTCAGATCGGCTCAGGCCGTCCGGTCTTTAGGCGAATACCGTCCTCCTTCGGTGGCCGGGCACGGAAGAGTCCGGGCCCGGCCGGATGCGGAATGCGCGGTTCCTAAACTCGGGGGATGTTGGAGACCTCGGTCCGGGTGCTGCGGCTGCTGTCGCTGCTGCTGCAACGGCGCGAATGGGCGGGCGCCGAACTCGCGGAACGGCTCGAGGTGACCACCCGCACGGTCCGCAACGATGTGGACCGGCTGCGCCGGCTCGGCTACCAGGTGGACGCCGGCACCGGGCCGGGTGGCGGCTACCGGCTCGGATCCGGCAGCGCCCTGCCGCCGCTCGTGCTCGACGACGACGAGGCCGTCGCGGTGGCCGTCGGCCTGCGGGCGGCCGCCGCCGGCAGTGTCGCCGGCATCGAGGAGGCGTCGCTGCGGGCGCTGACCAAACTGGAACGCACCCTGCCGAGACGCCTGCGGCCGCAGGTGGATGCGCTGCGGAACACCACCGTCTCGGCGGCCGGCGGCGGCCCGGTCGTCGACCGGGACACGCTGACCCGGCTGGCGGCGGCGGCACACGGGCACGAGCGGGTGCGGTTCCGCTACGAGGCGCACTCGGGCGACGCCACCGAACGCGACGTCGAACCGCACACCCTCGTCTACACGGGACGCCGGTGGTATCTGCTCGCCTGGGACACCGGCCGCCGCGACTGGCGCACCTTCCGCGCCGACCGCATCACGATGCTGCCGCCCACGACCCCGGCGCAGCGGTTCGTCCCGCGCGAGCCGCCCGGCGGCGACGCGGCCGCACACGTGCTGCGCGGGGTGGTCGACGCACCGTTCCGCTACCGGGTGCGGGTGCGTTTCGCCGCCGCGGCCTCGGTCATCGCCGAGCGGGCCACCACGACATCGAGCCGGATCACGCCGCTCACGGCCGACAGTTGCGAGATGGAGACGGGCACCGACTCCCTCTTCGACCTCGTCACCTACCTGGGCGGATTCGGCGTCCCCTTCACCGCCGAGGAACCCGGGGAACTTCGCGACCTCTTGCGTACGCTCGCCGAGCGCTACCTGGCGGCGGCGAATCCGTAGCCGAAGGCGACATCTGCCGCCGCCCGTCAACCGTCGCCGAAGGGTCAGGCGGCGGCACGGACCCGCTCGGCGAGGGCTTCCCACAGGGCCGGGGCCGCTCCGATGGTCAGCTCGGTGGAGAAGTCCGGGCCGTGGCCGCCGAGGACCACGCCGGCCTCGCGGGCGATCAGGGCGCCCGCGGCGATGTCCCACAGGTTCGTGTCCAGGGCCACGCCACCGTCCAGCCGGCCGCACGCCTGGTAGACGAGGTTGAGCGCGGCCGGGATCCGGCGGATGTCACCGGTCACCGGCAGCAGCTCCCGGATCAGTCTGCCGGTGCGTTCCTTGGTCTTCGGGTTCGGCTGGAAGCTGACGCCGACGAGCGCCTCGGCCAGCGGCGGGCCGCTGGACGCGGTGATCGGCTGGCCGTCGAGCAGGGCCCCGCCGCCGTCGAGGGCGCTGAACGTCTCGTCCGCGGCGGGGTCGCGCACGACCGCCATCCGCGGCTGATCCCCCTGGTAGAGGGCGATGCAAACCGACCACGGACCGGTCCGGCTGATGTAGTTGCGGGTGCCGTCCAGCGGATCGACGACCCACGTCCAGCCGCTGCCGCCGGAGCGGCCGTGCCCCTCCTCCGCCTGCACCGCGTCGTCGGGCCAGGCCGCCCGGATCGCGTCGACGATGAGGCGTTCGCTGGCGATGTCGACGTCGGAGACGACATCGTTGGCGTGCGCCTTGGGCGCGCCCATCCGCAGCGTGTCGCGCCGCTCCAGCTGCAGGCGCCCGGCCCGGACCGCCAGATCGACGGCGAGGTCGCGGGCGGCGAGAAGATCACGGTTCATCGCGACCACGCTATCGGATCGGCGCCGGGCCGTTGCCGCGAGGAGCCGGACATCGCGCCGATCCGCGTTTTGCTAAGCCTCGCGACTCCGCCTCCGATAGAGCCGGCGGCCAGGTAAACGGATGAGAAGGTGGGCCTGCATGGGGACATCCGCCACCATCGCCATCCTCACCACACTGAACGGGGTGGCGGCTGCCGGATCTGCGGTTCTCGCCGCCGTGGCGTGGCGCCGGCGTCGTACCGGGGTGATGGCGGTCGGCCTGGTGGCGGCGATGACCGCCGTCGCGGTGTGGACGGCCTCGGATTGCCTGATCGCGTTGAGCGTGGTCGGATGGCTGCCGGCCGGCGTGGGACGAGCCGCCGCGATGGTGATCTTCCCGGCCAGCTCGACGATGGTCGCCGGCTTCTGGTGGCTCAGCCGGGCGCTGCTGAACCCCGCGTGGCGGATCACCCGCCGCAAGGTGGCGATCTTCATGGCCGAGCCGCTGTTCATCACGGTGGCCGCGGCGACCGACTTCCGCCATCACGCTCTCTTCCGCTTCCTGTCGGCCGGCCCGGACGACCTCTGGATCCGGTTGGAGCCGCAGTGGCTGTTCTGGTGTCACTGCGCGTTCCTCTACGCGATGCTCGCCGCGAACCTCGTGATCCTCCTCGCCGGCGTCCGGCACGCCGGCCATATGCGACGGCGCCAGGCCCGGTGGATCCTCTGCGGCGCGCTGGTGCCCGTCGCGGTCAGCGCGGTGACGCTCCAGTACGCGGGTGACCTTCCCGACATGACGGCGCTGGCCTTCGTGATCACCAGCCTGGTCTTCTTCCGCGCGGTCTTCGGCGAGGGCCTGCTGCGGGTCATCCCGGTGGCGCGAAGTCTGGTGTTCGACCGGCTCCGGGACGCCGTCATCGTCACCGACGGGGACGGCCGGCTGGCCGACCTGAACCTGGCAGGCGACCGGCTGATCGCCGAGGCCGCACCGGACCTGTCCCGCAGGCCGGGCGCCGTGGTCGGTCCGACGTTGCGGGCGCTCGGCCTTCCCCAGCCGGTGATCGACGGCGAGTACCGTGTGCGTCTCCCCGACGGGCTCCGCGTCTTCGAGGTGCGTGTCGAACGGCTCGCCGATCATCGGGGCCGTGCCACCGCCAGTGTCGCCCTGGTCCGCGACGTCACCGAGGTGGCCCGCCAGCGGGATGCGCTGACCCGCACCAACCAGCGGTTGCGGGAGCAGGTGGAGACCAACGAGCTGCTGCGCGCCAAGCTCTCCGAGCAGGCGTCCCGCGACGAGCTGACGGGGCTGCACAACCGGCGGCACCTCATGACCCAACTTCAAGATCAGATCGAGTACGCCGTACGAGATGAATCTGATCTGTGTGCCGTGCTGCTCGACGTGGATCACTTCAAGTCGGTCAACGACCGGCACGGCCACGCGGTCGGGGATGACCTGCTCCGGGGCATCGCGGCGGCTCTGGCCGAGGTGGTGGCGGAGCCGGGGGTGGTGGCGCGTTACGGCGGCGAGGAGTTCGTGTTGTTGCTGCCGGGCGAGGATCTGGCGGGCGCCCGGGCCCGGGCGGAGCAGGTTCGGCGGCGCTGTGCCGCGGTGACCGTGCCGAGCCCGGCCGGCCCGATCGCGCGAACCGTCAGCATGGGTGTCGCGAGCCTCGCCACACTGCGGCGGACGTCGGCGGTCGACCCGGCGTGCCTTCTGAAAGCGGCGGACACGGCGCTGTACCGAGCCAAGGCCGCCGGCCGCGACCAGGTCGTCTGTGCCGAACCGGAGAACGCCGGGGACCTCGCCCGGGGATAGCCGGGGATCGATCATTCCTGGACGGGCCCGGTCTCACCGGTGTGCCCGCCGGCGGAGGACGGCGGTGAGGACGGTGGCCGCCACCAGCAGACCGGCGGCGCCGAAGCCGGCCGCGGCCGCCGGGAACCGCCCGGTCGTGGTGGCGGCGATCCAGTCGGCGAGGCCGTCGGTACGCGCGCCGAGGTCCGGTCCGGGGTGCGGACAGCCGGGACCGCCGCTGACCACGGCCACCAGTTCGGCCGTCCCGTCGGGCAGTTCCCGGAAGTAGGGCCCGCCGGAATCGTGCGGGCACGGGCTGGTGTCCGGGCGCGGGGCGGCGCCGGACGCCTCGATCAGGGTGTCGCCGACGGCGTCGACGGTGAACCGGCCGGTCTGCATCCGGTCGGTGGGCCCGATCGTGCCGTCCCGGACGGCCAGCCCGAACCCGGTCAGCCGCAGCACCTCGCCGACGTGCGGGGCGCCGGTGGAGAGCCGGATCGGCGTGACCCCGGTGACCGGTCGCGCCAGCTCGGCGAGGGCCACGTCGGTGTCGTCGGCCTGGCGCACGGTGACGACCTCGACCTCGTACCCGTCATGGCCGCGAAGGTCGGCGCGGCCGATGACGGCGACGGTCCGCCGGGCGACGGCGCGGTCGACCCGGCGGCCGTCGCCGTCGCGGAAACAGTGCCCGGCGGTGATCACCCAGCGCTCGGCGACGAGCGCGCCGGAGCAGGAGCTGTCCCGGGTGCCGCCGGCGCCGTCGGGCAGCCCGGTCATGGTGAGCAGGACCGAGAAGGGGTAGGCGCCGTCGGCGGCGTTCTCACCGTAGGCGATGGCCTGGGCGGGCCGGGCGTTCCCGGCGACGGCGACGACGGCCAGCAGGAGCACCAGGAGACGATTCTTCACATTTCTCGGCAAGGCGACCGTCCGGGCATCGTCGGGGCAAGGGCCGACCATGTTTCACGCGGCCCCGTCCGGCGACCGTCATCAGCGCTCTTATGAACCGCTTATCCGCGCTGTGAAAACCTGTCGGAGGGCGGTGAACCGCGAAACCGGGGGGATGGCGCATGCGGGTGCTGGTGGCGGACGACGAACGGCTGCTGGCCGACACGGTCGCGCAGGGGTTGCGGCGGCTGTCGATGGCCGTCGACGTGGTCTACGACGGTGACGCCGCTCTGGAACGCCTCGGCGTCAACCGGTACGACGTCGCCGTCCTCGACCGGGACATGCCCGGCCGTACCGGTGACGAGGTCTGCCGTTGGGTCGTCGACGCCGACACCACCACCAAGGTGCTGCTGCTGACCGCCGCCGCCGGGATCCGGGACCGCGTCGAAGGGCTGGGCCTCGGCGCCGACGACTACCTGACGAAACCGTTCGCCTTCGCCGAGCTGGCCGCCCGGGTGCAGGCGCTGGCCCGCCGCTCGGCCCCGGCACTGCCGCCGGTGCTGGAGCAGGAGGGGATCGTGCTCGACAGCACCCGGCACACGGTGTCCCGTGACGGGCGGCTGCTGTCGCTGTCGTCGAAGGAGTTCGCCGTGCTGCACGTGATGATGCGTGCCGAAGGCCGGGTGGTCAGCGCCGAGGACCTGCTGGAACAGGCCTGGGACGAGCACGCCGACCCGTTCACCAACACCGTACGGATGACGGTCATGACGTTGCGCCGCAAGCTCGGCGACCCGCCGGTGCTGCACACCGTCCGCCGCGCCGGATACCGGCTCGGCGGATGAGCCGCCGCTCCCCCGCCCGCCGGATCCTGCTGCTCTGTGCGATCGTGCTGGTCGCGGGCGGGCTCAGCGGCACGGTCACGAACGTGCTGCTGGCCGTGTGGGAGGAGTTCGGCCCGTCCTGGTGCGAGTTGCCCGTCGGCCGCGCACCGAGCGCCGACAGCTCGTGGGCGTGCACGCAGTTGTGGCGGCGGCCCACCATCCCCACGGTCGCCACCACGCTGCTGGTGCTGGCCGCGATGCTGGCCGCCTGCGTTCCGGCGGTGCGGTGGTGCCTGCGCCCGCTGCGCGATCTGGTCGAGACGATCGCCGACGTGGGCCCGCAGAACCTCGGCCACCGGCTGCGCCCCGGCCCCGGCGGCGACGAGCTGGCGGTGCTCGGCCGCACCATCGACGACATGATGGACCGGATCGCCGTCGGCTACGAGGCCCAGCGCCGGTTCGCCGCCGACGCCTCCCACGAGTTGCGTACCCCGCTCGCGGTCCAGCGCACCCTGATCGAGGTCGGCATGGCCGAACAGCTCACCGCCGACCAGCTCGGCCTGCTCACCACCCAGCTGCTGGCCACCAACGAGCGCAACGAACGCCTCATCGAGGGCCTGCTGGTGCTGAGCGAGAGCGACCGCGGCCTGGTGGCGCGGGCCCCGCTGCGGCTCGACCGGATCGTCGCCGACGTCCTCGCCGCGCACCGCGCCCGGGCCGCCGACGCCGGTGTCACCATCACCAGCGATCTCCGGCCGCGCCTGGTCCTCGGCGAGCGGATCCTGCTGGAGCGCCTCGTCACGAACCTCGTGCAGAACGCGCTGAAATACAACCGGCCGGACGGCACGATCGACGTCCGGGTCGGCGGCGAGCCCGCGCTCGTCGTCACCAACACCGGCGACGACGTGCCGCCCGAGGACGTGTCCGCCCTGTTCGAGCCGTTCCGGCGGCGCACGGCGGCGCGCATCGACCACAGCGGCGGGGCGGGCCTCGGGCTGTCGATCGCCCGGTCGATCACCCAGGCCCACGGCGGGCTGATCACCGCGTCGTCGACGGGCCGCGACGGGCTCACCGTCCAGGTGTCGTTCCCGGCGGGGTGACGTGGCTGGGCGAGCGGCCCCACCGGCCGGCCCCGCGGGGACCGTGAGACGGCAGCGGTCAGCCTTTGATCGCGCCCGGAAGCGCTCGTGCGGCGGACTTGCGGGCGGGTTCGGGCAGCGGCGCCGATATGCTGCTGGCACCTGCCGTGACGCTGCGGCCGGGCGGAAGGTTCGCTGGGGGAAACAGGGATGAACACCGGCTCGTTGCGGTTCGAGCTGCTCGGGCCGGTTCGCGCCTACCGGGGCGGCGAGCCGGTCGATCTCGGGCCGCCCGTCCAGCGAGCCGTTCTCGCCGTCCTGCTGCTGCACGCCGACCGGCCGGTCGGCGTCCGGGAGATCGTCACCGCGCTGTGGAACGGCGACCCGCCGGAGAACGCCGTCGACGTGGTGCAACGGTGCGTCGGCGGGCTACGCCGGGCCCTCGATCCGGGGCGGACGTCGCTGCTCACGCTGACCGAAGCCGGCTATGTGCTGCGCGTCGGCGACACCCTCGACACCGGCATGTTCCGGGCCGCCCTCGCGCAGGCGCGCGACGAGCATCGCACCGGTGACATCGGCACGGCCACCGAAGAGATCCGCCACCAGCTCGAACGCTGGGCGGGTGAGCCGCTCGCCGGGCTGACCGGGCCGGTCTTCGACGCCGCCCGGGCCCGCCTCAACGAGGACCGCGCCACCGCCTCCGAACTGCTGGCCGCCCCGGCCGGAGCCGCGTCACAGGCGCCACCAGCGCGGCCCGAACCGCTCGCACCCAGCAGGATCGAGCCGGCCCGGCAGGCGCCACCGCCTCCACCGGCTCGCGCCGAACCACCAGCGCGGTCGCGGCCGCCGGCGCCCGCCCGCGCCGAAGCGCCCCCGGCTCGGCCGCTACCGCTCGCGGCCACCAGGATCGAACCGGCGTGGCCGCGCCCCCCGGCACCGGCCCCGCAGGAGCCCCCGGCCGCACCCACCCGGATCGAACCGGCCCCACAGAAACCACCAACCGCACCCACCCGCGTCGAACCGGCCCCGCGGAAGCCTCGGGTGGAGGATCCCGCTTACCCCGAGGCGATCGACCCGTGGGAGGGGCACGACTTGCTTCCGCCTCACTCCAGGTGAGCCGGGCTGTCCGTTGACCGGTGAAGACCCGTCCGTTGCGGTGTTTGCGCATGTAGACGGCGTTGCGTGAACGGTGCGCTCGTCGCTGAGCAAGACCGGCGAAACGACCCGGCCGGCCGGTGAGGGCGACCGCTGCTGACGCTGCCCCGTGAACTCCAGCGTGCGGCACCGGCCAGCCGTCGCACGGAATCACCATCACGTTCGCCGGCTGGCAGCGCACGCGGAGACGGATCCCCGTCCGGGGAGACGGGACACGGATCTCGGCTATCTGTGTTCCGCAGACGTGACACCCGCAACGGGTGTTCTCACACCCACGACGGGTGTCGTGTTCTCCGAGCACACATCGCCCAGCACGCCGGCCCTCCGCCCACCGGACGCCCGGACGCCCGGACGCCAGTACGACGGGGCGACAGGACGACAGGACGACAGGGCGACGGCGCGACAGGACGACAGGGCGACAGGGCGACGGCGCGACAGGACGACAGGGCGACAGGGCGACGGCGCGACTGGGCGACTGGGCGTGCCGTCGGGGCGCTGTGGGCGCCCGCCCGGCAGGCAGACGGGGCCGAGCGATTCGGCACGCAGGGGCCTGCGCGGTCGCTCACGAGTGTCACAGCGGTGCTCGGGGCACACCATCGGTGCGCTGTGCGCGCCCGCCCGGCGAGCGGGCGAGCGGGCGAGCGGGCGGGCGAGCGGGCGAGCGGGCGGGCGAGCGAGCGGGCGAGCGGGCGAGCGAGCGAGCGGGCGATTCGGCCAGCAGGGTCAGGGGCTGCCTCACGCCCGTTTGAGGCAGCGCTGAAGCCAGCCGGAGTGGATCCGCGCCGGTGACGGGGTCATCCTCCGGGGATGAGCCGAAGGATGTGCTGACCAGCCGATCCTTTATCGACGGTTGCGGGCGGAGAGTCCGTTCGGGCGCGTCGGTGAAGCCGGGAGGTCACGTGGAAACGGGGCTGATAATCCTGCAGGGCGTCGTCGTGATCGGCGCGATCCTGCTCGGCGTACGTATGGGTGGTATCGGTCTCGGCCTGTGGGGCCTGGTGGGTCTCGCGGTGCTGGTGTTCGGGTTCGGGCTGGCGCCCGGCGAGCCGCCCACGTCGTCGATGTTGATCATTCTGTCCGTCATCACGGCGGCGTCGACCATGCAGGCGGTCGGTGGTATCGACTACCTGGTCGAGGTGGCCAAGAAGATCCTCAAACGCAAGCCCGCGCTGATCGCGCTCATCGCGCCGGTCGTCGCGTTCATCTTCACCCTGGGTGCGGGCACCGGCTTCATCTACTACCCGCTCATCCCGGTCATCTTCGCGGTGGCCTACTTCAACGGGGTACGCCCGGAGCGGCCGCTCGCGGTGGCCGGTACCGCCTCGCAGTTCGCGATCACGGCCAGTCCCGTCAGCGCGTCGATGGCGACGCTCGTGGGCCTGCTCGACCCGGTCGACTTCGGGATCGGTGACATCCTGGTCGTCGTCCTGCCGGCGAGCGTGGTGGGCCTGTTGGCGGCGTCGTTCGTACAGATGAGGGTCGGTAAGGAACTCGCCGACGATCCCGTGTATCAGAAGCGGGTGGCGGCCGGCGAGATCAAGCCCGTCGACACGAGCGTGCTGGAGGCGCGGCAGCTGCCGAAGGAGGCCAAGCGGAGCACGTTCATCTTCCTGGCCGGTATCGCCGTCATCGTGCTGCTCGGCATGGTCGAGTCGCTGCGGCCGGCGTTCCCGGACGACGAGGGCAACCTGGTGCCGATCAGCACCTCGATCGTGATCCAGATCGTGATGGGTGTGACGGCCACGCTGATCGTGCTGTTCTGCAAGGTCAAGATCAAGGACGTGGTCACGCAGAGCACCATGACCTCCGGCCTGATCGGTCTGATCGCGCTGTTCGGCATCGCCTGGCTGGCGGACACCTGGATCGCGGCGAACGAGACCGCGATCGTCAGCGCCATGGGCGGTCTGGTGGAGGCGGCGAGATGGACGATCGCGATCGCCATCTTCATCGTCGCCGCGTTGACGACGAGCCAGGCGGCGGCGCTGGCCGCGATCGTGCCGATCGGCTTGGCGCTGGACATCCCGCCGCAGTTCCTGGCAGCGTTCTCGGTGGCCGCGATCGGCATCTACTTCTTCCCGGCGAACGGCTCCCAGGTCACCAGCATCGCGGCCGACGAGACGGGCACCACCGGGATCAGCCGGTTCGCGATCTGGCACTCCTTCTCGTTGCCGATGTTCATCATGTGGCTCGTCTCGACCGTGGTGGCGCTGCTGACTGCGGCGCTGGTCTACGGCACCAGCTAGGAGGTTGGCGATGACGACACCGTCCAGGTGGCTGCGATTCGTCCCGGCCACCCTGGCCGTGCTCGCCCTGCTGCTCGCGCCGATCCCGGCGCGGGCGCAGGACGGGTCCGGCTACGACGGGTTCATCCGGGACGGCAGCTGCGCCGAACCCGGCCAGGACCTGCACATCGACCTGGCCGGCGGTGGCAGCCACGACGTGGTGCCGTACCGGGCCGAGAACGACGCGGTCCTCGGCTTCTACGGGGCGCCGCAGGTGCCCGGTTTCGGCCTCGGCGCGATCTACACCGGTCAGCGGTTCTCGCTGGTCCTCACCGAGGGCGGCCAGGACGTGGCGTGCGGCGACCTGCTCCAGCCGGAGGAGGACCGGTTCGGCCGGTCCGGGCTGGCCGTGGTGCAGCTGCTGCCGGTGGGCGGCGCCACCGTCCAGGGCGTCGCCGTGATCGAACGGACCCACCTGCAACGTGAGCTCGACATCACGCCGACCCGGGCGCGCATCCTGGTGACGGCGGGCACCGTCACCCCGCCCGCGCGGCCGGAGAACGGTTACAACGCCCACGTCAAGGGCGGCACCTGTCAGGCGCCGGCCGGTGACATCCGGCTCGACATGCAGGGTGAGGGCACGTTCGACGTCACCCCGTACCGGGCCACCGGCGGGCCGGGGCGCACGGCGACCCTCGCGTACGTCGGGAGTCCGCCGGTGCCCGGGTTCGCGCTGGCCACCGCCTACTCCGGGCAGCAGGACTTCTCGCTGACGATCAGCGACCCAGCCGGGAACACCACCGCCTGCGGGGACGTCCTGCGGCCCGGCTCGGACGCGTTCGTCGAGGCGGGCCGGGCGCTGGTGCTGCTCAACCCGACCGGGGAGGCCGGCACGCCCGGCTACGCGATGATCCAGCGGGTGGGCATGCAACGCGAGCTGGACGTCACCCCGACCCGGGTGTCGATCGTGCTGTTCGCGGCGCCGGCGAGCATGTGAGAACACGAGGAGAGGCCGACGGCCTCTCCTCGTGTCTTCCTACGTCGACACGCTCCGGCTGGCGACCCGCTCGGCGAGCCGGCGGCACGGGATGTCCTCCTCGACGATCTCGCCGTCGCGGGCATACACCTTGAGGGCCCGGCCGCCCGGCTCGGAGGTGACCGCCTCGACCAGCTCGCCGCCCGCGGTGAACCGGATGGCGACCCGGTTCCACGAGGCGTACCCCGTCTCCAGCGATCCGTCGAGCAGGGCCGCGTGGAACAGAGGGCGGCGCTGGTCCTCGGCGTCGTAGTGCGGGCAGTAACTGCCCTTGATCATGCCGAGGCCTTCGTCCAGCAACTGCAGCGTCGGCCCGTACGAGTCGGTGGTCCCGCCCTCGAACCAGCACAGTCCGCCCGCGCTGCCGCCGGTGAGCACCGCCCCGCCGGCCAGCGCCTGATGCAACAGGGTGTCCACGCCCTGCCGCCGCCACACGTCCAGCATGTTGGCGGTGTTGCCGCCGCCGACGTGGATGACGTCGGCGCCGAGCACGATGTCGGTCAGGTCGTCGAAGTCGCGGTGGAACAGCCGCAGATGCCGGGGCCGGCATCGGCCGGAGTGGAACGCCTCGTAGAACGACACGATGTAGCTCGCGTCGTCGCCGGTGGCGGTCGGCAGGAACAGCACCACCGGGTCGTCCTTGCCGGTGAGTTCGAGGACGTAGTCGTGCAGCGGATCGTCGCGACGGTCCATCACCGCGCGCCCGGCGCCCATGGGAACGATGTGACCTGGCATTACTGCTCCCTCGCTGTTGCTGTTCCGGTGGCGATGGTCAGCAGAATCCCACACGCCGCCACCATGTCGTCGATCGCGATGTGCTCGCTGGTCGCGTGCTCGTCGACCATGCCGGTGGCCAGGCCGACGCACGGGATGCCGCGGGCGTTGAGGAAGTTGCCGTCGGTGCCGCCACCGGATTTGCGGGCGATCACCTCGAGGCCGTTCGCCTCGATGGCCCGGGCGGCGTCCCGGTACGGTTTCGCGACCGGGTCGATGTGGTACGTGTGGTAGATCTCCTCGGCCACGAACTCGTAGGTCGCCCCGTGCCGCCGCGCCGCCGCGTCCACGGCGTCCCGCATCGCCGCCACCTGCGCGTCCAGTTTCGCCTGGTCGTGGCTGCGGGCCTGCCCGGTCAGCACGGCCGTGGCGGGCACCACGTTGCGGGCCTCGCCGCTGGTCAGGATGCCGATGCCGGCGACCGTCTCCTCATCGATGCGGCCCAGCGGCATCGCGGCGATCGCCTCGGCGGCGACCCGCAGCGCGTCGACGCCCTTCTCCGGCTCGACACCGGCGTGGGCCTTGCGCCCGTGGACGGTGATGTTCACGTCCAGCGCGGTGGGCGCCCAGTAGGTGATGGAACCGACCGCTCCGGCGGTGTCGAACACGTATCCGTGGGTGGACCGCAGCCGGGACACGTCGAGCTGCCGGGAACCGACCAGGCCGGCCTCCTCGGAGACCGACACCACGAACTCGATCGCCGGATGCGGCAGTTCCGGATGCTCGCCGAGCAGTGTCAGCAACTCCAGGCAGGAGGCGATGCCGGCCTTGTCGTCGGCGCCGAGAATGGTGGAGCCGTCGGTTCTGATCACCCCGTCGTCGCCGACGATCGGTTTGATGCCGACGTCCGTTCCGACGGTGTCCATGTGTGTGGAGATCAGGAAGCACTCGCCGGGTGGCCCTTCCAGCGTGGCGATCAGGTTGCCCGCCTCGTCCCGGCGGACCGTCGTGCCGAGCGCCGTGAACCGGCGCTCCAGTTCCTCTCCGATGACCTGCTCCTGCCCGGTCGGGCTGTCGATCGCGACCAGGTCGAGAAACGTCCGCATGAGACGTTCCCGGTCCACCTTCACTGCGGCCATCCTCATCCCTCCCTCGGCGTACGGTCATGGTCGCGACCGGCGTGCGCCCACCGCCTCACCCGTCCGGGATGAAGGGCGAGGCGGCGCGCGCGGTTACCGTGCGCGAATGGCAGCGGATGAGTATGTCTCGACCGGCGAACTACCCTCGCCCGATCAGGTGCGGCGCTCCCTCGACGAGGCGTACCAGCGGTTCCGGACGGTGACGTCGGGCGCGCCGTCCAGCGTCTATCCGGCGCTGTCGCGGGTGGATCCCGGCCTGTTCGGCATCTGTGCGGCCGGGACGCGCGGCGGCCTGTACACCGTCGGTGACGCCGACCACGGGTTCACGATCATGAGTGTGGCGAAGCCGTTCGTGTTCGCCCTGGTCAGCGAGGTTGTCGGGGCGGAGACGATCCGGCAGCGGCTGGGAGTCAACGCCACCGGGCTGCCGTTCAACTCGCTCACCGCCGTCGAACGCGGGCCGGGCGGCCGGACCAACCCGATGGTGAACCCGGGCGCGATCGCCACGGCGAGCCTGGTCGCCGGCGACACCGCGGCCGGCAAGTGGGCGTTCCTGCGCGACGGGCTGTCCCGGTTCGCGGGCCGCGAGCTGCCGCTCGACGAGGAGGTGTACGCCTCCGCGTCGGCGACCAACCACCGCAACCGGGCGCTCGCCGACCTGCTGGAGACGTACCGGCTGCTCGGTTGTGATCCGGTCGAGGCGGTCGACCTCTACACCCGGCAGAGCTGCCTGCGGATCACCACGACCGATCTGGCGCTGATGGGCGCGACCCTGGCCAACGGTGGCGTGAACCCGCGCACCGGCGAACGCGTGGTCGACGCCTCGGTGTGTCACTTCACGCTGGCCGTGATGGCCACGGCCGGCCTGTACGAGACGTCCGGCGACTGGCTCTACGACGTGGGCGTGCCCGGCAAGAGCGGCATCGGCGGCGGCATCATCGTCGTCTCACCCGGCAAGGGTTCGCTGGCCACCTTCGCGCCACCGCTCGACTCCTTCGGCAACAGTGTCCGGGGCCAGTTGGCCGCCCGTTTCCTGTCCCACCGTCTGGGCCTGACCCTGTTCGCCTCCGAACCCGCCGCCTGACCCCGTCCACCCGGTCAGGTGGCCGGGTCCTGTTCCTCGGTCCAGGGCGTCGCACAGGGCCTCGACGGCGGCGGCGAAGCCGTGTTCCGGTGGGGTGCCGTAGCCGACGACCAGGCCGTCCCGCGGGGGCATCGTGCTGGCCGGATGCCGGTAGGCGGAGAGGCCGTCGACCGCCACGCCAAGGCTGCGGGCTGCGGCCAGGACGCGGAGTTCGCTGCCCTCGGGCAGGGCCAGGACGGCGTGCAGGCCCGCGGCGATGCCTGTCACGCGTACCCCCGGGTGGCGGTTTCGAAGGGCGGTGACCAGCAGATCTCGCCGGCGCCGGTAAGCGTGGCGCATGCGGCGCAGATGCCGGTCGTAGCTGCCGGAGGCGAGGAGGTCGGCCAGCGTGAGCTGGTCGCCGACGCCGGTCCAGAGCTCGCGACCGCCTTTGACCGCGAGCAGGTCGTCGACGAGGTGGCCGGGCAGCACCATCCAGCCGAGGCGCAGCGCCGGGGAGAGGCTCTTGCTCGCCGAACCGAGGTAGACCACCCGGTCCGGGTCGAGGCCCTGCACCGCGCCGATCGGCTGGCGGTCGTAGCGGAACTCGCCGTCGTAGTCGTCCTCCAGGATCAGGCCGCCGGTGGCGCGCGCCCAGTCGACGACGGCGGTGCGGCGGGACGCGTGCAGCGCGCCACCGGTCGGGTACTGGTGGGCGGGCGTGAGCAGCACCGCCCCGGCGCCACCGCCGGGCAGGGCTGCGATGTCGGCGCCGCGGTCGTCGACGGCCAGCGGCACCGTCCGGATTCCGGCGTCCTGCAGGATCCGGCCGTGGAACCGCAGTCCGTACGCCTCGACCGCGACCGTCTCCGGCAGCAGCGCGGTGAGCAGCCGCAGCCCGCCCGCGAATCCGGCGCAGACCACGATCCGGTCGGCGTCGGCGCGCACGCCCCGGGCCCGGCTCAGGTACTCGGCGAGCGCCCGGCGCAGTTCCGGGCGGCCGCGCGGGTCGGCCGGGCCGAACGCCTCGCTGGGTGCCGCGGTCAGTGCCCGCCGCGCCGACGCCGCCCATGCCGCCCGGGGGAAGGCGGCGGCGTCCGGTGAGCTGGGGGCCAGGTCGTGGACCGGGCGCCGGGTGTGGGCGGCCGGATGGTGTGGCCGGGTGCCGGCGGGTGGGGCGGCACGCGCCGCGACCCGGGTGCCGGAGCCTTGCCGGGCGGTCAGCCAGCCTTCCTCGACCAGTTCCGCATAGGCTTCGGCGACCGTGTTGCGGGCGATGCCGAGGTCGGCGGAGAGCGCCCGGTAGGACGGCAACCGGGTGTCCGGTTGAAGCCGGCCGGACCGGATCGCGTCGCGGAGCGCCCGCATCAGCTGTGTCCGGCGGCTGCCCGGCCCGTCCAGCGAAGTGACCCACGAATCAGGCATGGAAATGAACCATAGCCGAGGTCACTTCCGCCTCTAGGCTCGGATCATGACCGAACAGCGCATGACATTCCGTACCGCCGCACCCCAGGTCTTCCGGGCCGTGCTCGCCCTCGACGCCGCCGCGAAACAGGGGCTCGACCCGGTTCTGGCCGAGCTGATCCAGATCCGCACGGCGCAGATCAACCGGTGCGCGTACTGCATCGGTTACCACACCCGCGACGCCCGCAAGGCCGGCGAGACCGAGCAGCGGATCTTCCAGCTCTCCGCGTGGGAGGAGTCACGTCTCTACACCGAGCGGGAGCGGGCGGCGCTCGCCCTCACCGACGCGGTCACCCTGCTGCCGCACGGCGTCTCCGACGAGGTGTACGCCGCAGCCGCCCGCCTGTTCCCCGAGCCGGAGCTGGCACAGCTCATCGCCCTGATCCTCACCGCGAACGCGTGGAACCGGATCAACGTCACCTGCCGCACCGAACCCGATGCTCACTGAGGTCGCGGCCCGGCCGGCTCGCCGTCGCCGCGGTGAGCCGGGCATCGTCGCCCCGGCGGTCGGCGGGTCGCTGCCGGCCGGCGCGCGTTGCCGCTGTTCACGCTGACGGTCGCGAAGCGGGCCCCGGCCCGGTGAGGTGCGGCCGGCCCGGGGACGACGGCGCCGCCGCCGGCAGGGGCATGTAGTCCTCGAGCAGGGCCGGGGTGAGCCCGGACCGGTGGATGGCCTTGAGCGCGCTGACGAAGTCCTTCCGGAACGCCTCGCGGAAGTGCATCAGGATGATGTCGCCGGGCTGGACGCGCCGGCCCTCCTGGTAGCGGACCTTGCCCTTGTGCACGGTCTCGGTCCACATGAAGGCGGCCGTCATCCCGCAGTCCTTGGCGGCGCGCAGCGTGGTGGAGTCCTTGTTGCCGAAGGGCGGGCGGAACAGGGTGGGCCGCCGCTGGAACCAGTCGCCGAGTTCGTCGGCGGACTGGCAGATCTCCCGGCGCTGGAACTCGTAGGAGCGGCCGCTGAGGCTGGGGTGGGTGACGGTGTGCGACTCGATGGTGGCCCCGGCGTCGAGCATGGGCTTGAAGTAGCCCGGGTCGTCACGGATCGCGTCGGTGGTCAGGAACAGCGTGACGGGCACGCCGGCGGCGGCGATCAGGGCCGGCGCCTCCGGCTTCTTGAGGTAGCCGTCGTCGATGGTCAGGAAGGCGACCTTCTGGGTGGTGGGGATCCGTTTCAGGTATTCCACCGAGTCGCCGGCCGGCAGGGTGATGCGCTGCGGCGGTGGGGCGGGTGCGAAGTCCGGGATGCCGTACCGGGCGCGCTGGGCCGCCCGGGTGGACTCGGGTGTGGGCACGGCCGAGGTCGCCGGGACGCTGACGGACGGTGCCGGGGAGGGCGGGGCGGCCGGTGGTTCGCCGCCGTTGGAGCAGGCGGCCAGCAGCGCGGCGGCCACCGCCACCGCTGTCGCACGAAAAGTCCTCGCGTTCCCCATCCGCGCGATACTGGTGCGACAGGTGTGAAGCCCACGTCAAGGCCCCGCCGGGGTGAGGCGCGGGTCACCGCCGGACGCCGACCCCGAGAGCCGAGGCCGGCGTGAGGTGCGCACCCGAATGCCCCACGCCGTTCCCGGCTACCGGACGGGTGTCACGGTCAGGGCTTCCGTGCCACCGCTCCGTAGGCGTCCAGCCACTCGGCTTCACCGTCCGGGCGCCACTGGGTGATCTGCACCAGGCCCGGCTCCACCAGTGTCAGCCCCTCGAACAGGGCGCCGATCTCGTCCGGGCTGCGCAGGATGTACGGCACGCCGCCGTTCTGGGCCAGCCGGTCGGCGCCTTCCACCACGGCCGGAGTGGTGTTCGTGCCGTCCCACAACACCAGGTGGCTGCCCGCGGGGGTGGCCTCCATGATGGTGTTCACGATCCGGGACACGACCGTGAGGTCCGGCTCGTAGCCCAGAACGCCCATGAACATCACGCCGACCGGCTGGGAGAAGTCGAGCCCCTCGCGAGCCTCGGCGAGGATCCGCTCCGGGTCGTGATAGTCGGCGTGCACATGGATGGTGCGGCGGTCCCCGGTCGTCTCCGCCATCAGCGCGCGGGCGTGCACCATCACGAGCGGGTCGTTGTCCACATAGACGACGCGGCTCTCGGGCGCGACGGCCTGGGCGACCTCATGGGTGTTCTGCATCGTCGGCAGGCCGGTGCCGATGTCGAGGAACTGACGGATGCCGGCTTCGGCGGCCAGGTAGCGGACGGCCCGGATGAGGAACTGACGCGACTGCTTCGCCATGAGCACGATCTCGGGGTACACCTGGGCGACCGCGTCGCCGGCGGCCCGGTCGGCGGCGAAGTTGTCCTTACCTCCCATCCAGTAGTTCCAGATGCGTGCCGCGTGCGGCACGTCCGGCTGAAGCTGGGCAGAGATCGGGTCATCCGTGTGCGCCATGGCCACGTTGTACTGGAGGCGTCAGGGATGCGCAAGTTTCGATGACGGCGCGTCGCCGAAGCTCAGATCCGACCACCCGGTGACCCAGCGGCAGCACAGCACCGACGCCGACGGGCAACGCGGCACCCATGATCTGCTGGAGGAATCAGCGACGGCGGCTACCGGACCACTTGCCGAAAACGTTTTCGTCAGGCAGCCTGGCCAGCAGGCGATACGCATCGATTGGGGCTGATGCGTGTGGTCCGTCCGGTGATGTCCATGCACGGAGCCGACCGGGCGACAAAACCACTTCTCCGGGAGGTTCCGTGCGAACAACACGCCTGATCACCCTGATCGCAGCCCTGGTGGCGATCATCCTGGCCCCCACCTCGGCGCAGGCCGCTCCCCCGGCCTGGAGCCCGCCCGCCAACCTGGTCACCCCGCTCGCCCAGGTCTGGCAACACCAGGAGCAGACCTACAACAACGGCAATCTGTACGCGTTCCGCAACTACGGCTGGGACCAGGTCATGGCCAACCGTGGCTACATCAACTACTGCGTCCGCTGGGACTCGTCGGCGACCGTCACCGCCACCCAGCGCGACCAGATCCACGCCGCCCTCGCCCGCCAGCACAAGAAGTGGATGGACGAGCTGACCGGGCACAACGCCTGGCCGTACGCCGACGTGCCGGTCCGCGTCGTCGGCTGGGCCGTGCGCAACCGATCCCAGCTGCAGTGGTCCGACACGAGCGTCGACGTCTACGTCAACGACATCCGGGAGAACGCCCCGCAATGCTCCACCCCCTGCGGGCGCTTCTTCCACCAGAACGGCCAGTACCCCAACTGTCCCGGCGGATACGCCCGCCACTACGACCAGTCCCTGTGGCTGACCGACGGCTTCGGCGGCGGCGCGGGCGGCGACTGGGGCCAGCGGATGGGCCGCGAATACTTCATGAACAACATCAACGCGGCCAACATGACGATCCTGCTGCACGAGATCGGCCACACCTGGGGCCTGGACGACTTCTACGACTGGACCCCGACCGGTGTCAGCAACTTCATCATGCGGGCCGGCAGTTCGGCGTCGATCACCGAGTTCGACGCCTGGATGTTCCGCGACTGGTGGCGCCACCTGAAGAGCCGCTACGGCTACTGAAAGCCCCGACACCGTCCCGGCCGGGCCCGCACCCGGCCGGGACGGCGCTCAGCGCCAGCCGGGCGGTACTGGCCGGCCGTGGGCGCTGCCCAACCGCTTCGCGACAGCGCCCACGACCAGCCGATGAGGATCGGCTACAGCGGATCGCCATCCGCGAACAGCCCCGACCGCTGAGGGGTCAGCCGCCGGGGCAGGTTCGGCCGCCGCTGGTGGGGATGCACTGGGTCACCCGCGGGGCGGGCTCCAGCGCGGGTGGGACGGTGCCGATCAGCGGCGCCGCGGACTGGCTCGCGGCTGTCCCGTAAACGGCCAGGAACAGCAGCATTCCGGCCAGGGCGGCCAGGAAGTGGGTGCGCCAGTAGCGGTCGTGGAGCAGGGCGGCCAGCAGCAGGCCCAGCAACGGTACGGCCGCGTTGAGGATCATCGCAGCGCCCAGGTAACGGTCGGTGACCGCCCCGAAGTGCTCGGCGTCGGCGCGGGTGGCGAGCGTGGGTGGGGTGGCCCGGCGGATCAGGCCGACGATCAGCAGGAACGGCACACCGTAGAGCCAGCCGAAGAAGAGCGCGCCGAGCGTCGTACGCCTCATCGGGCGACGGCCAGGACCAGACCGCCGAGCGCGGCCGCCACGGGGACCGCGAGCACCGCGGAGATGGTTCCGGCCAGTGGCGCCGAAGGCAGCCGCCGGGCGAGCGGACCGGCCAGCGCCAGCACGATGGCGATCATGCCGAGGAGGAACGGGCTGGCCAGCGCCAGGGCGAGGGTGACCGCCTCGCCGGGGGTGAAGCACCACGAGGTGGTGTCGTCGCAGGTGCGTTCGCCGAGCGCCTGGACCGCTCCGGCGGTCACGGCCGTGACCACGGTGACCAGCCATCCCAGGCCGACCAGGGCGGTCGACCGGTACGACGTCTCCGTCATTCTGCGGGTCCCCGTTCACGCGTGGTCGATGTCCGGGCCGGAGCGTAGTACCCGCGCGCCCGGGTTCCGGCGGGGAAATGTCAACATGGCCGCAGCCATTCAGCGACCTGGGGGACACGTGAGACATATCGAGGCAACCGGCGTGGCGGCGCTCCTGGTGCTGGCGCTGGCCGGGTGCGAGAAGGCGGCGGAGCCCACTGCCCCGGCCCCGGCCGCGAGTGCCGCCGTGACCACGCCCACGACCACGCCCACGACGAAGGCGACGAAGGCGGCGACCGAGGCGGCGCCGGTGCTGGAGGACGGCCGGCATCCGGTCTATCTCACCAAGGTGGACGGCGCCGGGAAGAAGGTGACCTTCGACCTGATCGAGTTCCTGACCGGGGAGGAGGCCAAGGCGCGGTGGAAGAAGGAGAATCCGGAGCACCCGGACGGCCCGGACAACGACTACATGATCGTCAACGAGAACCCGAAGCTGCGGACGCTGCCGGTCGCGGCGGACGCCGACTGTCAGGTGCTGGCGTCGCTGGGCGGGGTGGACATGACGCAGGTGAAGTTCACCGAGCTGCCGGCGGTTCTGAAGGAGCAGAGCGAGGTCGTGAAGCCGACGCCGCCACGCATCGCGGTGCTGCCGTTCTGGTTGACGGTCGAGGACGGCACGGTCGTCGGGCTCGAGGAGCAGTTCCTGCCCTGACGTACCGCTCGCCATGATCGTCGCGGTGGTGTTCCCGGCTTGACGGCATCACCCGCGGCAGAGGGGTGAGCCGGTATGCCGCATTGATGGATGCACGTCGATAGAAAGGAGGGGTCCCGTTCCCCATCCCCGGAGGAAGCAATGCTGCTTCGCAGAATCGCCGCGGCCTTCGTCGCCGTGCTCGCCCTCGGCGGCGTCCAGGCCGTCACGGCCGGGCCCGCCGCCGCGGCGCCCCGCACCCTCTACTACGACGCCGGCCAGGCCCAGGAGTTCAAGGCGGTCGTCGACCAGGGCGCCCAGATCTGGAACAGCCGGGTGACCAACGTGCGCCTGCTGCCGGTCCCGGCCGGATCAACCCCCAACATCCGGGTGTACGCCGACAACGGCTGGCCGCGCGCACAGACGACGTCCCTCGGCAACGGCCGCTGGTACATGGGCCGGCAGGCCGTCAACCAGGGCTACCACCCGCCGCGGATCGCCGCGCACGAGTTCGGGCACCTGCTCGGGCTGCCGGACCGCCGCACCGGCCTGTGCGCCGACCTGATGTCCGGCAGCAGCGCGCCGGTGAGCTGCACCAACGCCTACCCGAACGCCCGCGAGGCGGCCACCGTGAACAACAACTTCGCCACCGTGGCCCGGATGCCGGCCGCCACGTTCGTCTGGTCGGGCAGCCGACCCTAGGGAGACCGTGTGGGGGCCGGATGCGCTCGTCGCCCGGCCCCTGCGCGGGTCACGGTGGCCCGCTCGGCCGGAGGTCGCGGCATGGGCCCGGACCGGGTGGGAGACCGCACGCGGCGGCCTCCCACCCGGTCACGCGTCACCCGGCGAAGGCCTTCACCTCGAGCAGGCCCACCGAGCCGGCGCTGGAGGCGCGCAGCGACACCCGCAGGCGGGTGGTGGTGACCGGGGTGAAGGTGACCGTGTTGTAGGTGTCGGCGGCCTTCGGATATCCACTGGCGGCGGGCACGTCGGCGTACGCGGTACCGGTCCAGTACTGGAGCTTCCAGGATGCGGGCAGGCGTACCCCGTTGCCGTCGTCGAACAGGTAGACCTGGGCGCGGCCGAGTTTCACGGCGGACGGCCAGGTCAGTTCGGCCCACTGGCGGCCGGTCCGCGGCCAGGTGCCCCATCGTGGGTTGACGGTGTCGTTCGAGGCCGCCGGTTCCCGGCCGTCGTTGACGGCGCTCACCTTCTCCCACGCCGAGGTGTAGGAGGCGGTCGCGGTGGCCGTACCGGCGAGGTTGCCGCTGGTGGCCGGGGCGGACGTGACCGGGGCCGCCGACGACGGGGTGACCGGCGCGGGGGTCGCGGAAGGCGTCGCCGGCGGGGTCGCCGAAGGGATCGCCGCGGGGGTTCCCGAGATCGCCAGGTCAGCGCTGGGGAAAGCGCTGAACGACGGGTTGACGTCGGTCTCACCGGCCGCGCCGTCGCACTTGCGGTCCGGGTTGAACAGCAGGTACGTGCCGGACGAGCAGGCGAACGCGATCTCCGCGTCGCCGCCGACCACGACCGTGCCGGACAGGTTGGCGCCCTCCTGGATCAGGGCGTTGTCCTTGACCACGGCGTTGCCGCCGACGGTGCCGCCGTTGACCCAGCCGAGACCCTCGATCCGGGCGTTGCCGGTGACGGTGCCGCCCATCACGGCGGCTTTCGGCCCGACGTACGCGGTGGACGCGACACTCGCGCTCGCGGCGACCCAGCCGCCGCCGTTGGAGTGCCAGCGGCCGCCCCCGGTGGGACTCGGCTTCACGTGGCCCGGCTCGAACCCGGACGGGGTGGCGCCGGAGACGCGGAACTCGTACGGGAACCGGCGCGCCTTGGGGTAGCCGTCGAGGAACCCGTAGTGCGGCACCGCGCTCGGTGTGGCGGTGACGACCAGCCACACCTCGGACTCGCCGGCCTGCAACGGGAAGTCGATCTGCCCGTCGGCGCCGACCTTCAGCGCCGAGTAGCGGGGCGTGCCGTTCTTCACCGCGACCAGGCCGAACGTCCAGCCACCGGCCCCGGTCTCGGTGTGGCCCTTGAGCCGCAGCCGCACCGGGGCGCCATCGGTGGACGGCACCAGCTTGATCTTGTTGAAGCCGTAGTCGGACGGCGCGACGCGGGCGTTGATCCGGTAGTGCCCCAGACTCGCGTCGATCGCCTCGACGTTCCCGCCGTTGTAGGCGTTGAGGAACCCGGCGCCCCACACGTTGGTGATGAACGGCATGAGCGTCGCCCGGTTGCCGAAGTCGTAGGTGACCGTGCGGGTGGCGTACTCGCCGAGGCGCCGGTTCAGCTCGGCCTGGTCGATACCGGCGATCCGCCGGTAGGTCTCCAGCGGATGTTCGGTACTGCGGGCCTCGTTCCAGATGCGGTTGAACATGGCGAGACCGTCACGGTCCTTGATGTACTGCGCGAGCATCCAGTTGCCGTAGTGGTGCCGGCTCGACGAGTAGTACAGGTTCTCCGAGCGCAGCCACCGGGTCAGGTCGCCCGCGGCCGTGGTGGGCAGCGCCTGCATGGCCATGAACTCGGCGCTGGTCTCCCAGAACGTGCCGGCCGAGGCGTCGGTGAAGCCGTAGCCGGAGCGGCCCAAAAACGTGTAGTTCTGGAACACGTGGGCCAGCTCGTGCGCGAGACCCCACGAGCCGGGCAGGGCCGCGCCGGGGGCGACGTTGATGACCCCGACCTTGCCGTCGACCGAGCCGCCGGTGGCCCAGGCGTTGAGCTCGGTACGGTTCCAGGTGTTCGTGACGATGACGATGATCTTGTGTTCGGCGAGCAGCCCGGTCTCCGGCGTGAACTTCATGGTGTTCACGTAGAAGCCGTAGAGGTTCTCCAGCTGGCTGATCACGCTGTCCGGGTCGAAGTCGTACGGCGACGGCGCCGTCTTCGGATCGGTGCCCGACTTCTCACCCCAGAGCAGGATGAAGTTGTTCGACTCCTTGGTTCGTTCGGCGGCCCACGGCACCTCTCCGGTCCGGGTCCAGTGTGCGGGGATGTAGACGGTCTTGGTGGCCGCTGACGCGCGCGACATGATCTGGGGGATCAGACCGGCGCTCGCGAGGAGCACCAGCGCACACGCGATGACGAGCCACAGCTGCCGCCGTGATCGCGTTCGGGGGATCGGCATGAACCGGCACCCTAGACCACTTTTGTTAGCGCTCCCAAAACTGTTTAGCGGGGTCTTTCCCCGCCCTTTCCGGACGCTTAAGACGGCTGCGGCCCAGCGTCCGACGAGCCCGGCCGGCAGAAGAGCGTCCTCCGCGAGGGCCGTGAGGCGCCCGGCAACCTCACCACGCCCCGGGCCGGGCCCGGGGCGAACATGCCGTTCTATCTCGTGGTCAGGGCGGTGTGGGCCTGGAGACGAATGTTCAGCGAGGCGACAGCGACCCGCACCGGCCCCGTGGTTGTTCTCAGCGCGACCGCGACGAGCTCGGCCAGCGCCGCTTGGTCGTCGGTATCCGGGCAGACATGGGCCGCCTCGCACAGCTGGGACCACAGCTGTGGGTCACCTCCGCACGCATCAATGATGCAGGCGTGCAGGTCGGCCACCAAGGGCCGCACCAGTCCGTAGGCATGGTCGCTGGCAATGTCAGTGGTCATGGAGAGCATCAAGCCTTTCCGATACGCGAGCAACGGCGACATGTCGGTGCCGAACAGGGTTGGCCGTGTGACGGTCAGCCACCCATCGCGTCCCGCATCAGCTCCACGGCACGCGGCGCCAGCGCGACCAGCACGTCCAGGTGAGCCTCGGTGAACGCACCGGGCAGCCCGGACAGCACACACAACGAGCCCACAGCCTGCCCGACCAGATGCAACGGCACCCCGGCGTAGCTACGCACCCCCGTGATCATCACCAGCGGATTGGCGATATGCGCGGGATCATCATGGGTATCGGCGACCAACAAAGGCGCGTCGCGACAGACCACCGTCGCACACGGCGCCCACTCCGCGGGCATGCCACCCGCATCAGCCAGCCAGCCACCCACCCCATGAGTGGCTGTCAGGACCCCCGCGTTGGCGAGGATCAGCGACACGCCCGCGCACGGTGCCCCCAGCACGCCGGCAACGTGATCGATGAACTGTTGCAACGCCGCCGGGGTGCCCGCAGTACGCGGCAGCAAGCGCGCCACCGCCTCCAGCCGCTCAGGGCGGGTCAACGCGTCGACCGGGGTATCAGAACAGGAACCAAGCACCATGAGACCTTCCACCTAGGGAAGCCCCAACGCTACGACCGCACCGGTCACCGAACCGGTGCCGCCCAGCAGCAGAAGAGCTGCACTACTGCGCACCCTCAAACCACCGACGGTGTACCAGCCGCAGGGACAGTCACAGGCCGAACGACCTCTCACCACCCCTCGACAGAACCCCCGACACTGGACACGATCTTGCCGCCGCCCAGGACACGACGCGATAGTTCATGCCGCCGCTCGAACGCGTCGAGTTGTGCACCGGCGTCCGCAGCCGGTGGTACGTGAGCCCGGTAGCGCGGCGAACTGGTACCCGGAGTCGATCAGGCGCACCCGGCCGGGCCTGTGTTCAGCGGGTTGGTGCGGGATCGGGGAGATGGGCGTGGTGTGCCTCTGCGGTGGGGTTTCCGGGCAGGTCAACGTCGGTGTGGCCGGTGCGGAACAGGGCTTCGGCCAGGACGGCGCGGACGTGGGTGCCGGCGGCGGAGTAGTGCACGAAGGTGCCTACGCGGCGGCCTCGGACCAGGCCGGCCAGGCGCAGTTTGGCCAGGTGCTGGCTGACCGCGGTGGGGGTGGCGCCGACGATGTCGGCCAGGCAGGTCACGGAGGACTCGCCCTGCAGCAGGGCCCAGAGGATTTTGATGCGGGTGGCGTCGGCGAGCAGCCGGAAGCTTTCGGCGGCCAGGTTGACCTGTTCGTCGGTGGGCATCTGGAAGTCCGGCAGCGTGGTATGCACCCGACCACCATAACCGGGACCTAAGTCCCTGGCTGTTCAGTCATCTGACTGCCTGCATAGGTGTGCAGGTAAGGTTCCCCTTTGTGATCACGACTGCCACGCCCACCCGTACCGTGCCGGGCCCGGCGGCCGGCTCGCCGCCGCGCCTGCGCACCCGGCTCTGGCGGTTGCCCGAAGCGCGGTGGGCGGCCGTGGCCACCGCCCTGTTCGCCGCCGGCGGCCTGGCCCAACTGCTGGGCGCCCCGCCGGCGGTGTGGTGGACGTTGTATCTGTCCTGCTACGTCACCGGCGGCTGGGAACCCGCCCTCGCCGGAGTACGGGCGCTGGGCGAGCGCACCCTGGACGTCGACCTGCTGATGATCGTGGCCGCGATCGGGGCCGCCGCGATCGGGCAGGTCTTCGACGGCGCACTGCTGATCGTCATCTTCGCCACTTCCGGGGCGCTGGAGGCGTTCGCCACCGCTCGCACCGCCGACTCGGTGCGAGCGCTGCTCGACCTCGCCCCCGATCGCGCCGTGCGCGTCGGCCCCGACGGCACCGAGACCGAGGTGGACACCACCGGGCTGCGGGTCGGCGACCTGATCCGGATCCGCCCGGGCGAGCGTGTCGGCGCCGACGCGATCGTGGTCGCCGGTGCCAGCGACGTCGACCAGGCCACGATCACCGGCGAGTCCCTGCCCGCGGCGAAGTTCCCCGGCGACGAAGTGTTCGCCGGCACCCTCAACGGCATCGGGACCCTGCTCGCGCGGGTCCACCGCGATCCGGGCGACTCGGTGATCGCCCGGATCGTCGCCCTGGTCGAGCAGGCCTCGGCCACCAAGGCCAAGACCCAGCTGTTCATCGAGAAGGTGGAACAGCGCTACTCGATCGGCGTGGTCGCTGCCACCCTCGCCCTGTTCGCCGTCCCTCTGCTGTTCGGTGCCGGCCTGCAACCCACTCTGCTGCGCGCGATGACCTTCATGATCGTGGCGTCGCCGTGCGCGGTCGTGCTGGCCACCATGCCGCCGCTGCTGTCGGCGATCGCCGTCGCCGGCCGGCACGGCGTGCTGGTCAAGTCGGCCGTGGTCATGGAACGGCTGGCCGACACGGCCGTGGTGGCGTTCGACAAGACCGGCACCCTGACCGAGGGCACTCCGCGGGTCGCCGAGATCCACCCGGCCACCGGCGTCACCGACAGGGAGGTCCTGCGGCTGGCCGCCGCCGCCGAACGCCACAGCGAACATCCGGTCGCCACCGCGATCCTGGCCGCCGCCCGCGACCACGATCTCACCGTGCCGGAGGTCACGGGATTCACCTCGACCCCCGGCCGCGGCGTGCGCGCGACCGTCGACGGCCGGGCGGTGGCCGTCGGCGGCCCCGCCCTGCTGGACTCCCGCACCGGCGACCAGGCGGTGCGCGCGGCGATCCACGCCGCCGAGACGGCCGGGCACACCGCTGTGCTGGTGCTGTCCGATGGTGCACCGGCCGGTGTCCTGGTGCTCACCGACCGGATCCGGCCGGCGGCAGCCGGCACGGTGACCGCCCTGGCCCGCCTCACCGGCACCACACCGGTGCTGTTCACCGGCGACAATCCCGGCGCCGCCGCCCACCTGGCCGCCCAGGCAGGCATCCACGGCGTGCACGCCGGGCTGTTGCCCCAGCATAAGGTCGACCGGGTCCGTGCCCTGCAAGACGACGGCCACCGGGTGCTGCTGGTCGGTGACGGCGTCAACGACGCCCCCGCCCTGACCGCCGCCGACCTGGGAGTGGCCATGGGCCTGCGCGGCTCCGACCTGGCCCTGCACAGCGCCGACGCGGTCCTGGTCCGCGACGACCTGAGCACCCTGCCCGCCGTCATCGCCCTGTCCCGCCGCGCCCGCCGCCTGGTCAAAGCGAACCTGGCCATCGCCGCGACCTTCATCATCGCGCTGGTCACCTGGGACCTGCTCGGCCACCTCCCGCTGCCGCTCGGCGTCGCCGGACACGAGGGCTCCACCGTCATCGTCGGACTCAACGGCCTGCGTCTGCTCACCAACCGCGCCTGGAACCGCGCCCGCATCGACGCCTCGGGCGTACCGCCCGCCGCTCCGCTCGGCTGAGCGGAAACGTGGCGAGCGAGCCCAGGCTGCCAGATCCAGCTGCCCGTACACCGTCACCGACGATGTCACCGGAGATCGACCGGACCGTCACCGCGATCCGCCACCTCGCCGGGCCGTAACCGCGGATCGCCGACATCTTCCGCTTCGCGGCGCGACACTACCGGGGAAGGGGGTAGGAGAAATGCTACGAAAACTGTCTGTTCTCGGCACGGCGGCCGTCTGCGTGGCGACCGGCCTGCCACTCGCCAGCGGGTCACCAGCGGCGGCCGGTACGGCGTTCGGCTGCCATTATCCGCAAGTCTGCCTGTATCAGAGCGGCTCCGACTGGGAGGACCGCCACCCGACGGCGAGCTACCGGCGGATGACCTCGCAGTGGCAGCGGCTCGGCGCGGGCGGACGCCACTCGCACGCGGTCTACAACTCACGCAACGACGACGCCGTGTGGCTGCTCGACCAGGACGGCACCTCGGCCTGCGTGAAACCCGGAGACACCTGGTTCTACGACGAGACCGACTATCCGTGGCACATCGTCGGCATCAGGATCGTCGACGAGCCCGGCTGCGTGGCCGGCTGAGCCCCGCGCCGCGGGACGGCCGCCAGTGTGCCCGGCGGCCGTGGCCCTAGGGGCGCGGGGCCGTCCGGGTCCACGATCGCTCGCCGCGGCGGCTGGTCGCGGCGACGCAACGCGGGCAGATGTGCCGGATCTCGTCGCCCGCGGTGACCATGTCGGTGGCCCGGAAGTCGAACCGCACGTGCGGGAATCGTCGCAGCCGGGTCCGGCTCAGCGCCAGGCCGCACAGCGTCTGGTTCATGCCGGGGGTCCAGGCGTGCACCTCCCCCGCCGGCTGCCGGACGCCGTCGTCGCCGGGAAACTCGCTCGACGCCGCCACCGCGGCGGCACGTGTTCTCGTCATGTCCGGGTCTTTCCCCGGCGGGGCCGGACATATCCGCTGGTGGGCGGGGTGATCCGGCGACCGTCAAGACGTGGGAGGAGTTTCGTGACGACGAACGTCCGGCAGCCCGAGATGCGGCGCAGCGGCGAATCGCCGACCACCGAGCAGCGCACCGGGGACGCCCACCGGACCGAGGCGCTTCAGGAAAGCCACGACAAGACCGGCCATCGCAAGACGCCGGCGGGTCAGACGTCGCCTTACGGTCCGTCCGGCGCGACCGCCGACGACGGCGACGGAGATCCACCGGGCGCGTAGCCCGTCTGCTGCCGCGTGGGCGGCGACAACGGCTCCAGGGTCCTCTCAACTGGGGCACACCGTCGCCGATGGTCGGCTCATGAGCCCGGGTGCCCGTTGGTGGCGGTGGTGGGTCGTGGGTGGCGTGCTCGCCACCGTCGGCTTCTACCTGCTGCCCGCCGGCAGCCCGCTGTCGATCATCGAGTACAACGCGGTCGGCCTCTGTGCCGGGCTGGTCATCCTGGCCGCGGTGCGGTGGAACCGGCCGCCGAGCCCGGCCGCGTGGGTCCTCTTCGCGGCCGGGATCCTGCTGTCGTCCGCCGGGGACTTCACCTGGTGGTATCTGCAGCACGTGCGCCACGAGGAGCCGTACCCGTCGATCGCGGACGTCTTCTACGTCGCCTCCTACCCGCCGCTGATCGCCGGGCTGTTCCTGCTGCTGCGCGAGTACCGCGGCCGGGACTCCGACGGGCTCCTCGACGCCGCGATGGCCGCCGTCGGACTGTCGCTGGGCCTGTGGGTGTTCCTCCTGCATCCGGTCGCCGCCGGTGAGTCGGCGTCGCTGCTGGAACGGATCGTCAGCACCGCCTATCCGGCGCTCGACGTGCTGCTGCTGGTGATGATCGCCCGGCTGCTCACCGGCGCCCGCACCCGTACGGTCAGCTCCGACCTGCTCGGGCTGGCGGCCGGGTTGCTGCTGGTCGGCGACGTCGCCTTCTCGGTGGCGAGCCTGCATTTCGGGTACGAGGGGCGCGGCCTCGACTGGACCTGGCTGCTGGCGTACGTGGTGTGGGGCGCGGCGGCGCTGCACCCGTCGATGGCCGTCGCCTCGTCCGCGGACGGCCCGAGGACGGTACGCACGAGCCGCTCCCACCTGGCCGTGATCGCCTGCTGTTCGGTGCCCGCCCCCGGCCTGCTGTTCATCCCGTCGGTGGGCGGCGACGACGTCGACCGGGTCGTCATCGCGGCCGGCGCGATCGTGCTGTTCGTGCTCGGCGTGACCCGGATGGCCGGTGTGATGCGCAAGGTGCAGCGGCAGGCGACCGAGCTGCGGCGGGTCGCGAGCCGGGACGACCTGACCGGCCTGCACAACCGGCGGCACTTCTACCTCGCGCTGGGTGAGGCCCTGGACGGCGGCTGTCCGCAGGTGATCCTCGTCGGGCTCAACGATCTGGGCGGCATCAACGACGAGCTCGGCCACGTGGCCGGGGACCACGTGATCGGCCGGGTCGCGGAGCGGGTGCGTTCGCTGGCCGGTCCGCGGGCGCTGGTGGCGCGGGTCAGCGGCGACGAGTTCGCGGTGCTGCTGCCGGACGCGGCGCCGGGTGAGACGGACGCGGTGGCCGGCCGGCTGATCGGGGCGGTGCACTATCCGGTCCGCAACGACGGGTACGAGGTGCTGGTCAGCGCCGACATCGGGGTCTCCGGCGCCGACGGCGCGGACGATCCGGTGGAGGTGCTGCGCCGGGCCGGGGTGGCGATGTGCGCGGCCAGGCGGACCGGTGAGCCGTACGTCCGGTGGACGGCCGCGTTCGACGAACGTTCGTCGGAGCAGGCCCGGCTGGGCGCGCAGATCCGGCACGGGCTCGACACCGGCCAGTTCCAGCTGGTGTACCAGCCGATCGTCCGGCTGCCCGAGTGCCGGGTCGTCGCCGTGGAGGCGCTGGTCCGCTGGCGGCACCCGCGGCGTGGCCTGATCAGCCCGGCCCTGTTCATCCCGGTCGCCGAACGCAACGGGCTGATCGTCGAGCTGGGCGCCTGGATCCTGGAGACCGCGTGCGCGCGGCTCACCCGGTGGACCGCCGAACTCGGGCCGCTCGCTCCGGACCGGATCAGTGTGAACGTGTCGGCCCGTCAGCTGGCGCGGTCGGGGTTCGCCGAGTCGGTGGCCGCCGTGCTCACGCGTACCGGTCTGGCGCCGCACCGGCTGACCGTCGAGGTGACCGAGACGGCGGTGTTCGAGGGCGGCCCGGCCGTGGTGGCGCTGCACGAGCTGCGTGCCCTGGGCGTACGCATCGCGCTGGACGACTTCGGCACCGGGCACTCGTCGCTGGGTCTGCTGCAGAGCGTCCCGGCCGACGTTCTGAAGATCGACAAGTCGTTCGTCGACCGGATCACCGAGGCCGGCCGCCACGCCGTCATCGCGGAGGCGATGATGCAGGTCAGCGCGGGGCTGGGCCTGGAGGCGGTGGCCGAGGGCGTGGAGACGGCCGAGCAGGCGGAGGCGCTGTACCGGCTCGGCTACCGGCTGTTGCAGGGCTACCTCTTCGGCCGGCCGGCCGAGGAACCGGACTTCACGGCACGGGCGGTGCACGCCTAGTCTCATGCTATGTCGACGGGTCTGGATCGATCGCGGGGGTTCGCCGTGGTGACGGCCGCCTACCTCGTGGCCGGGCTGGCCGCGTGGGCCGTCGCCGCCGTGCTGGACGGAACGCCTCCGCTGCTGTTGACCTTCTACGCCGACCTGGCCGCCACCCTGGTGGTGTTCGCGGCGAGCATGCTGGTCGCCAACGCCAGCCTGTACGACCCGTACTGGAGTGTCGCCCCGGCCGTGATCGTGGTCGTCTGGGTGCTGTGGCGCACCGGCGGCGACCCGTCCGCGGCGACCGGACGGCAGGTGGCCGTGCTGCTGCTGGTGCTGGCCTGGGCGGTGCGGCTGACCGCCAACTGGGCGTCGTCGTGGCGCGGCCTGAGCCACGAGGACTGGCGTTACGTGCAGTTGCGTGAACAGCGCCCGCCCGGCGTGCCGTGGTGGCTGGTCAACCTGGCCGGCATCCAGCTCATGCCGACGCTGGTGGTCTTCGCCGGGCTTCTTCCGGTCTGGCCCGCCGTGACGGTGACCGGCCGGCCGTGGGGTGTGCTCGACGTGCTGGCGGTGGCGGTGACCGCCACCGCCGTGCTGATCGAGGCGACCGCCGACCGGCAGATGCGCCGGTTCACCCGGGATCCGGCGAACCGGGGCCGGATCATCGACCGGGGCCTGTGGCGTCACTCGCGGCATCCGAACTATCTGGGCGAGATCATGTTCTGGTGGGGGTTGTGGCTGTTCGGGCTGGCCGCCGCGCCGGACCGGTGGTGGACGGTGCTCGGCCCGGTCACGATGGTGCTGCTCTTCCTGTTCGTGAGCGTGCCGATGATGGACCGTCGGTCGATGGCCCGCCGTCCGGCCTACGAGGAGCACATGCGCCGCGTCCCGGCGCTGCTGCCCCGGCCGGCCCGCCCACGGTAGGTGTGACGGCAGGATCGCCGTCTGGCGTCGAGGGTCGTTCACGCCGTGGTGGCGCGTCTGCTGGTTTTCGAACTCGGCCTCTGATCCGGCCGAACGGGGCATAGCCTACCGGCAGCATCCGGAAAGGCGGCCCAGCGATGAAGCCTCCGAAAGCGGTGCCGGGCGTCGGCGTGGCCTTCGTGGCCGTGACCGTCCTGGCCGTGCTCTCCGCGGCCTCGCCACCCCGGATGCTCACGTTCGGCATGCTGGCGCTGGGGCCCGCCCTGGCGGCCGCCACCGCGAACCCCCGCGGGGTGCTGGCCGTGGGTGCCTACGCGTGGGCCGCCGCCTTCGCCATCTCCAGCTCGCAGGGCCTGCTCGGAAGCACCGACCAGATTCTGCGGCTGCTGGTGATGACCGCCATCACGGTGATCGGCTGGGTGATCGCCCGCCGCCTGCGATCGCTGCTGCGGATCCGGTCCGCCGCCACCCGCGAACGCGAGATGCTGGCCGCCATCGTCGAGCAGTCCTCCGACGCGATCATCGTGACCGACCTCGACGGCACCGTGACGATCTGGAACGCCGGCGCCGAGAACCTGTACGGCTACCGCGCGAGCGAGGTCACCGGCCGCCGCTTCACCCGGATCCTGCCGCCGGACCGCCGGGCCGCCTTCGAACAGTCCCTGGCCGCCCTGTCCGCCGGCGGGCACCTGCGGCTCGACGAGGCCCGGCGCGTCCGCCGTGACGGCACCGAGGTGACGGTCTCGGTCACGGTCGCCCCGATCCGCGACGACACCGGCCGGGTCGTCGCGGCGGCCGCCACCGAACGGGACGTCACCGCCGCGAAACGGCTCGAAGCCGAGGAGAGGCTCGCCCTGGAACGGTCCGCCCGTGCCGCCCGGATGGAGAGCCTGGGCCAGCTGGCCGGCGGGGTGGCGCACGACTTCAACAACCTGCTGGCCATCATCCTCAACTACGCCGACTTCCTGACCGACGAGGTCACCCCCGAAGGCCGGAAGGACCTGGCCCGGATCCGTAATGCCGCCGACCGGGCCCGCGACCTGACCGGGCAGTTGCTGCTGTTCGCCAAGCGGGAACCGACCCAGGTCGAGACCGTCGACCTGAACGAGGTCGTCGACTGCTCCAGCGAACTGCTCCGCCGCAGCATCGGCGCCAACATCCGGATCCTCTGCCGCAAACATCCGCTGCCGCTGCCGGTCCGGGTGAACCGGGGCCACCTCGACCAGATAATGATCAACCTGATCGTGAACGCCCGGGACGCGATGGCCGACGGCGGCGTGGTCGTCGTCGAGACCGGCCGGGTGGACAGCGGCGACGCCCGGCTCACCGTCAGCGACACCGGCTGCGGCATGACCGCCGAGGTGCGCGACCGTCTCTTCGAGCCGTTCTTCACCACCAAACCCGTGGACCAGGGCACCGGGCTCGGCCTGGCCACCGTCTACGGCATCGTCGAGGACGCCGGCGGGCGGATCAGCGTGGACTCGTCGCCGGGTGTCGGCACCACCTTCCAGATTCTGCTGCCACCGGCCGGGGAACCGGCGAACCGGGCGGTCCGGCCGGACGACGGCCCGGCGGCGCCCGGGCACGGCGAGCACGTCGCCGTGATCGAGGACGAGGAGTACGTCCGCGACCTGGTGGTGCGGATCCTCCAGGAGAACGGTTACCGCACCACCGTCTGGCACGACGCCACCGAACCGGGGGACGTGGTCCTGCTCGTCACCGACATCGTGCTGCGCGACCGCTCCGGCCCGGCGATCGCCGACCAGTTGCGGGCCCGCCATCCGCACCTGCGGGTGCTGTTCATATCCGGTTACAGCGAGGACGATCTGCGCCGCCGCTACGATCTCGGCCCGGCCCGCATCGTGCAGAAGCCGTTCACGGCCGTGGAACTGCTCGCCGCCGTCGGCGAGGCCCTGGCGCCGGCCGCCGACCGGCGACGTTAGGGCGTACCTGTCCGCGGCGGGGCGGCGGGCCCTCGCGGGCCCGCCGAGGGCCGGTCAGGTGGTGGGCAGCCAGACGCGCATCGTGGACGGTCCGCGCCGGGCCCAGCGGTGGTACGGGCGCAGCGGAATCTCGACGGGATCCCCGGTGGCCGGCGACGGCGGGGGGCCGTAGGGCCAGCTCGGGTCGGGAGCCGCCCGGGTGTGACCGGTGACGATCACGGCCCCGTCGCGGTCCACCGGTTCGGCGGCGGGATCCAGGCGGACGGTGTCGATCGTGACACCGGGCGGCAGGTCGACCGATTCGAGGCAGTAGACGACCGGGCCGCGTTCGACGGCGACGCTTCCGCGTACCGCGTCGATTCTGGCGTCGGGGAAGGTGAGCCGCGCCCGGACCGCCAGATCGAGCGTCAGGGTGTCGCCCGCCGTGAAACGGCGCCGCACCGCGGCGAGGCCGGGCGCCACCGGTACGCCGTCGAGGGTCGCCCCGGTGGCCCACGGTGGGATCCGCAGGGTGAGCGTCCACGCGGTCTGCGGCGCGGCGACGACCCGGATGGTGACCCGCCCGTCCGCCGGATAGCGGGTGTCGATGTCGAGCCCGATGTCGCCGGTCCGGATCGACGCGGGGGTGTACTGGTGGATCTGTACGCCACCGTCGTCGTCGGTGGTGGCGACGTAGGCGGCGAGGCTGGCGAACGTGCGCGCCAGGTTGGTCATGCAGCAGGATACCGCGTACCAGGGCGCCCGCAGACTGGACGCGGCCCGCGGAACCAGGGCGCCGGCGGCCGGTTCGATGCCGGGAACCCGCTGGTGCAGGGTGTTGGTGTAGAAGAACCGGGCCCCGTCGTCGGACGGCGAGGTGGCGATGATGTTGAACAGCACCCGTTCGATCAGGTCGGCGTAGCGCGGGTTGCCTTCGGCGAGCAGCAGCCGCCAGGACAGCATGATCGACCCGACGCCGGCGCAGGTCTCCTGGTAGGCGCGGTCCGGTGGCAGTACGAAGTCGTCGCCGAAGGCCTCGTCCTGATGTCGCGACCCGATGCCGCCGGTGAGATAGGTGCGCCGGGCGACGGTGGCCCGCCACTGCCGGGCGACCGCCTCGAGCAGCCCGGTGTCGCCGGTCTCGACGGCCAGGTCGACCGCCCCGGACGCCAGGTAGACGGCCCGTACGGCGTGCCCGCGCAGTACCCGGGCCTGGCGGATCGGCACGTCGTCCTGGAAGTAGGCGCGGCCGAACTCGATGTCGTCGAGCACCTGGTGGCCGCGCCGTTCGACGAACAGTCGCGCCTGGTCGAGGTAGCGCCGGTGTCCGGTGACCCGGTACAGCTCGACCAGCGCGGGCTCGATCTCGGCGTGCCCGCAGACCGAGCCGATGCCGTCCGGGCCGAACGTGTCGCAGACGTGGTCGGCGGCGCGCATCGCCACGGTCACGAGGTCGTCGTGACCGTGGGTGCGGGCCCGGGCCACCGCCGCCTGGATGAGGTGGCCGTAGCAGTAGAGCTCGTGGCCCCACTCCAGGTCGGTGTAGCGGGCGGCCTGGCCGGGCCGCCCGAAGTTGGTGTTGAGGTAGCCGTCGGGTTCCTGGACGGCGGCGATCCGGGCCACGATCGCCTGGAAGCGGTCCTCGTAGGCGGGGTCGTTCGCCCAGGCCAGCGCCTCCAGGTACTTGTAGACCTCGGAGTCGGAGAACTCGCGGCCGCGGCGGTCCTCGACGGGTGCGCCGAAGTTGCCGAGCCAGCCGGCCTTGGTCAGCCAGTGCTCGATGTGGTCGAAGGAGGCGGTCCGGCTGGTGTGCTGCCGTTGCTGCCAGAAGCCGGGCCGCAGGGTCACCTCGTGCAGGCCCAGCGGCCGCAGCCGGCCGGTGCTCGGGGCAGCCGGTGTCCCGCCGCGCCCGGTCCATTCGCCGGACACGACGGCTTTCTCGATCGTCACCAGGTCAACCCTTCAGCGCGCCGGACAGGAAACCGCGGACGTAGTGCCGCTGGAGGGCGAGGAACAGCACGATGCAGGGCAGGGCGAGGGTGACCACCCCGGCCTCGGTCGCGCCGTAGTCGACGATGCCCATCACCTGCTGGCGCATGTTGGCGACGGCCAGCGGCAGGGGCGCCTTGTCGGAGTCGCTGATCAGCACCAGCGGGGTGATGAAGTCGTTCCAGGCGGCCAGGAAGGCGAACAGGCCGACGGTGATCAGGCCGGGCCGCACCGCCGGAAGCATGATGTGCAGCAGGGCCCGGAAGCTGCCGCACCCGTCGACCAGGGCCGACTCGCCGAGTTCCTTGGGCACCGCCTCGAAGGAGATGCGCATCATGAAGACGGCGAACGGCAGCTGGAACATGGTGAGCACCAGCGCCAGGCCGAGCAGCGAGTTCTGCAGGCCCAGGTCGTTGAGCAGGACGTAGAGCGGGATCAGCAGGGTCGCGTAGGGCACCATCAGGATGGCCAGGGTGACCAGGAACAGCAGGTTGCGGCCGGGGAACCGGAACATCGCGAACGCGTACCCGCCGAGCAGTGACACGCCCAGGGTGAACAGCACGGTCAGGACCGACACCACTGTCGAGTTCAGCAGGTACTGCCCGATGCCGGCCTGGTAGTTCGCCAGCGTCTGATAGTTGCCGAAACCCCAGCCGGCGGTCTGCCTGGTGCCGGCCTGCGGGCTCACCGAGGCGACCGCGGACCACACCAGCGGGGAGAGGAAGAGGACGGCGAGGCCGCCGCCGACGATGTGCTGCGGGGTCCGCATGGTCAGTCCTCCTTGCCGCGCAGGCCACGGAACTGCAGGACGTTGACGACCAGCAGGGCGGCCAGGATGAGGATGGAGAGGGCGGCGGCGCGGCCCAGGTTGTTCTGGCCGTAGAAGGCCATGTTGTAGACGAGCTGGACGATGGTGATCGTGCTGTTGTCCGGGCCGCCCTTGGTGAGGATGTAGAACTGGTCGAAGGCCAGCAGTGATCCGGTGACGCAGAGGATCGCGCACAGCGCCAGCGACGGTTTGAGCAGCGGCAGCGTGATGTGCCGGAAGGTCTGCGCCCGGGTGGCGCCGTCCAGGCGGGCCGCCTCGTAGACGTCACCGGGGATGCTCTGCAACCCGACCAGCAACAGCAGCATGTAGAAGCCGGCGAACCGCCAGACGATCAGCACGACCGTCGACCACAGCGCCGAGCTCGGGGTGCCGAGGAACGAGTCGATGCCGAGGAAGCCGAGCGGGCTGCTCTGCGGCGAGTAGAGGGCGTAGAACAGCAGCGACGCCGACGCCAGCCCGAGCGCCGACGGAACCAGGAACGAACTGCGCAGGAATCCCGTCCAGCGGCTCGACTCCTGCACCAGCATGGCCAGCCCGAGGGCGAGTCCGAGCAGGATGACGGTGGTGACGACGGTGTATTTGATCGTGAACCAGACGGCCGGCCACAGCAGCCGGTCGTCGAGGACATCGGAGTAGTTCTCCGGCGCGTTCCAGCCACGGTCGCCGGTGAACAACCCCCAGTCGGAGACCGACATGCGCGCGACCAGGATCACCGGCACGACGAAGAAGATCAGGACGAACAACGCGGTGGGCGCGGCATAGGCCCAGCCGGTCAGCTTCGGCCTCCGGCGTCGCCTCACCCCTTTCACCGGTACGGCGGGCGAGCTCCGTTGTTGTTCCAGGGTGGTGACGGGAGATGCCACGGTGGGTCGGTCCTCACGTTCGGTGCGGCGCCCGGCGGGTGTCCCGGGCGCCGCCATTCGTCACTGGGCCAGGACTGCGGTCAGGGCTTCGTTGTCCTTCTCGAGGGCGGCCGCGTCGCCGTACACCTGATTGCGAAGGAGGGTGGCCCATGGGCTGCCGGGCGCGTTGAACGCCTGCTGGAAGTTGACCGCGACCGGGGTCTTGCTCTGCGGCGACGCCGCGGCCTTGTTGATCGTGACCACGCGCGGGTCCTTGGCCGAGTACTGGTTGTCGACGAGGTCGGTGCGGGCCACGCTGCTGTTGTTCTTGGCGAGCACTTCGACCTGCGCGGCCTCGGAGGTCAGCCAGGACAGGAAGTTCCAGGCCTGCTGGGTCTTCTTGGAGTCCTTGGAGACGCCGATGCCGTCACCGCCGACGAACGTGGAACCCTGCCCGGCCGTGACGCCGGGGATGGCGGTGACGCCGACGTCGACGGTCTTGGACGCGGTCGGCAGCAGGGTGGCCGGGTACGGCATCACGCCGATCTTGCCCTCCTGGAAGGCGGCGACCCAGGTGGCGCCGGTCTCGTCCTTCGAGCCGGGGGCGATCGCGCCGGCCGTCTGGAGCTCGCGCCAGGTCGAGTAGACCTTCTGCGCGGCGGGCCCGTCGAGCAGCGACTCGGTGCCGGCCGGGTCCATCACCTCCTCGCCGCTGGCCCACACCATCGGGAACCAGGTGAAGACGTTGCAGCCGCCGCAGTTGCCGCCGAAGTAGGTGCCGTGGACGTCCTTCCTGCCGAGCTTCTGTACGGCCAGCGCCTGCTGCTTGAACTCGTCGACGGTGGTCGGGCCCTTCTCCGGGTCGAGGCCCGCCTCCTTGTAGAGCTTCTTGTTCCAGAACATGACCGACAGGTCCAGGACGAAGGGCAGCACGTACTTCTTGCCTTCGAAGGTGCCGGCCTGAACGTGCCCCTGGTTGATCTTGTCGGCGTAGGAGAGCTGGCCGATGCTCTCGGTCAGGTCGTGGAACAGACCCGACTTGGTCCAGTTGGGCACGTAGACGATGTCGGCGGCGAACAGGTCCGGCAGATCGCCGCTGCCGGCCGCCGCGCCCACTTTGGCCACGTAGTCGTCGTTGGGGACGATGGTCAGCTTCACCTGGTTCTTGTGCGCGGCGTTGTACGCCTCCACCAGGGCCTTGGCCTGCAACTCCAGCGGGGCGCGGGTCCACAGGGTGAGCTCGGAGCCGTCGTCGACCCCCTCGACGCCGGCGCCGGCGACAGGGGCGGCGGTGCCCCCGTCGTCGTCCCCGCCACAGGCGGCCATCCCGGTGAGCAACAGGCCCGCCAGGGCGGCGCTCAATATTCGACGCACGGAGCACCTCCGGTTTTCGGTGAGTTTCGGTGCGGGTATATTCCCGGGTACGCTCGGAACGAGTTGAGCAGTGGAGAAGTACGAGCCTGGGCGTACCGAAAACGTTTTCCGGAACGTAATACGGAGGAAAATCCGTTGTCAAGACCCTCGATGATCCGCACCGACGAGGAGGCGCTCCCTTGACCATCCGCCCCGTCACGCTGCGCGAGGTCGCCAAGCTCGCCGGCGTCTCCATCGCCACCGCCTCGAAGGCCCTCAACGGTCAGCCCCAGGTCCGCGCCAGCACCCGTGAGCGGGTCCTGCACGCCGCCGAGCAGCTCAACTTCTCCCCCAACACGCTCGCGCAGGGCCTCATCACCCAGCGCAGCGGAACGGTCGGGCTGCTCACCTCCGACCTGGAGGGACGATTCTCGATCCCGATCCTGATGGGCGCCGAGGACGCTTTCGGCTCCGACCAGACGTCGGTGTTCCTCTGCGACGCCCGCGGCGACAACGTGCGCGAGAAACACCACCTGCGGGCCCTGCTGTCCCGCCGGGTCGACGGGCTCATCGTGGTCGGCGCCCGGCCCGACGCCCGCCCCTCTCTGGGCCGCGACCTGCCGGTGCCGGTGATCTACGCGTACGCGCCGTCCGAGGACCCGGCCGACCTGTCCCTGGTCACCGACAACGTCGGCGGCGGCCGCCTCGCCGTCGACCACCTGATCCGGCACGGCCGCCGCCGCATCGCCCACGTCACCGGCGACGCCACCTACGGCGCCGCGCAGGACCGCGCCACCGGCGCCCTGGCCCGCCTCGCCGAAGAGGGCCTCGAACTCGCCGGAGACCAGGTGTGGTTCGGCAACTGGTCGGAGGCCTGGGGTCGCGGCGCCACCCGCATGCTGCTGCAGCGCGACCCCGGGATCGACGCCGTCTTCGCCGGCTCCGACGAGATCGCCCGCGGCGTCCTCGATGTCCTCCACCAGGAGAAACTCGACGTCCCGTCACAGGTCGCGGTGATCGGCTTCGACAACTGGAACATCCTGGCGGCCAACGCCCGCCCGCCGCTGTCCACCATCGACATGAACCTGGAGCAGCTCGGCCGGCTGGCCGCCCAGCGCCTGTTCGCCGCGATCGGCGGCACCCTCGGCTCCGGCACCGAGACCGTGCCGTGCCGTCTGATCACCCGCGAGTCCACCGCCCCACTGGGCTGACCGCGCCCCGGCGGCGGCCGCTCAGCCGAAGGCGACCTTCGTCAGCAACTCGGTGAGGGTCTTGCGCTCCCGGTCGGTGAGGTTGGCGAAACTGGCGTCACCGGCCGCCCGCACCGCGGCGAGCCCACGGTCCAGCAACCGCACGCCGTCCGCGGTGGCCACGATGATCCGGGAGCGCCGGTCGCGCTCGCCGGCGCGGCGTTCCACCAGGCCGCGTCTCTGCAGCTCGTCGACGAGCGCCACCACCTGGCTGGGGTCGAGGCCGAGGAACTCGCTGAGCTCCCGCTGCGACGGTCCCGGATCCTGGCAGGCCAGCCACAGCACCGACAGCTGGCGGACCTTGAGGCCGAGCGGGGCCAGGCGGGCGTTCGCGGCGCCGCTGGTGACCGCACGGGCGCGGGCCAGCAGGAAGCCGGGGTCGGCGGCCAGGTCCGATCCGAGCAACCTGTGGTCAGACATTGAAGACCTCAATCATTGACTTTCTCAAATATCTGGCGGGACGATGGCGGGCACGCGAGCCTCGGGGAGGACCTCATGCGTACCGTGAGATGTTTGGTCTTGGCAACGATCCTGGCGGTCGTCGCGGCAGCGCCCGGCAGCCCGGCCACCGCCGCGCCACCCGCCGGCGAGCACCGCGGCACGCTGACGGGCGGCGCCACCTGGCTCGGGCACATCCCGGCGCGCTGGAACGGCACGGTCCTGCTCTTCGCGCACGGCTTCGGCCCGCTGCGCCCGCAGGACGCCCCCAGCGAGCAGGCCCGGGAGCTGCTCCTCGCCGAGGGGTACGCGATGGTCGGCTCCTCCTACTCCGGCCCGACCATGTGGGCGCTGGAGACCGCCCTTCCCGACCAGCGCGCCGCCCTGCGCGCCTTCGAGGAGGTGCTCGGCACGCCACCGCGGCGGACCATCGCGATCGGACGGTCGATGGGCGGGCTGGTCAGCGCACGGCAGGCGCACGACCCGCGCGGCGGCATCGACGGGGTGCTCACCACCTGCGGCATCGTGGCGGGCGGGCTCAACCTCAACAACTACCAGCTGGACGGGCTGCACGCGCTCACCGAGCTGCTCGCCCCGGGCCGCGACATCCCGCTGGTCCGCTACCGCGACGCCGCGCAGGCGGCTCAGGCCGCCGCCGACATCGTCGCCCTCACCACCGAGGCGCACGCCACGCCGGACGGCCGGGCCCGGATCGCGCTGGCCGCCGCCCTGTTCAACCTGTCCGGCGACCACTTCCGGGCGATGACCGCCGGCGGCGCCCTCAACCGGTACGTCACCGGCCGCCAGCAGATCGAACTCTCCGCCGGCGGGAACAGCGCCTACAACCGGGGCGTCGACTACCGGGCCCTGCTCGCGAGCAGTGCGCACGCGGCCGGGGTGCGCGCCCTCTACCGGGAGGCCGGCCTCGACCTGCGCGCCGACCTCGACCGGCTCACCGCCACCGCCGACGTCACCGCCGACCCGTGGGCGGTCGCCGACCTGCGCCGCTCGTCGATGGTCGCCGGGCCGTTGCGGGTGCCGCACCTGACCATGCACACCCTGGTCGACGAACTGGTCCCGGTCGAGCACGTCGACTGGTACGGCGAGCACGCCCGGCACCGTCCCGGCATGCTCCGCAGCGTGTACGTGAACGCCACCGGCCACTGCGTCTTCCAGCCGGCCGAGGACGTCGCCGCACTGCACATGCTGGAGCATCGCCTCGATCACGGGCGCTGGCCCGACCTCACCGGCACCGGGCGGTTCGTCCGGTTCAATCCGCCCCGCCTGGTGGGTGGCCTCGGCGAACCCGGCCGCCTATAGTCAACAAATTGACTACCTACGGAGGATCGGATGAACAGCTTCCGCAAAGCCGTCGAAGCCCGCGACAGCGCCGCCATCGAGGCCCTACTGGCGGAGAACGTCGTCTTCACCAGCCCGGTCGCGTTCAAGCCGCACGAAGGCAAGGCGATCACCGCGGCGATCCTCCGTGCAGTGATGCGGGTGTTCGAGGACTTCCGGTATGTGCGGGAGATCGCCGACGGGGCCGACCACGCCCTCGTCTTCGAGACCACCGTCAACGGCAAGGCGCTCACCGGCTGTGACTTCCTCCACTACGACTCCGACGGCCTCATCGACTCGCTGATGGTGATGGTGCGGCCGCTGTCCGGGGCCAACGCGCTGGCCGAGGCGATGGGCGCCCAGTTCGACCGGATCCGCCAGGAGGCCACCCACCCCTGATCGCGGCCCGATGGCCGCCCGCCGGGTTCGTGTCACGAATGGACGGTGACAGCGCGTTCACATCCGCGGAGTACGGTGATCTTCATGAGCAGCTTGGGTGCCGGGATCGAGGTCTTTCCGCTTGCGCTGGGTGGCAACACGTTCGGCTGGACCAGCGACGTCGCCTCCTCCCATCAGGTGCTGGACGCCTATCTGGAGGCCGGCGGTGACTTCCTCGACACCGCCGACAGCTATTCGGCGTGGGCGCCGGGCAACTCCGGTGGCGAGTCGGAGACGATCATCGGGGACTGGCTGGCGTCGCGCGGCTACCGGGACCGGGTGGTCATCGGCACCAAGGTGAGCCGGCACCCGCGGTTCCCGGGGCTGGCGGCCGCCAACGTGCGGGCCGCCGCGGACGCCTCGCTGAAGCGGCTGCGGACCGACCACATCGACCTGTACTGGGCGCACTTCGACGACCCGGCGACACCGCTCGAGGAGACGGCCGCCGCCTTCGACGCTCTGGTCCGGGACGGCAAGGTGCGGGCGATCGGGTTGTCGAACTACACCGGCGACCGGATCCGGGAGTGGTTCGGCATCGCCCGCCGTGACGGGCTCACCCTGCCGGTGGCCGTGCAGCCGCACTACAACCTGGTCCGGCGCGACGGCTACGAGACCGACATCGCCCCGGTCGTCGCCGCCGAGCAGCTGGCCGTCGTTCCCTACTACGGGCTGGCCAGCGGGTTCCTCACCGGCAAGTACCGGTCCAGCGACGACCTGACCGGCGCGGCCCGCGGCGGTGCGGCCGCCGCCTACCTGAACGACACGGGACTCGCCGTCGTCAAGGTGCTGGAGGAGGTCGCGGGGGCGCACGGCGCCGCCCCGGCGACGGTCGCGCTGGCCTGGCTGCGCACCCGGCCCGGCGTCGCCGCCCCGATCGCCAGCGCCCGCACCCCGGAGCAGCTTCCCGCGCTGATCGCCTCGGCGACGCTGGAGCTGTCCGCCGCCGAGATCGAGGCGCTGGACGAGGTGTCGGCCTGACGGCGCCGGCTGAGCGGGCGGCCCGGCACCTGACCAACGGCTGACCGGGCCGCGCGGACGACGGGCGACCCGGTCCCAGGTCGCCTCTACCGGTAGTAGGACTTCATGACCTCGTGCACCCAGCCGGGTTCGCGGACGGCCGCGGCGGGCGGGACCATGGCGCTCAGGTACGCCTTGACGTCCAGCACGGGGGTGCCGTCGATGGCGTCGAGCCCGCGCACGTGCAGCCGCAGCCCGTCCACGCGGAGCAGCTCGCAGCGGGAGACGCCGAGATGGTTGGGGCGGTCCTTGACCCGCTGGGCGAGCACACCCACCTTCGGCCACGCGGTGTCACCGCGCGGGTGGCGGGCGCCGCGGGTGGTCTTCGCCGGGTCGCACAGGTGGAAGGAGAAGATCACCTCGAGGTGGGAGAACTCCTCCAGGCCGAGGGTGGACTCGGCGTCGACCTGCGTGGGGTCCAGTTCGATCACCGAGTCGATCTTGCCCCAGTAGTCGTCCTCGGGGGTGGTGCGCTCGTTGTGGACGATGCCGATCGGTGTCACGGTTCTCCTCCGGAATGCGCTCGTTCGATCGATGCTCGCCATTCGGCAGTCACTTGCTTCAAAGTACGCGCGCGGTTTAGCTGTCTTCGGCGAGGCACGCCCACGGGGGCCTGCCGGAAGGGGACGGATGTCCACGACCCGCGACATCGAGATGCTGCGCGCGAAGTACCGCGCCGAACGTGACCGCCGGATCCGGCCCGAGGGCGGCGGCCAGTACCGGCCGGTGACCGGCGAGTTCGGCTACTACGCCAAGGACCCGTACACCGAGCGGATCGAGCGGGACCCGGTGTCCGGCCGGGTCGAGGCCACCGTGATCGGCGGCGGGTTCGGCGGCCTGCTCACCGGCGCGCGGCTGCGGCAGGCCGGGTTGCGGGACATCCGCATGATCGACGAGGCGGGCGACTTCGGCGGCACCTGGTACTGGAACCGCTACCCCGGCATCCACTGCGACATCGAGGCGACCGTCTACATGCCGCTGCTGGAGGAGGTCGGCTACGTCCCGAAGTGGCGGTACGCCCCCGGCGAGGAGATCCGGCAGCACGCGGTGGCGATCGGCAAACGGTTCGATCTCTACCAGGACACCCTGTTCCACACCAGGGTCACCTCGCTGGCCTGGGACGACGACGCCACCGAGTGGACCGTCACCACCGACCGGGGCGACGAGTTCCGGTCCCGCTACGTGGTCATCTCCTCGGGTCTGCTGACGCAGCCGAAGCTGCCGGGCATCCTGGGGATCGAGACGTTCCGCGGGCACACCTTCCACACCAGCCGGTGGGACTACGGCTACACCGGCGGCGACCAGACCGGCGGCCTGGAGAAGCTGGCCGACAAGCGGGTCGCGGTGATCGGCACCGGCGCCACCGGTATCCAGGTGATCCCGCACCTGGCCAGCGACGCCGGGCATCTGTTCGTCTTCCAGCGCACCCCGTCGACGGTGGACGTCCGCGACAACCGGCCCACCGACCCGCAGTGGGCGGCCTCGCTCCGGCCGGGCTGGCAGCGGGAGCGGATGGACAACTTCCTCACCATCGTCAGCGGCGGGCACGCCGACGTGGACCTGATCGACGACCGCTGGACCGCCACCGCGAAGCTTCAGCGGACGTTCCTCAGCGGCACCCGGTCGGCGCTGACCGACGAGGAGCTGGAGCTGGCGGACGCGGCCACGATGGACGGCATCCGCGCGCGGGTGGACGAGGTGGTCACCGACCCGGCCGTCGCCGAGCTGCTGAAGCCCTGGTACCGGTACATGTGCAAGCGGCCGACGTTCAGCGACCACTACCTGCAGGCGTTCAACCGGCCGAACGTGACGCTGGTCGACACGGCCGACCACGGTGGCGTCACCGCGATGACCGAGACCTCGATCGTCGTCGGTAATCAGGCGTACGAGGTGGACTGCGTCATCTTCGCCACCGGCTTCGAGGTCGGCATCTCCGGTGTGCTGTCCGGGACGCTGCGGGTCACCGGCCGCGGCGGGCGCGACATCTTCGAGCACTGGGCGACCGGTTTCCGTACGCTGCACGGCTTCTACAGTCACGGTTTCCCGAACCTGTTCCAGCTCGGGCCGATCCACAACGCCAACGCGGTCAACTTCGTGCACATCCTCCAGGAGCAGGCCACCCACATCGCCGCGGTGGTCGCCGAGGCACGCGAGCGGGGCGCCCGCCGTATCGAGCCGACGCTGGAGGCCGAGGACGAGTGGGCCGCCACCATCGACCGCGACGCGCACCACAGCTACGAGTTCCAGGCCGAGTGCACACCCGGGTACTACAACAACGAGGGCAAGCCGATGCCGGTGAGTTTCTCGTTCGGGCCCGGGCCGGTCGTCTTCCACGAGACGCTGCGCGGCTGGCGTGCCGGCGGCGGATGGGAGCAGGTGCTGTGGAACGGCTGAGTGGACCGTCGCCGCTGCGCGGATCGAACGGCATCGCCTTCGGACCGGACGGCCTGCTGTACGTGGCCGAGTACCTGGCCGGGCGGATCAGCACGGTGGACGTGGACACCGGCGAGGTCCGGGTTCTGGTCCCCGCCGGCGGGCCGCTGCAGTCCCCCGACGACCTGGCGTTCGGTGCCGACGGCGACATGTACGTCGTCGACATGGCGCCCGGCCTGGTGTGGCGGCGTACCCCGTCCGGCGAGCTGTCTGTGGTGGCCGAGGGCATCCGCAACCCGAACGGCATCTGCTGCCTCGGCGACCGGCTGTTCGTCAACGAGATGGCCTTCGGCGGGCGGGTGCTGGAGATCACCGGCGGTGAGCCGCGGGTGCTGGCCGAGGATCTGGTGCTCGGCAACGCCATGCAGGCCGGCCCGGACGGGCGCCTGTACTTCCCGCACATGTTCCCGGGCGCGGTCCACCGGGTCGATCCGGACGGCGGCGTCCCGGAGCTGGTCGCCGACGAGGTGCCGCAGACGGTGGCGGTCCGTTTCGACCGCGCCGGCGTGCTGTACGTGCTGCTCGTCGACGACGCCGGCACGATCGTGCGCATCGACGGCGACCGGCGGGCCACGATCGTCACCGGGGTGCCGGGCCTGGACAACGCGGCGTTCTCGGCCGGCAACCGGATGTTCGTGTCCAGTTTCGCCACCGGCGGGATCACCGAGGTCCTGCCGGACGGGACCACCCGGGAGATCGTCGCGCACGGGTTCGCGGGCCCCTGGGACGTGGCCGTGGACGCCGACGGTGGCGTGCACACCGCCGACCACTACCGGATCGACGGGGCGCTGCTGCCGTTCGCGCACTGCCTGGCCGTCTCCGGCGACCTGCTGCACTTCACGTCGCAGTACGGCCAGACCGGAACGTACGACCGGGTGTCCGGGTCGGTGCGCACCCGCGAGGTCACCCTCGATCACCCTCTCGGCATCGCGGTACGCCCGGACGGCGCCGTGGTGATCGCGGAGTCCGGCGCCGGCCGCGTGCTGGCGATCGGTGCCGGCGACACGGTCGAGGTGCTGGCCGAGGGGCTGGGCAGGCCGGCCGGTGTGGCGGTCGACGCGGCGGGCCGCTGCCTCGTCAGCGACGAGAGGCACGGGGCCGTCTACCGCCTCGACGACGGCAAGCCGGTGCCGCTGGCCGAGGGCCTGCGAGCCCCGCAGGGTCTGGTGGTCCGCGACGGGCGCCCGATCGTCGTGGAGTCCGGCCGCCGCCGCCTGCTCGAACTGGGTGGCCCGGAGCCGCGGGTGCTGGCCGAGGATCTGCCGGTCGTGCCGCCCCGCGATCCGCAGCCGGCCCTGATGGTGCACGACCTGCCCGGGGTGCCACGCCCGTTCGCGGGTCTGGCCACGGGGCCGGACGGCGCGCTGCACCTGGCCGGCAACGCCGAGGGCAGTGTGCTTCGCCGGTAGGTCACCCGGGTGAGTGGGCAGCTCGGCCCGGCGGTCGCGGCACCGGCGCGACCGGATGATCGGTCGCGCCGGTGGGCGTACGAGAAGATGGTTCTCAGCCGCCGGTGATGGACCAGTGCCAGGCCTCGGAGGGCAGGTTGACGTAGCCGTATCTCGCCGCGTTGGCGGTGAGCCACTTGAAGGCCTTGGTCTTCCTGGTCAGGGATCTGCCGCCGGTGGTGATGTCGACGGCCAGGCCGATCTCGTGCAGGGAGCGGCCGGGGATGGCGGTCGGTACGCGGCAGGAGGAGGCGGGTGCGGTCCACACGTCCGGACAGCCGTTGATCTTGCGGAGTTCGATCTGGCGGGCCTTGGTGCGGAAGCCGCCGCCGGACATGGCGATGCCGTCGGCGCGGGCGTCGTCGAGCATCCGTTTGAAGGCGTAGGCGACGTTGCGGTGCACGGTGATGCCGTAGACGGTGGTGGTGTCGGCGAGCGCGAACCTGGGGCGGATCTCGGTGACCACGTCGCGGCTGAGGGCGGTGGCCTGGGCGGCGTGACCGGCCGCGGTGCCGACCGCGGCGATGCGCTGCTCGGTCTTCGGGATCGCGGCGGCGGCCGTGTCCCGCGCGGCGACGGCCCGCCGCAGGGTGGCGGCCGCGGCGGTGACCTGCTTGCGGGCGGCGCGCAGGACGGCGGCGGCCTCGTGCAGCTTCTTGCGGCGGGCGTCGCGGGTGGCGGTGGCCGTGGTGACCGCCTTCGCCGCCCTGGCGACGTCGTTCTTGCTGCGGGGACGCTGCTTCGACACCCGGGACAGGGTGTTCTTGGCGTCGGTGAGCGCGCGTTCGGCCGTCTTGAGCCGTTCGTGGACGGCGGCGTGCGCGGTGGTGACGCCGGCCAGGTGCAGGCCGGCGGCGGCGTCGGCCTCGGTGGCGGCGGTGACCTCGCTGACGCGGGTCCGGTGGGTGGCTTTCTGGGTGGCGAGGGTGCTGCGGAGTTTCGCCGTCGTCGCGTCGGCGGTGAGGCTGCGGTACATCAGTGCGGTGTAGTTCTGTGCGATCCCCGGCACCTTGGCGTGGGCCGTGCCGGGGGTGCCGACGATCGGGGCAGCGACCGCGAGTGCCGTGGCCATCGCGGCGATGATCCGTCTCTTCTTCACCTGACGTGCGCTCCTTGACTTCCGGGTGCGTGGTCGTACAACCGTGCGATCCGGTGGGTGCGGCTTCGAACCGGCGGGAGAGCGAACCGGTTGCGGTGCTCGTACATCGATCCCGATCCCGATAACATCCACGAACATCGAATCGATAGATGTCAGTGTCAGTGGGGGGACTGCATGCTTCGACGAACCGTCGCCGCTCTCGCGATCGGCGCCACCGTGGTCGGCGTCACCGGCACGGCGGCCCGGGCGGGGTCACCGGAGGACCGCGCGTACGCCCAGATCGCCGCCCTGCAGGAACTCAAGAGGTCGCTGACCGGCGACGAACGCAAACTCGACAGCCGGCTCGCCGTCGAGCTGCGCAAACGCGACAGCAAGGTGGCCACGGGCGCACTGCCGGCGCTCACCACCGGTGTCGAGGTCACCGCGTCCGGGACGGTCGAGGTCGAGGTGCGCGCCGAGAAGGCCGGTGACGACCTGCTCGGCCGGCTCCGCCAGGCCGGCGCCGGAATCCGGTTCCCGTCCGAGAAGACCGGCACGGTGCTCATCGAGGCGCCGCTCACGGCGATCGAGGAGATCGCCTCGTGGAAGGACGTCACCGCGGTCCGGCTGGCGGACGGCGCGATCACCGGCCGTCAGCGGGACCCGAAGGCCGCGACGCGCACCGAGTCCAAGCAGGCCAAGACCGCGCGGATCGAGACCGCGGTCAAGTCCTCGCCGAGACTCACCACGGCCGCCGCCGGATCGGTGGTGTCCGAAGGCGACCGCACCCACGCCGCCGACACGGCCCGCACCAGGCACAAGGTGACCGGTGTGGGCGTGAAGATCTGCGCCCTGTCCGACGGTGTGGACTCGCTCGCCGACTCACAGGCCTCCGGCGACCTGCCCGCCGACGTCGACGTGCTGCCCGGCCAGGAGGGCGACGGCGACGAGGGCACCGCGATGCTGGAGATCATCCACGATCTGGCGCCGAACGCGGAGCTGGGTTTCGCCACCGCGTTCACCAGCGAGGCCAGTTTCGCCGACAACATCCGCGAGCTGCGGTTCACCGGCGGCTGCGACATCATCGTCGACGACATCGTGTATTACCACGAGAGCCCGTTCCAGGACGGGTTGCCGGCCCAGGCGGTCGACGACGTGACGGCCGACGGCGCCTTCTACTTCAGCTCGGCCGGCAACGAGGGCAACACCCTCGACGGCACCTCCGGCAACTGGGAGGGCGACTTCGCCGACTCGGGGCTGGGCGTCGGCAAGTTCGCCGGGGACGCGCACGACTTCGACCCCGGCGAGGGCGTGTCGATCCTCAACCCGCTGTCGCCGGGCAGCGCCGGCCAGGTCACCACCCTGTGGTGGGCGGACCCGCTGCTCGCGTCGGCCAACGACTACGACCTTTACGTGATCAACTCGGCGGGCAACGTGACGTCGTTCTCGCAGGGCGTGCAGGACGGCGACGACGACCCGTGGGAGATCCTGCGGCTGCCGTCCGCCACCGGCCTGCGGCTGGCGGCCGTCAAGTTCTCCGGCGCCGACCGGTACCTGCAGCTCACCGTGTTCCGCGGCCGGATGGGCTTCGCCACGCCGGGAGTGCTGCGCGGGCACAGCGCCGCCGAGAAGGCGTTCGCCGTGGCGGCCACCCCGGCGGCGGCCGCGCTGCCGTTCGACCTGGAGGACGGCGACCCGGCGAACCCGGCCGGACCGTACCCGAACGTGCACACCCGCCAGTCGCGGCCGGAACGGTTCACCTCGGACGGGCCGCGCCGGCTGTTCTACGCCGCCGACGGCACGCCGTACACGCCCGGCGACCTCTCCTCGACCGGCGGCGTGGTCCGGGCCAAACCGCAGATCACCGCGGCCGACGGGGTGGCCACGTCACTGGCCGACTTCAACCCGTTCTTCGGCACGTCGGCGGCCGCCCCGCACGCCGCCGCGATCGCCGCGCTGGCGCTGTCCGGCAACCCGGGGATGACCGGCGACGACATCCGTGCCGCGCTCACCGAGACCGCCCTGGACCTGACGCCGGCCGGGTACGACCACCGCACCGGCAGCGGCGTCATCCGGGCCGACCTGCTGCTGCGCAACACCGGAGCCACCCCGCAGCCGCTGGTCCGGGCCGGCACGCCGACGATCACGCCGGCCACCGGGGACGGGGACGCCTACCTGGAGCCGGGCGAGAAGGCGACCGTGACGGTGCCCGCCGTGAACTCCGGCGACGGCACGGCCACCGGGGTCAGCGTGGTGCTGACCAGCCCCGACCCCGGGGTGACGGTCGCGCCGCGGTCCCGCTCGTACGGCACCGTCGCGGCCGGCGCCACCAAGACCCGCGACTACACGGTGACGGTGCCCGCCGGCCACCCGCTGGGCCGGCCGCTGACGTTGCAGGCCCGGGTCACGTTCGCCGGGGAACTGTCGCCGACCACCCGGACGGTGCCCGTGCAGGTGGGGCAGCCGTCGGCGACGGCACGCGACTTCGCCTACAGCGGCGCGGTGGTGCCGATCCCGGACAACGACCCGACCGGGGCCACCGCCACCGTCGACGTCAGCGGCGTCGGGTACGCGTCCGCGCTGACCGTGTCGATCGACGGTTCGGAGTGCACGACCGCGGCCGGGGCCACCACGGTCGGTGTCGACCACACGTACGTCGGGGACCTGATCGGCACGCTCACCGCACCGGACGGCAGGTCGGCGACGCTGTTCTCGCGTACCGGGGGCAGCGGCGACAACCTGTGCCAGGTGGTGTTCGACGACGCCGCGGCCACGCCGTTCGCGTCGGCGCTGTCCGCCGACGCGCCGTTCACCGGCAGGTGGCGGCCGGACACCGCGCTGTCCGCCCTGCGGCTGTCGCCGGTCGACGGCACGTGGACGCTGAACGTCGCCGACCGGGTCGGCAGGGACACCGGGTCGATCCGGGCGTTCTCGCTGCACATCGCCGGTTTCGAGCCGGCCTGATGACGGCCGTCCGGGCGTGTGCGCACGCGCCCGGACGGTCTCCTCACGCGTGCCGGGAGCCATGGGGACGCGCCCGGACGGTCTCCCTCACGCGTGCCGGACCGTCTCCCTCACGCGTGCGCCACGGATTCCGGCCGGGAGCCGCCGCGGCCGACCGAGAGCAGGTTCAGCAGCAGCACCGCGCCGGCCACCAGGGCGAGCAGGATCAGGCCGAGGGCGTACGAGTCGAGCCGCTCGTAGATGGCCCCCATCACCAGCGGCGGCACGAACCCGCCCAGCCCGCCGGCGGCGCCGACGACGCCGGTGACCGAGCCCACCTGGGTGGGCGGCGCCAGCTGCGCGACCAGGGTGAACGTCGCCCCGCTGCCCGCGCCGAGGGCGACCGCCATGGACAGGAAGGCGATCGTGCCGAGCGGCACGAGATCGGGGGTGGTCGACTGGAGCAGCGCGCCGGCGATGACGATGACGAGCGCCACCGCCAGCACCCGCGACGGCGGGATTCGGTCGGCGAGCCAGCCGCCGATCGGCCGCATGATCACCGCGAGGAGCACGAATCCGGCCATCCGGTTGGCCGCGTCCACCGGGGTCAGCCCGTAGGCGGTCTTCAGGTAGGCGGGCAGGTAGACCGAGAACGCGACGTAGCCGCCGAACAGCAGCGCGTACAGCGCCGCCGCCTGCCAGGTGATCCGCAGCCGGAACGTGGCGGCGAGCCGTTGCGCCAGCGGCGCGGTGGGCACCGGCCGGCCGGGCGCGTCCCGCAGCACGGTCCAGGCGATGACGGCGTACGCGACGAGCGCCCCCGCCGTGACCAGGAACGGGGTGGACGTGCCGCTGGCGTCGACCAGCCGTACGGTCGTCAGGGCGCTGATGGCGGTGCCGCCCATGCCGACGCCGAAGATGCCGACGGCGAGGCCGCGCCGCTCCGGCGGGAACCAGGCGTTGACGAACGGCACCCCGACCGCGAAGGCGGTGCCGCTGACGCCCAGGAAGAAGCCGCCGATCAGCAGGGACGCCAGCGCGTCGTGGCCGAGCAGGCCCAGGTAGAGCACCGGGACGACGCTGGCCAGCGAGACGAGTGGAAACATCACCCGGCCGCCGAAGCGGTCGGCCAGCGCGCCGACCGGGATCCGCCCGAGCGACCCGACCACCACCGGCACGGCGACCAGCAGCGCCTGTTGGGACGAGGTGAGCCCGAGCTCGGCCTGGAATCTGCTGGCGAGCGGGCTGAGCAGCGCCCAGGCCCAGAAGTTGAGGGCGAACCCCAACGTGGCCAGGCCCAGCATCAGATAGGCGCGGCCCGGTGTGGCGGCCGGTCCCGCGGTCGGTGAGGTGCTCATCGCTCTCTCCGTGGACGTCGTGAATGTGCCGCCATTCCCCACTACGAGCAGCGCAAACGAAGCTACGGCAAATCGGGGTGGCAATCCCGGGTTCCGTCATTCGGGTTGCACACCCGTCGCACGGGGAGAAATGTGGGGCCGAGGTCACTCAACCGGGAGGTTCGGTTCATGGCGGACGGATCCGGTCAGGCGCTGATGCGTGTCGGCGGCCTGGTCAGACGTGCCGAGGTGTCGCCGGACGGGCGCTCCCTCTACCAGATCGGCGGGCGGGACGCGGACTCCTTCTACCGCGACCGCTGGTCGTACGACAAGGTGGTGCGCTCCACCCACGGGGTCAACTGCACCGGCTCCTGCTCGTGGAAGGTGTACGTCCGCGACGGCATCATCACCTGGGAGCAGCAGCAGACCGACTATCCGACCGCCGGGCCGGACCGGCCGGAGTACGAACCCCGGGGCTGTCCGCGCGGGGCGGCGTTCTCCTGGTACACCTACTCCCCCACTCGGGTGCGTTACCCGTACGCCCGGGGGGTTCTGATCGAGATGTTCCGGGAGGCGCGCAAGCGCCTGGGTGACCCGGTGGCCGCGTGGGCCGAGATCCAGAACGATCCGGTGAAGCGGCGGAGCTACCAGCAGGCCCGCGGTCAGGGCGGCCTGGTCCGGGTGACCTGGGACGAGGCCCTGGAGATGGCCGCCGCCGCCCACGTGCACGCGATCAAGGAGTACGGGCCGGACCGGATCGCCGGGTTCTCCCCGATCCCGGCGATGTCGATGGTGTCGCACGCGGTCGGCGCCCGGTTCATGAGCCTGATCGGCGCCACCATGCTGTCGTTCTACGACTGGTACGCCGACCTGCCGGTGGCCTCGCCGCAGGTCTTCGGTGACCAGACCGACGTGCCGGAGTCCGGCGACTGGTGGGACGCCTCCTACCTGATCATGTGGGGTTCCAACGTCCCGGTGACCCGCACGCCGGACGCGCACTGGATGGCCGAGGCACGCTACCGGGGCCAGAAGGTGATCGTGGTGAGCCCGGACTTCGCCGACAACGTGAAGTTCGCCGACGAGTGGATGCCGGCCCAGCCGGGCACCGACGGGGCTCTCGCCATGGCGATGGGCCACGTGATCCTCAAGGAGTTCTTCATCGACCGGCGCACCCCACGGTTCATCGACTACGTGCGCAAGTACACCGACCTGCCCTATCTGATCACCCTGAAGCAGCGGCCGGACGGCACCTACCAGCCGGACAAGTTCTGCGGCGACGACTTCAAGCCGATGGTGTGGGACTCGGTCACCGACGCCCCGGCGACGCCGCGCGGCAGCCTCGGGCACCGCTTCGGCGACGAGCCCGGCCAGTGGAACCTCGACCTCGGCGCCATCCAGCCGGCGCTGACCTGCATGGGCGCCGGCGAGCCGGTGGAGATCCTGCTGCCGCGCTTCGACACCGGCGCCCCGGGCACGGTACGCCGGGGCGTGCCCACCCGCATCGTCGACGGCAAGCTGGTGACCAGCGTGTTCGACCTGATGCTGGCCCAGTACGGGGTGTCACGTCCCGGCCTGCCCGGGCAGTGGCCCAGCGGCTACGACGACCCGGACCAGCCGTACACCCCGGCCTGGCAGGAGCCGATCACCGGTGTCCCGGCGGCGCAGGTGGCCCGGGTGGCCCGCGAGTTCGCCGACAACGCGGAGCGTTCCGGCGGCCGGTCGATGATCCTGCTCGGCGCGGGCGTCAACCAGTGGTTCCACGGCGACACCACCTACCGGGGGATTCTCGCGCTGGTCACCCTGACCGGCTGCCAGGGGATCAACGGCGGCGGGTGGGCGCATTACGTGGGCCAGGAGAAGTGCCGTCCGGTCACCGGCTGGCAGCAGCTCGCCTTCGCGCTGGACTGGATACGCCCGCCCCGGCAGATGATCGGCACCGCCTACTGGTACACGCACACCGACCAGTGGCGTTACGACACGTACTCCGCGGACACGGTGGCGTCACCGACCGGCACCGGGCTGTTCGCGGGCCGGCACACCATGGACCTGCTCGCCCAGTCGGCGCGGCTCGGCTGGATGCCGTCGATGCCGACGTTCGACCGCAATCCCCTGGACCTGGCCGACGAGGCCGGCGGCTCCCCCGGCGCCCACGTGGCGAACGAGCTGCACTCCGGGCGGCTCGGGTTCGCCTGCGCCGACCCGGACGATCCGAAGAACTGGCCCCGGGTGTTCACCGCCTGGCGGGCCAACATCCTCGGCTCGTCGGCGAAGGGCAACGAGTACTTCCTCAAGCACCTGCTCGGCGCCCGCTCCAACCTGCGCGCCACCGACGCCGGCATCGAGCTCCGGCCGCAGGACGTGCGGTGGACCGAGCAGGCGCCCGAGGGCAAGCTCGACATGCTGATCAGCCTCGACTTCCGGATGACGTCGACGACGCTGCTCTCCGACATCGTGCTTCCGGCCGCCACCTGGTATGAGAAGCACGACCTGAACACCACCGACATGCACCCGTTCATCCACGCGTTCACCCCGGCGATCAGCCCGCCGTGGCAGACGAGGACCGACTTCGACATCTTCCACGGTCTCGCCCGGCACTTCTCCGCACAGGCGAAGACCCATCTCGGGGTACGCAAGGATCTGGTGGCCGTGCCGCTGCTGCACGACACAGCGGACGCGATGGCGACCCCGCACGGGCGGGTCGTCGACTGGAAGGCCACCGGCGAGGTGCCGGTGCCCGGACGGACCATGCCGAAGATCGTGGTGGTGGAACGCGACTACGGAGCGGTCGCCGACCGGCTCGGCGCTCTCGGCCCACTGCTGGACAAGCTCGGGACCCTCGTCAAGGGCGTGGCGGTCGACGTCAACCCGGAGATCGAGTACCTGCGCCGCAAGAACGGGGTGGTCCTCGGCGGCCGCCCGTCGCTGGCCAAGGACGTCCACGCCTGCGAGGCGATCCTGGCGCTGTCCGGCACCACCAACGGCCGGGTCGCCACCGAGGGTTTCCACGACGTGGAGAAACGCACCGGCGTGAAGCTGGCCGACCTGGCCGCCGAGCACGAGGGCAAGCAGATCACGTTCGCCGACTGCCAGTCCCGGCCGGTACCGGTGATCACCAGCCCGGAGTGGTCCGGCAGCGAGACCGGCGGCCGCCGCTACTCGCCGTTCACCATCAACGTCGAGCGTCTCAAACCGTGGCACACGCTGACCGGGCGGCAGCACTTCTTCATCGACCACGACTGGATGCACGAGGCCGGCGAGGCGCTGCCGATCTTCCGGCCGCCGCTGGACATGCACAAGCTCTTCGGTGAGCCGCGGCTCGGCCGCAACGGCGAACTGGAGATCACCCTGCGCTACCTGACGCCGCACTCGAAGTGGTCGATCCACTCCGAGTACCAGGACAACCTGATCATGCTGACGCTGTCGCGGGGCGGGCCGACCATGTGGATGAGCGAGGCGGACGCCGAGAGCATCGGGGTCCGCGACAACGACTGGATCGAGGCGGTCAACCGCAACGGCGTCGTCGTCTGCCGGGCGGTGGTCAGCCACAAGATGCCCGCGGGGACCGTGTACTTCTACCACGCCCAGGAACGGGTGATCGACGTGCCGAAAGCGGAGATCAACGGCCGGCGCGGCGGCATCCACAACTCGCTGACCCGGTTGCTGGTCAAACCCACCCACATCATCGGCGGGTACGCCCAGTTGTCGTTCGCGTTCAACTACCTCGGCCCGACCGGCAACCAGCGCGACGAGGTCACCGTCATCCGCCGCCGCTCGCAGGACGTGGAGTACTGAGATGCGCGTGATGGCACAGACCGCGATGGTCATGAACCTGGACAAGTGCATCGGCTGCCACACCTGCTCGGTCACCTGCAAGCAGGCGTGGACCAACCGCTCCGGCGTCGAGTACGTGTGGTTCAACAACGTGGAGTCCCGCCCCGGGCAGGGCTATCCGCGCACGTACCAGGACCAGGAACGCTGGCAGGGCGGCTGGGTGCGCACCCGCACCGGGCGGCTCAAGCCCCGCGCCGGCGGCCGGATCAGGAAGCTGTTCAGCATCTTCGCCAATCCGAAACTGCCGTCGATGCAGGACTACTACGAGCCGTGGACCTACGACTACGAGCACCTGCTGACCGCCCCGGCCGGCGAGGACTTCCCGGTGGCCCGGCCCAAGTCGCTGCTCACCGGCGAGGACACCAAGGTCACCTGGTCGGCGAACTGGGACGACTCGCTCGGCGGCGGCAACGAGGTGCTGGCCGGCGACCCGATCCTGCAGCAGGTGTCGACCCGGGTGCGCCAGGACTACGAGAAGGCGTTCCTGTTCTTCCTGCCGCGCATCTGCGAGCACTGCCTCAACCCGTCGTGTGCGGCGTCGTGCCCGTCCGGGGCGATCTACAAGCGGGCCGAGGACGGGATCGTGCTGGTCGACCAGGACCGGTGCCGTGGGTGGCGGATGTGCGTGACCGGGTGCCCGTACAAGAAGGTGTATTTCAACCACCGCACCGGCAAGGCCGAGAAGTGCACGTTCTGCTTTCCGCGCATCGAGATCGGCCAGCCCACCATCTGCTCGGAGACCTGCGTCGGCCGCCTGCGCTACATCGGCCTGATGCTGTACGACGCGGACGCCGTCGCCAAGGCCGCCGCCGTCGAGAACGAGCACGACCTGTACGACGCGCAGCGGTCGGTCTTCCTCGACCCGCGCGACCCGGCGGTGGCGTCGGCCGCGCTGGCCGCCGGCATCCCGGAGGACTGGCTCGACGCGGCCCGCCGGTCCCCGATCTGGGACCTGATCATGAAGTACGAGGTGGCGCTGCCCCTGCACCCGGAGTACCGCACCATGCCGATGGTCTGGTACATCCCGCCGCTGTCGCCGGTCGTCGACGTGCTGCGTGACACCGGCCATGACGGCGAGGACCCGCACAACCTGTTCGGCGCCGTCGACGCGCTGCGCATCCCGGTCGAGTACCTCGCCGGGCTGTTCACCGCGGGTGACCCGGCACCGGTGCGGGCCGCCCTGAACCGGCTCGCCGCGATGCGCTCCTACCAGCGGCGGGTCAACCTCGGCGAGAAGCCGGACGGCTCGATCCCGGCCGCCGTCGGGATGACGCCCGAGGAGATGGACGAGATGTACCGGCTGCTCGCGATCGCCAAGTACGAGCAGCGGTACGTCATCCCGTCCGCGCACGCCGAGGACGCCCACCGCCTGGAGGCCGTCGGCACCGAGTGCTCGCTGGACTACGAGGGCGGCCCCGGCATGTACCAGACCGGCCCGTTCGGTGAGGCGTCCGGAACCGCGGTCCCGGTGCAGGTGGAGACGTTCCACATGCTGCGGGAACGGCAGACCTCGGAGACGTTCACCGACCCCGGCGACGAGCCGCGCCGGGTCAACCTGCTCAACTGGGACGGCAAGGGCACGCCCGAGGGGCTGTTCCCACCACGCCATTCGGGCGGCGACCGGGAGGAACCGTGAGCCCCGCCGTCACCGCCCGCGCCGCGTCGCTGCTGCTGCGGTACCCCGACGACCACGTGCTCGGCGCCGTGCCGCTGATCCTGGACGCGCTGCCGGAGCTGCCCGCCGGGATCGCCGAGGGGCTCGGCCGGGTGGCCGCCCACCGGGCCGGAGCCGAGCCGGGCCGGCTGCGCGCCGAGTACGTCGACCGGTTCGACTTCCGCCGCCGGTCCAGCCTGCACCTGACCTACTACACCTGTGGTGACACCCGCAAACGCGGTGAGGCGCTGGCCGGCTTCGCCGCCGCGTTCAAGGCCTCGGGGTACGAGGTGGTCGACGGTGAACTGCCCGACTACCTGCCCGCGGTGCTCGACCTGGCCGCCGCCGACGACACCGGCTGGCGGCTGCTGCGGGAGAACCGGATCGGCCTCGACCTGCTGGCACGGTCCCTGGAACAGTCCGTCTACCGGCACGCCGTCGAGGCGGTCCGCGCCCTGCTGCCGGCCCCGGCGCCCGGCGACCTCGACGCCGTCACCATCCTGGCCCGTACCGGCCCTCCGGCCGAGCAGGTGGGCCTGCAACCGTTCGGGAGCTTCCGTTGAGCACCTTCCTGTGGGTGATCTTCCCGTACCTGTCGCTCGCGGTCCTGATCGGCGGAACCGTCTGGCGTCACCGGTACGACAAGTTCGGCTGGACCACCCGGTCCTCCCAGCTGTACGAGACCGCCCTGCTGCGCTGGGCCAGCCCGATGTTCCACTTCGGGGTGCTGTTCGTGCTGATCGGGCACGTCGGCGGCCTGCTCGTCCCGAAGTGGTGGACCGAGGCCGTGGGCATCACCGAACACGCGTACCACCTGATGGCCGTGTTCGTCGGCACCGTGGCCGGGCTCTGCACCCTGATCGGGATGGCCCTGCTGATCGCCCGGCGGCGGCTCACCGGCCCGGTCTTCGCCGCCACCACCAAGAACGACAAGGCGATGTACGTGGTCCTCGCGGCCGTGATCGTGCTCGGTCTGTGGGCGACCGTGAAGGCGAACATCGCCGGCGGTGGTTACGACTACCGGGAGACGGTGTCGCCGTGGCTGCGCTCGCTGTTCGTCCTGCAACCCGACGCCGCCCTGATGACCGCCGTGCCGGCCACCTTCAAGATCCACGTCATCGCGGCGTTCGTGCTGTTCGCCTGCTGGCCGTTCACCCGGCTGGTGCACGCGTTCAGCGCGCCGCTCGGCTACCTCACCCGCCCGTACGTGGTCTACCGGTACCGTGACCCGAGCGGCGGACTGCGCGCCTCCCGCCCCGGCTGGGAGGGCCCGCCCAAGGCCCCCTCGACACGCCGCTGATCGGAGCACACCCATGCTGAGCACCTCCCTCACCGACCTGGCCGAGCAGCAGCTCGCCGCCGCCCGGGTCGCCCCGGCCGGGCGCAGCGCCCACACCGTGCACGGCGGGAGTGGCCGCGCGCTGCGGCAGACGCTGATCGCCCTGGCCGGCGGGCAGCGCCTCGACGATCACGAGAGTCCCGGGGAGGCGACCCTGCAGGTGCTGCGGGGCCGGGTCCGGCTGGTCGCCGCCGACGACAGCGCCGACGCCTCCACCGGAGAGCTGCTGATCGTCCCGGGCACCCGGCACAGCCTGGAGGCGATCCAGGACAGTGTCGTGCTGCTCACCGTCGTGAAGCCCACCGCCTGATCGCACCAAAACTGGAACTATTCCAGAAAAGCGCGTTAAGGTCGGGGCATGACGTCCGACCTCGAGGCGCAACTGCGGGCCGTCTCGCTGCGTGTGACCCGGCCCCGGCTGGCCGTGCTCGCCACGCTGCGTGACCACCCGCACGTGGACACCGACACGGTGATCGCGCTGGTGCGCTCGGAACTCCCGTCCGTCTCCCACCAGGCGGTCTACGACGTGCTGCGTGCGCTGACCGATGCCGGCCTGATCCGGCGCATCCAGCCCGCCGGCGCGACCGCCCGGTACGAGACGCGGGTCCGGGACAACCACCATCACGTCGTGTGCCGCTGGTGCGGCGCGATCGCCGACGTCGACTGCGCGGTCGGACACGCCCCTTGCCTCACCGCCTCCGGCGATCACGGGTTCGTGGTCGACGAGGCGGAGGTCGTCTACTGGGGCGCCTGCCCCGACTGCGTGACGAAACGTTCGGAAGGAAACTGATGAGCGACATCCAAGACCCGAAGCAGAGCGGCTGCCCGGTCGCGCACGACTCGGTGACCGCGCACGGCAGCGAGAGCGAGAACCCGGCGATCGACACGCCGACCCCGAAGACCGGTGGCCGCCCGCGCGGCAACCGCGACTGGTGGCCCAACCAGCTCGACCTGTCGGTGCTGCACGCCCACTCGTCGAAGGGCAACCCGCTCGCCCCGGACTTCGACTACGCCAAGGAGTTCGAGAAGCTGGACGTGGAGGCCCTCAAGGCCGACATCGTCACCGTTCTCACCACCTCGCAGGACTGGTGGCCGGCCGACTTCGGTCACTACGGCGGCCTGATGATCCGGCTCAGCTGGCACGCCGCCGGCACCTACCGGATCCACGACGGCCGTGGCGGCGCCGGCGACGGCGGGCAGCGTTTCGCCCCGCTCAACAGCTGGCCCGACAACGCCAACCTGGACAAGGCCCGCCGTCTGCTGTGGCCGGTCAAGGCCAAGTACGGGCAGAAGGTCTCCTGGGCCGACCTGCTGGTGCTGGCCGGCAACGTGGCCCTGGAGTCGATGGGCTTCAAGACGTTCGGCTTCGGTTTCGGCCGCGAGGACGTCTGGGAGCCGGAGGAGATCTTCTGGGGCCCGGAGGACACCTGGCTGGGCGACGCGCGCTACGCGTCCGAGAAGACCATGTCCGAGGGCGTCGGCGCCACCGAGATGGGCCTCATCTACGTCAACCCGGAGGGCCCGCGCGGCAACGCCGACCCGCTCGCCGCGGCGCACTTCATCCGGGAGACGTTCGCCCGGATGGCGATGAACGACGAGGAGACCGTCGCACTGATCGCCGGCGGTCACACCTTCGGCAAGACCCACGGCGCCGGGATCGCCGACGATCACGTCGGCCCGGAGCCCGAGGGCGCACCGCTGGAGGCCCAGGGCCTCGGCTGGCTGAGCACGCACGGCACCGGCAAGGGCGCCGACACGATCACCAGCGGCCTCGAGGTCACCTGGACCGACCAGCCGACCCAGTGGAGCAACCGCTTCTTCGAGATCCTCTTCGGGTACGAGTGGGAGCTCACCACCAGCCCCGGCGGCGCGAAGCAGTGGGTCGCCAAGGACGCTGAGGCGATCATCCCGGACGCCCACGACCCGGCGAAGAAGCACAAGCCCACCATGCTGACGACCGACCTGTCGCTGCGCGTCGACCCGGTGTACGAGAAGATCTCCCGCCGCTTCCTGGCGAACCCCGACGAGTTCGCGCTGGCGTTCGCCAAGGCCTGGTACAAGCTGCTGCACCGCGACATGGGCCCGGTGGACCGCTTCCTCGGCCCGTGGGTGCCGGAGGCCCAGCTGTGGCAGGACCCGGTGCCGGCCGTCGAGCACCCGCTGGTCGGCGAGTCCGACATCGCCGCCCTGAAGGCGCGGATCCTCGACTCCGGCCTCGCCGTCGACCAGCTCGTGTCCGCCGCGTGGGCGTCGGCCGCGACGTTCCGCTCCACCGACAAGCGCGGCGGCGCCAACGGGGCCCGGATCCGCCTGGAGCCGCAGCGCGGCTGGGAGGTCAACCAGCCGGTCATCCCGGTGATCGACGCCCTGGAGAAGATCCAGCAGGAGTTCAACGCGTCCGGCGGCGCCCGGATCTCGCTGGCCGACCTGATCGTGCTGGCCGGTTCGGCCGCCGTCGAGAAGGCCGCGGCCGACGCCGGCTTCCCGGTGACCGTGCCGTTCCGCCCGGGCCGCACCGACGCCACCCAGGAGCAGACCGACATCGAGTCGTTCAAGGTTCTGGAGCCGCGGGCCGACGGCTTCCGCAACTACCTGCGGCCGGGCGAGAAGACCCAGCCGGAGGTGCTGCTCGTCGACCGGGCGTACATGCTGAATCTGACCGCCCCGGAGATGACCGTCCTGGTCGGCGGCCTGCGCGCGCTGGCCGGCGGCAGGCACGGCGTTCTCACCGACCAGCCCGGCAAGCTCACCACCGACTTCTTCGTCAACCTGCTCTCCCCCGGCACCCGGTGGAAGGCGTCGGAGGCGGAGGAGCACGTCTACGAGATCCAGGACCTCGCCACCGGCCGGGTGCGGTGGACCGCCACCGCCGTCGACCTGATCTTCGGCTCCAACTCGCAGCTGCGTGCCCTCGCCGAGGTCTACGCCAGCGCCGACGCCCGCGAGAAGTTCGTCAGGGACTTCGTCGCGGCCTGGACCAAGGTCATGGAGCTGGACCGCTTCGACCTGCGCTGATCCGTCCCCGCACGACCCCGGCCGATCCGTGATCGGCCGGGGTCGTCGCATATTCGGCACTCGGGCGTCATCGACTTCGGTTGATATCTAGGACACATTGGCGTAATACTTGCCGGGAGCGCTCCCAATCCCCCGAAAGCCGAAGAATGGAGGACGTATCGTGCCCCGACACGAGTCCCGTCAGACCGGCTGGCGCCGTCCCGTGCAGGTGCTGGTCGTGGCCCTGGCCATGCTGGCCGCGACACTGCCGTGGACCGGCGCGGCGCAAGCGCACGGCACCATCATCAACCCGGCGTCCCGCGCCTATCAGTGTTGGAAGACCTGGGGCAGCCAGCACACCAACCCGGCCATGCAGACCCAGGACCCGATGTGCTACCAGGCCTTCCAGGCCAACCCCGACACCATGTGGAACTGGATGAGCGCCCTGCGGGACGGCCTCGGCGGCCAGTTCCAGGCCCGTACCCCCGACGGGCAGCTGTGCAGCAACGGCCTGGCCCGCAACGACAGCCTGAACCGGGCGGGCGCCTGGAAGGTCACCAACGTCAGCCGCAACATGACCGTCCAGCTCTACGACCAGGCGAGCCACGGCGCCGACTACTTCCGCGTCTACGTGAGCAAGCAGGGCTTCAACCCGGCCACCCAGACCCTCGGCTGGGCCAACCTCGACTTCATCACGCAGACCGGCAGGTACGCGCCGGCACAGAACATCTCGTTCAACATCTCCACCTCGGGTTACACCGGGCACCACATCCTCTTCGTCATCTGGCAGGCCTCGCACCTCGACCAGGCCTACATGTGGTGCAGCGACGTGAACTTCGTCTGACCGGCTCGGCCCCTCTCCGGCCCGGGACGCTCTGTCCCGGGCCGGGCACTACCGGCGAGGTGGAACATGAGATACCGCTACGTATCGGCGGCGGTGGCCCTGCTGACGGCGTCGGCCGGTGCGGTCGCGCTGTCCCGCGCCGGCGCCGGCGCCGAAGACCTGCGAGCCCAGATCACGACCCGGATGCGTACGGCCCTCGAACAGGCCGACCCGGCGCAGCACCAGCACGCCGGCCACGGAGCCGGAACCGGGGACGCGGCGGTGATCTGCGGCGTCCGCGTCTACGGCTACGAACCGGCCGGCGTCACCGCGCTCGCCGACGTGCGGACGGTCTACGGCTTCCACCTGTGCGGCGTCGCCGAGGAGCGGCGCCCCTGGGACGTGGCGGTCAAGCTGGCCGGCCCGGTCATCCTGGACATGGCCACTGACCCGCCCGGTATCCAGGTGGTCGAGGCCACCGCCGAGGTCAAGTACGTCGACCGGCTGCGGCAGATGTTCCCGCCCGCCTACGCCGACGTCGCCGAGAAGGAGGCGCTGACCACCGAGGAGATGGCCGACCTGCGTGGCCGTTACGACTCCGCGGCCGGGCTGTGAGCGATCAGGCGACGTCCATGGCGCTGGCCGACGAGAGCGAGTGGGTGATCGGGTTGATCTCCCCGCAACCGGCACAGATCATCTGCGGCGACCCGGCACGCCAGCAGTTCAGCTCGCCGCATCGGCCACAGCCCGCGTAGCTGTCCACCCGGCAGCCCGGGCAGCCGGTGTAGCCGGGTGCGATGCCGAAGGCTCCGGTCATCGCGATCCGCCCGGGGATCGCGCCGCCCTCCGGCATCACGTCGGTCCCGACCTCGACCAGTTGCCACACCTCTTCGGAGCGGCGGAAGGAGGCGACTCGGACCTTCTTGTCGGTCTCGCAGTAGAAGTTGACCCATGCGCTCTCTGGCATGAGCCAATCGAACCAGAGGCGCACAACCGCTATCGTGGCGACCGTTTGGGGGATGAGATGGACGAGTTCGTCACGGTGCCGGGGGACGACGCGGAGGAGAACTCGGTGGTCCGGTTCGCGCACACGTACGACGGCTATCGCCTGCATCGGGGGCTGGAGAGCCTGGCCGATCTGACGCAGCGGGTGCACGAGATCTGGCAGCGCACCGGTGAGCTGGGCGACGACGTCGACGTGCTGCGGGGCTGCCTGTTCTACGAGGTGCGGGCGCACCGGCACAGCGGCGGGTACGGGCGGTTCAGCGAGCAGCCGTTCACCATCGCGCTGGTCCGGCGGATCCGAACGCTGTCCGGCGGCTCCGTGCCGCTGCGCTCGACGATCGCTTGACGTCGATGGTTGCGGGGTGGTGTTTGGATCGGTGGGGTGGCAACCCAGATCCTGATCGCTGAGGACAACCCGAAGCAGGCCGAGCTCGCCGCCGCCTACCTGCGGCGCGAAGGGCACCGGGTCACGCTGGTCGGGGACGGGCCCGCGGTGTTCGACGCCTGCCGGGAGCGGCAACCCGACCTGGTGGTGCTGGACGTGATGATGCCGGCGCTCGACGGGGTCACGGTGTGCCGGGTGCTGCGGGCCGGCTCGGACGTCCCGATCCTCATGCTGACGGCCCGGACCGCCGAGGACGACATCCTGCGCGGCCTGGACGCGGGAGCCGACGACTACCTGACGAAGCCGTACAGTCCGCGGGAGCTGGCCGCCCGGGTGCGGGCGCTGCTGCGCCGGTCGGGGGCGCTGCGGGACCGGGACCACCCGGTGCTGCGGGCCGGTGATCTCGAGGTGGACGTCGGCCGGTTCGAGGCGCGGGTCGGCGGGCGGCCGGTCGCGCTCACCGCCAAGGAGTTCGGGATCCTGGAGGTGCTGGCCGGGGCGCCGGGACGGGCGTTCACCCGGAGCGAGATCCTGCGGAAGGCGTTCGGTTTCGACCGGTACGTGCTGGAGCGGACCGTCGACGCCCACGTACGGAACCTGCGGCGCAAACTCGGCGACGACCCGGACGATCCGCGGTACGTGCAGACCGTGTACGGGCGCGGCTACCGCCTGGCGGCCGGCCCGTGAGCTTCCGGATCCGGGTCTTCCTGCTCGTCGCGGTCGTCGTGCTGGGCGCCACCGGGCTGACCGTCGCGCTGACCTGGTGGCAGGCCCGCGACCAGGTCGGTGAGGCGGCGTCCGCGTCCCGGGAGACGACCGCGACGATCCGCGACGAGTTGCGTGTCCAGGCGCTGCGCAACGGCACCTGGGAGGGCGTGGATCAGACCCTGGCACGGTTGCGGGCGCAGACCGGGCAGCGGATCCGGCTGGTCGACCCGTACGGCCTCGTGGTGGCCGACACCGATCACATGGACGGTCGCGCGGCCCGTCCGCCCGGCCCGGTGGCGGTGATCGTCGACCCGCTGCCCGCCCTGGTCCTGCCGGACGGCGGTGACCTGCGGCTGGCCACGCTCGCGGCGATCAGCGCGTACCGGGAGGAGACGTGGCGGTCGGCCTGCCTGTTCCGGGGCGGGTACGCGCCGCTCGGATCGGTGGGCGCGGACGGCGTACCCCGTCATGGTCTCTCCGGTGTCGATGCCGCCGCCCTCGACTTCTGCCGGCCCGGCCCGTTCCCGGAGCAGGCCCGGGAGATGGACCTCCTCGAGGTGGGGCAGTGCGCGGACGACGGCTGCCTGCGGGAGGCCTTCCGGCGGCGGATCACCGAGTCCGAGGCGGCGCCGCCCGCGCTGCTGCTGACCATCGGCGCCGCCAACGAGCCGGTTCGGGCGCTCGACACCGGCCCGGTCCTGTTGATCACGGCGGTGGCGGTGGCGCTGGCGGTCGCCGGCGCGCTGCTGATCAGCCGGCGCGTGCTGCGCCCGATCGGCACGCTGACCACGGCGGCCCGGCGGCTCGGTGACGGCGACCGGGCCGGGCGGGTGCCGGTGGACGGGCGCGACGAACTCGCCGAGCTGGCGCGGGCGTTCAACCAGATGGCCGATTCGCTGCGCGCCGCCGAGGCCGACCAGCGGCGGCTCATCGCCGATGTGGCGCACGAGTTGCGTACCCCGCTGGCGAATCTGCGCGGCTACCTGGAGGCGGTCCAGGACGGGGTGATCGAGCCGACGCCGGAGGTGTTCGCGTCGCTGCACGACGAGGTGATCCTCAATCAGCGGATCGTCGACGATCTGCAGGAGCTGGCGCTGGCCGAGGCCGGGGCGCTGGTCTACCACCGCGCGCCGGTCGATCTGGCCGAGCTGATGGAGACGGCGCGGACCGCGCACCGGCCCGCGGCCGAGGCCGCGGGTGTCCGGCTCGTCGTGGAGGCGGACGGTCCGGTGCGTGCCGACGTGGACGCCGACCGGCTCCGTCAGGTCGTCGGCAACCTGGTCGGCAACGCGTTACGCGCCACCGGGCCCGGCGGGTCGATCACGTTGCGCGCCTTCGCCGCCGGGGACCGGGCGGTACTCGAGGTCGCCGACACGGGTGTCGGCATCGCGCCCGAGCACCTACCGCTCGTCTTCGACCGGCTGTGGCGGGCCGACCCGGCGCGCGGGCGCGGCACCGGGGGCAGCGGCCTCGGCCTGGCGATCGTCCGGCAGATCGTTCGCGACCACGGCGGAGAGGTGTCGGTCCGCAGCGGTGAGGGCACCGGCGCCACCTTCGTGGTCTCGCTGCCGCGGAATCCGTAGCGACCGCCCGGCGACCAGCTCGGCGAAGAGGCCCTCCCACTGGCTGACCACGACCGGCATCTCGTAGTGGGCGGCGGTCGCGCGGGCGGCGGCGCCCATGGCCCGCCGCTCGTCGGCGCCGGAGATCAGCCGGGACAGCCCGGCGGCCAGCCCCGGCACGTCCTCGGCCGGCACGAGCAGGCCGTTGACGCCGTTCTCCACGACGTCGGCCGGGCCGGTCGGGCAGTCGAACGACACCACCGGCAGTCCCGAGCTCATCGCCTCCAGCAGCACCATCGGCAGGCCCTCCTTGCGGGAGGAGAGCACGAAGACGGACGCCTTGGCGAACTCGGCGTCCAGGGTACGGGTGACGCCGCGCAGCCGGACCACGCCGCCGAGGCCGCGTTCGGAGATCCGGGCGGTCAGCCGGCGCCGCCACCGGCCCTCACCGAAGACGTCCAGCCGCCAGTCCGGGTGCCGCCCGTGAACCTCGGCGAAGGCGTCGATCAGCATGTCGAAGCCCTTCTGCCGGCCCAGGCGCCCGGCCGCCACCACGGTGTGGGTCCGCTCGTCGTCCGGGCCGCCCGGCTGCGGCGGGATGCCGTTCGGGATCCGGGCCAGCCGGACCTTGTCGCCGAGCACGTCCTGGTAGGCGGCCAGGTCGGCGCGGGTGAGCACGGTGACGGCGTCGAGACGGGGGTACGCGCGGACGATCTGGTCCTGGAGGCGCTTGCGGTAGCTGCCGAAGTTCATGTGGTCCTGGCCGATCCTGATCAGCCGGCGTGGTGCGAACCAGGCGGACAGCAGGTTGAGGGCCGGCCGGGTGCTGAACAGGATCCCGCTTCGCTGGGCGCGCATGTACCGGATGATCCGCAGGTCGACCAGCGGATCCCAGCCGTGGTAGCGGAAGTCCCGGCCGTGCGGCAGCGGGTTGGGCAGGGCCCGGGTCCGGCGCAGCAGCCGCCGGGACGTGCTCTTCCACCGGGTGCCGTCGGTGCGCAGGTCGGTCAGCGACACGAGCCGCACGCGGGGATCCAGCCGGAATGCCGGGTTCTCCGCGGTGCGGTACACACTGGCGATCTCGACGTCGTGGGTGGCGCACAACGCGTTGGCCTGATTGAAGACCGTGCGGATGGTGCCGCCGACCCCGTACGCGTTGTGCAACAGATACCTGATGTTCACGCGAACAACCTAGGGGCGGCGTCAAACCAAGATCAACGACTAGGGTGACGGACATGGAGAAACGGCACCCGACCCTGGCCGATGTGGCACGCGCCGCCGGCGTGTCGAAGGCCACCGCCTCCCGCGCCATCAACGGAGCGTACGGCACGTCGTCCACGATGCGTGATCATGTGCGCGCGGTGGCGGCCCGGCTGGGTTTCGAGCCGCACGCCGTGGCCCGCGCGCTGGCCACCGGCCGGGCCGGTGCCGGCCGCCGGGAGCGCATCGAGGTGCTGATCGTCGACCCGGATCCGGCCGCGATGAGCGCCAAACCGTTCTACGGACGGGTGCTGGCCGGCGCGATGCGCGGCCTCGGTGACGAGCGTCTCTCCCTGGAGGTCCGGCGGGTGCCCGCACCACCCTCCGGTGAGGACGACCCGCCGTTCGGCCGCCTGCTGATCAACCTGCCCGGCGCGGCCGGCGCCGCGCTGGCCCGCCGCTCCCGGACCGTGGCGCTGGGACGGTCCGCCCCCGGCGTGGCGTTCGTGGCCCCGGACAACCACAGCGGCGGCCGTCAGGCGGCCGCCCACCTGGTCGCCACCGGCCGCACCCGGATCGGCGCGGTGTTCGGCCCGCCCACGCCGTGCGCCGACGAGCGCAAGGCCGGTTTCCTGGAGGTGATGGCCGGCGCCGGCCGGACGGTGGCGTCCGCCGACGGCGACTTCACCCTGGCCACCGCCTACACGGCCACCCGGCGGCTGCTGCTGACCGAGCCCGGCCTGGACGCCGTCTTCGCGGCGTGCGACGTCACCGCGATGGGCGTGCTGCGGGCGCTGCGCGAGGGCGGCCGCCGAGTGCCGAACGACGTGGCGGTCGTCGGCTTCGACGGCAGCGCGCTGGCCGAGGCGGCCGATCTGTCCTCGGTGTACATGCCGGTCGAGGAGGAGGCCGCGACCGCGGTACGCCGCCTGCTCGATCCGGCGCTGCCGCCCGCCGCCCGCCTGCCGACCACCCTGACGGTCCGCGGCTCCAGCTGAAAAGATCGCGGCCGCTCGGCCTTCTCCCTCCATCGCTGCCGCACGGCGCGGCCGGGCAGCCTCCCCGTCCCCGTCCCCCGCTCCCGCCGTCGACGTGGCGACACCATCCGGGACTGGCCAGGGCCTACGAGGCGGCGCGGACCGGCATGGAGACGATCGGCCGGCCGCTCGCCGCGGCGGCCCCCACCCATCCCGTGGCGCCGCAGTGGTGGCTCGGCGCGGCTCTGAAGGCCACCCGCTGACGGTACGGGCATGTACCATCCCGCCGGAAACCCCGGATACGGTCCCCGGCATGACACCACGACCGAACGCCGACCCCGATATCGGGGCACGCATCCGGACGCGCCGCCAGCTTCGCGGCTGGAGCATCCGGTACGCCGCCAGCCGCGCCGGAATCTCGCACGCCACCTGGAGCCGGATCGAACGGGGCCGGCAGGCCGCCGACAACCGGTTCACCCTGACCGACATCGCGACAGCGCTGGACTGTGCGCCGGCCGAACTGACCGGGACGCCGGTGCCGGCCGCCGACCGGGACGTGGTGGCCGCGCACGCCCACGTGCACGCCGTCCGGCAGGCTCTGGTCGACACCGACCTGTCCGAGCCGCCGGCCGGCCCGAGCACGGCCGCCGTCGCCGAGTCGGCCCGTACCGTCGCCCTGATCGACACGCTGCGGCAGGCGTGCGACTACGCGGGCGCCGCCCGGCTGCTTCCCGGTCTGCTGCGTGACCTGCACGCCTCGGCCACCGGACCGGACCGGGCGGCCGCGCTGCGGCTGCTGTGCGAGGCGACCTTCATCGCCTCGTCGGTGCTGCGGAACCTGGGCCGCCCGGCGGAGGCGTGGCTGGGCGCCGAACGCTGCTGGGAGGCGGCCGACAGCACCGGCGACCCGCTGCTGCGCGGTTACGCCGCCTACGCGCGCGCCACCGCCGCCACCGGCTGCGGCTCGTTCCAGCGCGGCCTCACCCTGGCCGGGCGGGCCGTCGACGAACTGCGCGGGCACGCCGGCCGACCGGGTGTGCCCGAGATGACCGGCTCGCTCCTGCTGGTCTGCGCGGTGGCCGAGCGGGGCTGCGGCCGCCCGGACGACAGCCGCGCCTTCTGCGCCGAGGCCGCCGCGCTGGCCGGCCGCACCGGGGAGACCGCCACACTGAACCTGTGCTTCGGCCCGGCCAATGTGGCGTTCTGGCAGATCGGCATCGAGGCGGACGGTGGTGACCCGGGCCGGGCCGCGGAGATCGCCCGGGCCACCGATCCGGCCGCCCTGCCGCTGCGATTCCGGCAGGTGTTCTACTACGCCGACACCGCGCGGGCGCTGGCCCGGTTGCGCGGCCGGGACCGGGAGGCGGTCCGTTTCCTGCTCACCGCCGAACGGCTGGCGCCTCAGCACGTGCACACCTCGGCCCTGATCCGCGAGACCACCCGTACGCTGCTGGACCGCTCGCACCGTCGTGCCGGCGGCGGGGAGCTGCGCGGCTTGGCCGAGCGCCTTCAGATCGCGGCCTGAGGGCATGGGTGCCGACCCGCGGATCAGCGGGTGCGGCGCGAATGCGCCAGCAGCAGCCAGCCGAGGTAGATGCCGCCGACGCCGGCGGTGACGACGCCGACCGGGAGTTCGCTGGGTGCGACCGCGCGGCGGGCGATCAGATCGCTGGCGACCAGCAGCAACGCGCCCATCAGCCCGGCCGCGGTGAGGCCGGCGCCGGGTGAGCGGGTGAGCCGCCGGGCCAGCTGGGGCGCGGCCAGGGCGACGAAACCGATCGGGCCGGTGGACGCGGTGGCGATCGCGGTGAGGCCCACGGCGACGACCACCAGGCCGAGACGGGCCCGCTCCAGGGGTACGCCGAGGGCCGCGGCCGCGTCGTCGCCGAGTTCCAGCATCGGCAGGTAGCGGGACAGGATCATGGTGATCGGGACGAGCAGCAGCAGGCCGTACCCGACGAGCTGCACGTCACCCCAGCGGCGCTCGAAGAGGCTGCCGACGATCCACACGGTGGCGGCCCGGGCGTCGCGCAGGTCGGCCCGGCTCACCAGGTAGTTGATGATGGCGATGAGGATGGCGCTGACGCCGATGCCGACGAGCACGAGCCGCAGCCCGTTGACGCCGCTGCGGTAGGCGAGCAGGTAGACGGCGATCGCCGCGATCAGGCCGCCCACGAAGGCGCCGGTCGCGGTCTCCAGCGTGCCGCCGCCGTAGAAGAGGATGACCAGGATCGCGCCGACCGACGCGCCGTAGCCGAAGCCGATGACGTCGGGGCTGCCCAGCGGGTTGTGGGTGAGCCGCTGGAAGATCGCGCCGCTGATCCCGAAGGCGATGCCGGCGACCACGGCGACCAGGGCACGCGGCAGGCGGCGCTGCACCACGAACAGGTCGGCGAGGCGGCTGCCCTCCCCCCGCAACGACTCGATCACCTCGGGGAACGGCACCGGATAGTCGCCGACGCTGAGCGACACCAGCACCAGCCCGGCGGTGACCAGGATCAGGATCAGACAGACCACGAGGGTACGAGGTTCGACGCGGAACGAGACGCGTTCGGCGGCGAGGCGGACGTCCTTGACGGACCGGGTCGGCGACAGTGTCCTCACAACGGCACCACCTGGCGGCGGCGGACCAGGGCGATGAGCACGGGCGCGCCGAGCAGCGCGGTGACGATGCCGGCCTCCAGCTCACTCGGGGTGATCACGACCCGGCCGACCACGTCCGCGCCCAGCAGCAGGACCGGGGCGAGCAGCATGGCGTACGGCAGCACCCACCGCAGGTCGGCGCCGATCAGGGCGCGGGCGGCGTGCGGCACGGCCAGGCCGATGAAGGCGAACGGGCCGGCCGCCGCGGTGGCCGCCCCGCACAGCAGGGTGACGGTGGCGGCCGAGGCGAGCCGGGTGCCGGCCAGGTTGACGCCGAGGGCGCGGCCGGTGTCCTCGCCGAGCGACAGCGCGTTGAGCGGGCGGCTCAGCAGCAGCGCCACGACGATGCCGACGATCAGGAACGGCAGCACGTCCATCAGCACCGACTGGTCGCGCCCGGAGAGGCCGCCGACGATCCAGAACCGGAACTGGTCGAGCGCCTTGGCGTCGAGCATCTGCACCCCGTAGGTGTAGGCGACCAGGACCGCGCCGATCGAGGTGCCGGCCAGGGCGAGCCGGACCGGGCCGCCGGGGCCTTTGCCGCCGCCGCCGAGCAGGTAGACCACGACGGTGGCGGCGGCCGCGCCGGCGAACGCGAACCACACGTACCCGGCGGCGGTGGTGATGCCGAAGAAGCTGATCGCCGAGACCACCGCGGCGGCGGCGCCGGAGTTGACGCCGAGCAGGCCGGGGTCGGCGAGCGGGTTGCGGGTGAGCGCCTGCATCACGGTGCCGGCCAGGCCGAGGGCCATGCCGATCAGAAGCCCGAGGACGGTACGCGGCACCCGCTGGGTGGTGACGATGACCGCCTCGGGTGACCCGTCGGAGTGCCACAGCGCGTCCACGACCTCGGTGAACGGGATGGCACGGGCGCCGACGGCGAGGCTGAGCAGCACGGCGAGCGCCAGCAGGGCGAGGCAGAGCAGCAGGCCCGCGATCCGGCGGGGCAGGGTGTTCGTCACGCGGCGGTCCGGTCCAGGGTGGTGAGGGCGGTGAACAGGCGGGCGTAGTTGGGGTAGGAGAAGGCGTGCCAGGCGTCGTCCCACGGGTGGGCGCCGAAGCCGGGCGGGGTCGGCCCGTCGACCAGGATCAGGTCGGCGGACACGGCCGCCCACGGTACCGGGGTGCCGTGCGGGGCATCGTCGGCGGTGTGGTCGCCGATCACCCGCAGTCCCAGCTCGCGCAGCGTCACCAGCCAGGGGTAGCGGGTCGGGTCCAGGATCGACAGTCGCGCGCCTCGCGCGTACCCGAAAAGAATCGTGCGGCCGGAGAGGGCCGCGGTGACCCGGAGTTTCGCGGCCTCGTAGGAATCGGGTGCCGGGGGCGCGGCGCCGAGGGCGACGGCGAGCCGGGCGGTCTCGGCGAGCAGGTCGTCGAGGGACTGGCCGCGGGCCTTGAGTGGCAGGGTGACGACCGGGAAGCCGGGGTAGCGGTTGGGGTGACGGTCGACGATCAGGTCGGGCCGGCTCTCGGCGAGAGCGTCGGGACGGACCGCGGGATCATCGGGGGTGTCGAGCCGCGCCACGCCGTCGGCCGAGAATCCGGCGGCGGCGAAGCAGACGTCGTGCTCCGGGTCCGGCCCCAGCGCCGCCGCCACCGGGTTGATCCCGGCGGCGGCCAGCGTGGAGGTGGCCAGGAGATCGGCGACGGCGACCCGGCGCGGCGCCGACGGCAGCTCCAGGGTGATCCCCCGGCTGTCGGTCCAGCGCCACGGACCCCGATGATCCCGCGTCGGCACGTCAGCCCTTGAGGGTCTTCGCGATGTCGTCGAGGACGATGCCGGCCGCGATCGGTCCGCCGCGCGAGGTCCACGGCACACCGTCGACCGCGACGACCTTGTTCGCCTTGACCGCGCCGAGCTGGTTCCAGGAGGCGTTGGCCTTGGCCTGCTCGAGGGCGGCGGCGCCGTCGTTGTTCAGGGTGCCGAGGAAGATGTAGTCGGCGTCGAGGACGTCGAGCTTCTCCAGGCTGACCGGGTCGGACGGGCCGGTGCCGTCGGTGAGCTGGGCGGCCGGGCGCTTGAGGCCGAGCTCCTCCACGATGGTGCTGGAGAAGTGCTGCTTCTGCAGGTAGGACGGGCCCTGCGGGTTCCAGCGGACGAGGCTGACCTCGGCGGTGCCGTTCGCGCCGATCGCGGTCTTGGTGTCGGCGATCTTCTTGTCGTAGGCGGCGAGCACCTCGGTGGCCTTGGCCTCCAGATTGAGCGCGCTGGCGACGCCCTTGAGGCTGTCCTTCCAGGTGCTGTCGACCATGCTGGTGATGACGGTCGGGGCGATCGCGTTGAGGTCCTTGATCTGCGCCGGGTCCGGGTCGAGGAAGTGCCCGTAGAGGATCAGGTCGGGCTTCGGGTCGAGGGTGGCGATGGCCTCGATGTTCGGCTCGACGATCTCGCCGACCAGCTTGACGTTCGGCAGCTGCGGGGCGAGGTAGCCGGCGACCGAGTCGCCCTGGCGGGACTTGCTGGCGCCGATCGGGGTGACGCCGAGCGCGAGGGCCGCGTCGAGGTCGGTCTCGGCGAGGGCCACGATGTTCTTCGGGGCCGACGGGACGGTCACCTTCGCGCCGGAGGCGTCGGTGATCTCGCGGGTGGTGGCGGCCGGGGCGGCGCTCTCGCCGGACGCGGCAGGCTTGTCCTCGGAGGAGCAGGCGCCGAGGGCGAAGGCCACCGTGGCCGCGGCCAGAAGCGCACCCATGCGCTGGGTGAAGCGGGACATCGTTAACTCCTGGGAGCAGTCGGAATCAGGCGGCTAAGCCGCGGTGAGTTTCTATCACATGAGGTAAGGCTTACCTAACGTCCATTAGTGCCGAGGTGGCGACCACTGTGGATTCGGTCGGCCCGTACGTGTTGAAAAGCTGGACATTCGGCGCGATCCGCTGCCATGCGGCGACCCGGTCCGGCAGCGCCGCCTCCCCACCGATGATCACTGTGCGTACCGACGCGGGGACCGTGATGTCCTGTGTGGTGAGCGCATGTACCAATTCGTGCCAGAACGCGGTGGGCAGATCGAGCACGGTGAGTCGCAACTCGTCGCAGGCGCGCAGGAACGCCTCGGCCGACGCGTGCATCTCGGACTCCCGGAGCACCAGCGTCCCACCGGTCGAGAGAGTGCCGAAGATCTCCTCCACACTGGCGTCGAAGTGGAGGGCCGCGAACTGCAGCACCCGGTCGTGCTCGGTGAACCCGTACCGGTGGGTGGCGGCCGCCACGAAATGCGCCAGCGCGCCCCGGCTGATCTCCACCCCGTTCGGCCGCCCGGTCGAACCGGAGGTGTAGATCACGTAGGCCAGCGCGTCCTCCGGCACGGTCCTTCGGGCCGTGGTGTTCCCGCCGGCGATCTCGTCGATGATCAGGACCGGCCGCGCGTCCTCCAGCGCGTCCTCCGGCACGGTCCTTCGGGCCGTGGTGTTCCCGCCGGCGATCTCGTCGATGATCAGGACCGGTCGCGCGTCCTCCAGGACGTCCCGGTTGCGGCCGGCCGGGCCGTCCGGATCGACCGGCAGGTACGCCGCACCGGCCAGCAGCACGCCCAGGATCGCCACGATCGCGTCCGGCTCACGGCGCATGCGCACCGCCACCACATCGTCCGGCTCGACGGCCAGGCCGGCGGCGACGGCGCCCGATCTCGCCCACAACTCGGCGTACGTGTACCGCACCCCGCCCTGCTCGACCGCCACCGCCTCCGGGGCCGCCCCGACCCGCTCGGCGATCCGGTCGAGCAGCGGCGTCACCACGCGGTCCCGCCACACCGGACGGCGCGGGGCGACCGCCGGGCCCAGCCGCAACCGGCCCAGCGGCGTCCCCGGATCGTCCAGCAGGCGCAGCAGCCGGTCCAGGTGATCGGCGAGTTCGGACGACGTGTACCGGGCCGGGTTGCCGTCGATCTCCAGGCTCATCCCGGTGCCGTCGCCGAAGTCCCGGATGCCCAGCGCCAGATCCTCGACCGGCCCGGCCGAGATGTTGTGCACGGTGCCGACTGCCGTCCCGAACCGCAGGTCGTTGTCGAACGGCATCGCGTTGACCACCGGCCCGAACAGCCGCCGGTCACTGCCGACCAGGCCCAGGTCACGGCGCATCTGCTCGTGCCGGTACCGGTGATGCGGCCGGGACCGCCTGATCTCGGCGGCGATCTGCCGGGCCAGCTCCGGCACCGTCTGGCCGGGACGGACCGGGACACGCAACGGGACGATGTTCATCACGATCGCCGGCACCCGCAGCAGCGGCGTGCCGAGACGGCCCATCACCGGCAGGCCCAGCACTGCCTCGGCCGTTCCGGTCATCCGGTGCAGGTAGGCGGCGGTGGCCGCCGCGAACGACTCCGGCCACCCGGCCACCCTCAGCTCGGCGGCGCGCTCCGGGCCGATCCGGGTGACCGCCCGGACCGTGTGATCGGCGACCGGCGCGGGGGCGGCCAGCGCCGCCGGCTCCGGCATCCCGTCCAGGTAGGTGCGCCAGAACTCCCGGTCGGCCTGATGCTTCGGCGACGCGAAATAGGCGTCCGCCACCTCCAGGACCGTCGCGAACGGGCGGAACGGGCGCCCCTGTCCCGTCGTGTACAGGTCGGCGACCCGGCGGGCCAGCATCGAGAACGCGAACCCGTCGATCGCGATGTGGTGGATCCGCTGATGCCACAGCCACGTCCGCGGGCCGACCCGGAACAGCGCCTGCGCGAACAACGGCCCCTCGGCCAGGTCCACCGGGGTGCGGACGTCGGCCCGCATCCACGCCAGCGCCTCGTCCTCCGGGCACTCACGCACCGGGAACGGGAACGGGCGCGGATCGATCACCTGCCACGGGCCGGACTCGTCCGAGCCGTACCGGGTGTGCAGCGACTCCGCCTCGCCGACCGCCTGGCGGACCGCCGCCTCGAACCTCGCCACGTCCAGCGGGCCCTCGATCCGCACGTAGTCGGCGGTGTTGTAGACGGGGCTGGCCGGGTCGAGCTGCTGGGCGTACCAGAGCGGGGACTGGGCCGGGGACAGCCGCAGGTGTTCGGTCATCGGGGGTTCTCCCAGGTGTTCGCCAGCTCCGGGCCGATCAGCGTCAGCGCGGCCGGGTCGGTCATCTCGTCGTGGGTGCAGGGCACGGGCACCACCCGTACCGTCGCGGCGTGCGCCTGCCAGGCGTCCGCCCGGAACGCCTCGTCGGCCTCCTCGTTCGCCGCCGTGAACAGCAGCAGCTCGCCGTCGAAGAAGCCCAGCCGGGCGCCGTCGACCTGCTCGCCGGCGGCGGCCAGGTTGGCCTCGATCGCCTCCAGCGCGGGCCGGCCGAGCCCGGCCAGGACCCCCGATCGGGCGAGCGCGGCGAACGCCTCGTCGCGGTCCGCCGGCAGCGCGTCCAGGTCGGACAGGGCGAGCAGGAAGTCCAGGCCGTCGCCGGCCGCCGGGCCCGTCCCTCCGTTTCCGGGGTACGCGTCCAGCAGGGCGAGGCGCACGTCCTCTCCGGCCCGGCGCAGTTCGGTGGCCATCAGGTGCGCCACCGTCCCGCCCAGCGAATAGCCGACCAGGTGGTACGGGCCCTCCGGCTGGACCTCACGGATCAGCGCGAGATAGTCGGCCGCCATCTCCGCGGCGCCAACCACGCGTGTTGAGTTCGGGCGCTTATCCGACCCCAAACCCACACACTCGCCCGCCGCCGCGCCAGCCTCAAAGCGTGTGGAATTCGGGCGCGCATCGGACCGCAACTCCACACACTCACACGAGGCCCCGCCGCCCTCCGAGCGTGTGGAATTCGGGCGCGCATCCGACCCCAAACCCACACACCCGCACGAGGCCCCGCCGCCCTCCGAGCGTGTGGAATTCGGGCGCGCATCCGACCCCAAACCCACACACCCGCACGAGGCCCCGCCGCCCTCAGAGCGTGTGGAATTCGGGTGCGCATCCGACCCCGAATCAACACGCTGGGTTAGGTTGCGGGATTGGAGGGCGTAGAGGGGCCGTTTCGTGTACCGGGCCAGGCCGGCGAACGACCAGCCCAGCCCGGCGGCCGGGTGCACGCAGAACAGCGGCTCCCCCTCGCCGGTGGGACGCAGCGGCAGCAGCGGGCGCAACGCGGCCCCCGGTTCGGCCCCGGAGTCGATCAGCCGGGCCAGGGCGGCCGCCGTCGGGTTGGCGATGATGTCCGGCACGGTGACCGCGCCTTGCAGGGCCGTCTGCACCCGCACCACCAGCAGCGAGTGCCCGCCCAGGTCGAAGAAGCCGTCGTGCACGCCCACCTGCTCCAGGCCGAGCACCTCGGCGAACACGCCGCAGACGAGCCGTTCGGCCGGGGTGCGCGGGCGGCCGCTCGCCGCCGGGCTGAACTCCGGCGCCGGCAGCGCCTTGCGGTCCAGCTTCGCGTTCGGGGTGAGCGGCAGCTGCCCCAGCTCGACCACGGCCGCCGGAACCATGTGCTCCGGCAGCGTGGCGGCGAGCCGTTCCCGCAGGTCCCCGGCCGGGCGGTCGAGGACCACGTAGCCGACGAGCCGTTTCACGCCGTGGTCGGCCCGCAGGATCACGGCGGCCTGGCGTACCTCGGGCTGCGCGGTCAGGGCGGCCTCGATCTCGCCGAGTTCGACGCGGAAGCCGCGCAACTGGATCTGGTCGTCGGAGCGGCCGAAGAAGTCGATGTCGCCGTTCTCGCGCCAGGAGACGACGTCACCGGTCCGGTACATGCGCTGTCCCGGCTCCCACGGGTTCGCGACGAACCGTTCCGCGGTCAGGCCGGGGCGTCCCGCGTACCCCCGGGCCAGGCCGGGGCCACCCAGGTAGAGCTCGCCCTTCACACCCACCGGGACCGGCCGCAGGGCCGCATCCAGGATGTACGCGGTCGTCCCCGGGTCGGGGCGGCCGATCGGGACCCGCGTGCCGTCCCAGCCGCGGTGGTACTCCCACAGGGTGGAGTTGACCGTCGCCTCGGTCGGCCCGTACGCGTCGATGAACCGCATCCGCTCGCCCCACCGCCGGGCCAGCTCCGGGGTGACCGCCTCGGTGCCGCACAGCAGCACCGCGCCTTCGGGCAGTTCGGCGTCCGGCGGCAGCGCGCCGAGCACCGCGGGCGGCAGCGCGATGTGGGTGGCCCCGTTCGCCGCGATGTAGCCGGTCAGCGTCCGGTCGGCGACCCGCCGCGCGGACGGCACGATGATCGACCGGGCGCCGGTGAGCAGGCCCATCGCCAGCTCGAAGAACGCCAGGTCGAAGCTGATCGAGGCGAACTGCAGCACCCTCGCGTCCTCGTCGAGGCCGAACGACTCGCGTGCGGTGGCGAGCAGCGCCGCCACCCCCTCGTGGGTGACGACGACACCCTTCGGCAGGCCGGTCGACCCGGACGTGTAGATCACGTACGCCGGGTTGCGCGGATCCACGCGCACGTCGAGCGGGCTGTCGTCGATCTCGTCGATCTCCTCGATCAGCAGCGTCCGCACGCCGGGCAGCGCCGTCGCGGTCGCCGCCGTGGCGAGGCCGACGACCGGGCAGCCGTCGTCGAGCATGTGCGCGATCCGGGCCGCCGGGTAGGCCGGGTCGATCGGCAGATAGGCCGCGCCCGCCTTGGCGACGGCCAGCACCGCGACCGCCATCTCGACGTCCCGGGGCAGCGCCAGCGCCACCGTCCGCTCCGGTCCGGCCCCGTGCCGGCGCAGCGCCCGGGCCAGGCGGTTGGAGGCGGCGTCCAGTTCGGCGTAGGTGAGCCGCCGGTCCTCACACACCACGGCGATCTCGTCCGGCCGCTGGTGGGCGGCGAACAGCTCGGCGACGGTCCGTGGCGGGTAGCCACCGGCCCGGCCGGTGAACCCGGCCAGTTCGGCGGCCTCCGCGGCGGTGAGCAGCGGCAACCGGCCGACCGGGGTGGCGGTCGCGTCCGGCACCGCACGGAACAGGGCGCGCAGCCGCTCGCCCAGCACCGCCACCTCGGCGGCGGTGAACGCGTCGGCCCGGTACCGCAGCTGCAGCACGAGCCGGTCGCCCGGGTTCACCGCCAGCGCCAGCGGATAGTGGGTGGTGTCCTCGTCGACGACCCCGGTGATCCGCAGCCCGGCGAACGTCTGCCGCGCCTTCTCGGCGTCGAACGGGTAGTTCTCGAACACGGCCAGGGTGTCGAACAGCTCCCCCAGCCCGGCGATCCGCTGGATCTCCGCAAGGCCCAGGTGCTGGTGGTCGAGCAGACGGGACTGTTCCCGCTGCACGGTGTCCAGGTAGTCGCCGACCGTCTGCGCCGGGTTCAGTCGGACGCGTACCGGGACGGTGTTGATGAACAGGCCGATCATGTCCTCGACGCCGGGCAGGCCGGCCGGGCGGCCGGACACGGTGGTGCCGAACACCACGTCGTCCTGGCCGGTGAGCTGTCCGAGCAGCAGCGCCCACACGCCCTGGACCACGGTGTTCAGGGTGATCCCGCGGGTCCGGGCCCAGCCGGTCAGCGCCGCGGTCAGCTCCCGCGGCAGCGTCACCTCGTGCTGCTCCTGCACGGTCAGCGCCGCGGGAATGTCCGGCGCCACCCGGGTCGGCCGGCTCAGCCCCTCCAGAGCACCGGCCCAGGCCGCGTGCGCCGCCGCCGGGTCCTGCCCACCCAGCCAGTTCAGATACTCCCGGTACGGGGTGACAGCGGCCGGGCGCTGTCCGGCGTACCGGGCGAACAGGTCGCCGACCAGCAGTGGCGTGGACCAGCCGTCGAGCAGGATGTGATGGTTGGAGATCAGCAGCCGGCTGCGTCCCGGGCCCCGCCGCAGCAGGGTGAACCGGAACAGCGGCGGCGCGGCCAGGTCGAACGGCGCCCGGTCCTGTTCGGCCGCCCGTTCGCAGTCGGCGTCGGTGGCCGCGTCCAGTTCCCGCCACGCGGGCTCCGGGCCGGCCGGGATCACGGCGAGCAGCCCGTGCTCGCCCTGGACGAAACCGGCGGCCAGGTTGGGGTACGCGCGCAGCAGGTCGCGGGCGGCCGTCCGCAGCCGCGCGGCGTCGACGTCGCCCTCCAGGTCGAAGGCGAGCTGCACGGTGTAGACGTCGGCGCCCAGTTCGGCGTGGTAGGCGAGGCCCTCCTGCAGCGGTGAGGCGGGCAGCAGGTCGGCGAACCCCGGGTAGGCCGCCTCCAGCCGGTCGATCTCGGCCTGGCTCGTCCGGACCAGCGGGAAGTCCGACGGGGTGTGGCCGTGCTCACCGCCCAGCCCACGGAGTGCGGCGAACCAGGCGTCGGCGTAGGCGGTGACCTGCTCCTCGGTGAGGACGCCGTCCGGCCAGGACCAGTCGGCGATCAGTTCGGTGCCGTCCGGGGACGCCTCCGCGTTGATCTCGATGACGTGGGTGGCCGGCATGTCGGCGTCGGCGCCACCGTCGCCGATGCCGGCGGGTTCCACGGCGGCGGTCACGGCCCGGCCCAGGTAGTTGAAGGCGATCTGCGGCTGCGCGTCGTCGGCCAGTTCCCCGTCGAGGTAGCGGAGCAGGCCGTAGCCGATGCCCGTACCGGGGACGGCCCGCAGCTCCTCCTTCACCTTCTTGACCGAGCCGCCCGCGGAGATGCGGACCGGGTGGACGCTGGTGAACCAGCCGACCGTACGGGAGGTGTCGAGGCCCAGGTCGTCGCGGCCGTGGGTCTCCCGGTCGACCAGGATCGACGGGCGGCCGAACGCCTCGGCGAGGGCGGTCAGCAGCACGTCGTCGACGCTGCCGTGCACGGCGGCCGGGATCGAGGTGAGCAGCGGGGCCGCCCCGGTCAGCGTCCGGCGCAGGTGACGCATGGTCGCCGTGGTGTCCTGGGGCCCGAGTGGCCGTACGCCCAAGGGTGTGTTGTCACCGGCGAGAATGCGCCGCCACGTGCTGATCTCCCCGCGCCGGCTCGCGGCCTCCTCGGTGAGACGGCGCGACCAGCGGCGGAACGACGTCGGCGCGGGCTCCAGACGCTTCCCGGCCAGGGCGGCCTCCAGGTCGGGCAGAAGGATCCGCCACGACACCGCGTCCACGACCAGGTGGTGCGCGACGAGCAGCAGGCGGCCGTCGCCGTGCACGGCCCGCAGCATGATCCCGGCGTCCGGGTCCAGTTCGGCCTGGGCGCGGCGGGCGTCGGCGGCCCAGTCGCCGCTCGCTTCGCGGAGCACGTCCCCGGCCTTCGTGGCGCCCGGCGGCGGGACGATCAGGCGGGTGCCGTCGGTGCGGGCGCGCAGCAGGTCGTGGGTGTCGATCACCTTCTGGAGCGCGGATGCGAGGTCCCGCTCCGAAACGGAGATCATCACGGCCTGGCTGAAACCGCGCGTGCCCGAGCCCAGCTCGTGCAGCCAGTGCATGATCGGCGTGAACGGCACCGCACCGAACGCCTCGGCGCGCGGCTCGGCGTCGTCGCGGACCGCGCCCGCCACCGCGGCCAGCCCGGCCGGGGTGCGGTGGTCGAACACCTGCCGCGGCGTGATCGCCAGCCCGGCCGTGCGGGCCCGGCTGACCAGCTGGATCGACGAGATGCTGTCGCCGCCCAGGTCGAAGAACGCGTCGTCGGCACCGACCGTCTCCAGGCCGAGGAGCTGCGCGAACAGGTCGCACAGGATCCGCTCCGCCTCCGTCGCGGGCCCGCGGCCGGTGGTGGCGGTGACGTCGGGGGCGGGCAGCGCGGCCCGGTCCACCTTGCCGCTGACCGTCAGCGGCAGCGCGCCGAGCCGGACGACGACGGCCGGAACCATGTAGTCCGGCAGTGTCGCGGCCAGCCGCTCGCGCAGCTCCGCGCCGATCACCTCGCCGGTCACGTAGCCGATCAGGCGGCGGGCGCCCTCGGTGCGCACCACCACGACCGCCTGGCCGACGCCGGGCAGCGCGGCCAGAGCGGCCTCCACCTCGCCCAGCTCGATCCGGTAGCCGCGGATCTTCACCTGGTCGTCGGTCCGGCCCAGGAGCCGCAGGCCGCCCTCCGGCTCCCACACGGCCAGGTCGCCGGTGCGGTACATCCGTTCGCCCGCCTGCCACGGGTCGGCGACGAACCGCTCCGCCGTGCGGGCCGCGTTCAGGTAGCCGCGGGCCAGGCCCGCGCCGGCCAGGTACAGCTCGCCCGGCACGCCCGCCGGGACCGGGCGCAGGGCCCCGTCCAGGAGGTACGCGCGGGTGCCGCCGACCGGCTGCGACAGGCCGGTGGACTGCCAGTGCCAGGCGTCGACGGTGTACTCGGTCGGGCCGTACAGGTTGTTGACGGTCAGCCCGTCGATCGCGGTCAGCTGCCGCCACAGGGTGTCCGGGACCGCCTCGCCGCCGACCGACACCACGCTCGGCCGGTGCCGGTCGGCGGCCAGCAGGCCGGCGCCGAGCAGCTGGCTCAGGTGGGCGGGGGTGAAGTCCAGGTAGCCGATCCGGTGGGTGTCCACGTAGGCTGCCATCAACCCGGGGTCGCGGTAGACGTCCTCGGCGAGCACGTGCAGCTCGTGGCCGGAGAACAGCCACAGGATCGGATCCCAGGCCGCGTCGAACGAGAACGACGTGGTGTGCGCGACCGCCAGCCGCTCGGCGGTGAAGACCGTGGCGCGGTGCGAGGCCAGCAGGTTCGCGATCGCGGCGTGCGGGACGGCCACTCCCTTCGGGCGGCCGGTGGAGCCGGAGGTGAAGATGGCGTACGCGGTCTGGCGCGGGTCGATCCGGGTCGTCAGCGGGCCGTCGTCGAAGCCGTCCAGGGCGGGCAGCTCGTCCAGCACGACGACCGGATCGGAGTCGGCCAGCATGAGCGCCACCCGGTCGGCCGGGTAGCCGGTGTCGATCGGCAGGGCGGCCGCCCCCGACTTGAGCACCGCCAGCAGGGCGACCAGGTAGGACTCGTCGCGGGGCAGGCGCAGTCCGACGTACGTCTCCGCCTTCGCGCCCCGGCTGATCAGCCACCTCGCGAGCCGGTTCGACACGGCGTCGAGCTGCGCGAACGTCAGACGGGCCGCGCCCGCGACCACGGCCGTCGCTTCCGGGGTGGCCGCCGCCGTGGTGGCGAAGACGGCCGGGAGCAGCGGCTTCTCGCCGACCTCGGGGCCGGTCGCGTACGCCGCCGCGCCCGGGTTCGGCACCCGGCCCACCAGCTGGTCCGCACCGGTCGCGAACGCGGTCAGCAGCGCGGCCAGCCGGTCGCCCAGCTCGGTGACCCGGTCGGCGGTGAAACAGTCCGGCCGGTACTCCAGGTGCAGTTCCAGGGTCTCGGCGGGGATCACCGACAGGCTCAGCGGGTAGTGGGTGGCGTCGCTGCCGCCCACCCCGGCGATGCTCAGACCGCCGGCGTCGCGGGCCGCCTCGTCCGGGTCGAACGGGTAGTTCTCGAACACGGCGAGCGTGTCGAACAGCTCGCCCGCCCCGGCCAGGCGCTGGATCTCGGTGAGCCCGACATGGTGGTGGGCGGTCAGGGCGGCCTGCTCGGCCTGGACGCGGGCGAGCAGCCCGGCCAGCGTCTCCCCCGGGTGCAACTTCACCCGGACCGGAACCGTGTTGATGAACAGGCCGATCATCCGCTCGACGCCGTCCACCTCCGGCGGGCGGCCGGAGACGGTGGCACCGAAGACGACGTCGTCGCGGCCGGTCAGCCCGGACAACAGCATCGCCCAGGCGCCCTGCACGACGGTGTTCATCGTGACGCCGAGAGCGCGGGCCGCGTCGTCGAGCCTCACGTCCAGCGGCACGGTGATCTCGGCCGGGCGGATCGGCTCCCGGTGCCCGGCGGACGCCACCAGACACGGCTCGGCGCCCTCCAGCGCCACCTGCCATGCCCGGCGCGACTCCCGCGGGTCCTGACCGTTCAGCCACGACAGGTAGCGGCGGAACGGTACGGGCGCCGGCAGCTCCCCACCGGCGTAGGCGGCCATCAGCTCACCGATGAACAGCGGTGTCGACCACCCGTCCAGCAGCAGGTGATGGCTCATGACGGTGAGCCGCCGGTCCCTCAGGGTGGCGTGGATCAGCGGGGCGGCACCCAGGTCGAAGCGGGCCGGCGGGGTGTCCGACCACGGCACGGTGGCCGTCCGTGGCACCACCGCGACGACCGAGCCCGCCGCCGTACGGTGCACGGCGATCCGGAGGTTGTCGTGGCGGGCCAGGACCGTGTCGAGGGCGGCGCGCAGCCGGCCGGGGTCCAGCGGGCCGGACAGGTCGATCGTCAGCTCGGTGACGTAGACGTCCGGGCCGGAGTCGTCGAGCAGGGTGTGGAACACCATGCCCTGCTGCAGCGGCGACAGCGGATGCACGTCGGCCAGATCGGGGTGGGCCGCCTCGATCTCGTCGATCTCGGCCTGGGTGAGGGTGACCAGCGGCAGATCCGACGGGGTGCGCCCGCCGCCCTCGACAGCGGCCAGCTCCCGCAGGGCGTCCCGCCAGCGCCCGGCCAGGTCGGCGACCGCGGCCTCGGTGAACACCCCTTCCGGCCAGGTCAGCACGGCGACCAGGTCACCGTCGCGGACGTCGGCGTTCACTTCCAGGGGGTACGCCACGGGCAGGTCCCGCGCGCCGCCCCGCAGCCGGGACGACTCCGGCGCGGGCGACCACGGTTCGCCGGTGAGCGAACCGGCGCGGCCCAGATAGTTGAAGCAGATCGGCCCGGTGCTGCCGCCGTCGAAACCGACACCCCGGTCGGGTACGGCCCGCAGCTGCTCCTTGACCCGCTTCAGCGAGTCCGCCGCGTCACCGGCGCCCGGGTCCAGCCGGACCGGGTAGAGGGTGGTGAACCAGCCGATCGTCCGCGCGGTGTCGGCGCCGGGCAGGTCGGCGCGGCCGTGGCTCTCCAGGTCCACCACGGACACCGTGTCCTCGCCGTAGCCGTGCGCCCGCCGCCAGCCGGGCAGCGCCCGGGCCAGGCCGGTGAGCAGCACGTCCTCCGGGTTGGCGTGGAACGCCGCCGGAACCGCCGACAGCAGCGGCTCGGCCGGAACGCTCACCTCGAGGCGGCGCAGCGTGGCGTTGGTGTCGGTCGCCGGGTCGAGCGGCCGGTCCCCGATCGGCGCGGCCGCCGCCCGGGCGGCCGCCCAGAGAGCAGCCTCACCACCGGCCGGACCCGGGCGGTCCAGGCCTGCGCCGCCACCGGCAGCGGCGGCGGCCTCACCGCCGGCCGGATCCGGGCGGTCCAGGCCTGCGCCGCCACCGGCAGCGGCGGCGGCCTCACCGCCGGCCGGACCCGGGCGGTCCGCGGCCGCCTCGTCTGCCGCGGTGGCCGCGTTCCGCTCCGGCAGGGCGGCGGCGTTGCGGTCGCCCACGAGGGAGGTCCAGCGGCGGAAGGAGGTGCCGGCCGGGGTGACCGGGCGGCCGTCGCAGGCGGCGGCCAGGTCGGGCAGCAGGATGCGCCAGGACACCTCGTCGACGACCAGGTGGTGGACGACCAGGAGCAGGCGGTCGCCGTCGGGGAGGTGCAGCCGGACGGCCTCGAACATCCGGCCCGCGGCCGGATCGAGCCGCTGCTGGGCGGCGGCCAGCTCGGTGGCCACATCGGTGCCGCCCACCCGGAACGGGACGGCCGCGCCGGGCGGCGGCACGTCCAGATCCCACTCCGGGGTGAGGCGGGCACGCAGCAGGTCGTGCGCGTCGAAGACCGCCTGCGACGCGGAACGCAGGGTGTCGTCGGCGAGACCGTCCGGCAGGTGGACCAGGATCTCCTGGCTGTACCCGGCGGCGAGTGCGATCTCGCCGCCGGTCAGGTCACGCAGCCAGCGGATGATCGGGGTCGCCGGAACCGGGCCGTAGGCGGCGTCGCGCGGCTCGGCCCGGTCGAGGGTGGCCGGTACGGCGACGGCGGCGAGCGCCTCGACCGTACGTTCCTCGAACACCTGGCGCGGCGTCAGCATCAGCCCGGCGGCCCGCGCCCGGCTGACCAGCTGGATCGACGAGATGGAGTCGCCGCCCAGGTCGAAGAAGCTGTCCGCCATCCCGGCCGGGACGCCCAGGACCTCGCCGACCAGCGTCTGGATCAGCCGTTCCGCCTCGGTACGCGGTTCGCGGGAGACGCTGACCGGCAGCGCGGGCGCGGGCAAGGCACGCCGGTCGACCTTGCCGGACGGGGTGAGCGGGAACGCGTCGAGCGTGACGACCGTGGACGGGACCATGTAGTCGGGCAGCCGGTCCCGGAGCAGGGACAGATCAGCGGTTCCGACGACGTAGCCGACGAGCCGCCGTACCCCTGGGTGATCCTCGCGGACCATGGCGACCGCCTGGATCACCCCGGGCAGCGCGGCCAGCGCGGCCTCCACCTCGCCGAGCTCGATCCGGAAGCCACGGATCTTGACCTGGTCGTCGGCGCGGCCGAGCAGTTCGAGCCGGCCGTCGGCGAAACGGGCCAGGTCGCCGGTGCGGTACATGCGGCCGAACCCGTACGGGTCGGCGACGAACCGCTCGGCGGTCAGGCCGGGCCGGTTGAGGTAGCCGCGGGCCAGACCGGGACCGGCCAGGTAGAGCTCGCCGGTGACACCGGGCAGCACCGGCCGCAGCGCCGCGTCGAGAACGCGCACGGTCGTTCCGGCGATCGGGGTCTCGCCGTCGGCGGTCCACTGGTACGCGTCGACCGTGTACTCGGTCGGCCCGTACAGGTTGAGGGCCCGCACCCCGGCGCCGAGCAGGGTGCGCCACAGCCCCGGCGGCACGGCCTCACCACCGACCGACACCACCGACGGCACGTGCCCGGGACCGGTGAGCAGCCCCCGGTCGACGAGCTGCTCCAGGTAGGCGGGGGTGAAGTCGATCCCGTCGATGCGGTGGTCGCGCAGGTGGGCGAGGAACACGTCGGGGTCGGCATAGTCGTCGAGGACGTGCAGCTCGTGCCCGGCGAGCATCCACAGGATCGGATCCCACGAGGCGTCGAAGCCGAACGACGCGGTGTGCGTGATCCGCAGCCTGCCGGACGCCGGGAACAGGTCGCGGCGGTGCCCGGCGAGCAGGTTCGCGATCGAGCCGTGGCTGATCACGACACCCTTGGGCGTACCCGTGGATCCGGAGGTGTAGATGATGTAGGCCGCCTGGCCGGGCTGCACGGAGACCGGTGGCGGGGTGGCCGCGCCGCCGGACGGCAGCGCGTCGAGGGTGACCACCGGCCGGGCGTCGGCGAGCATGAGCGCCACCCGGTCGGCCGGGTAGGCGGCGTCGATCGGCAGCGCGGCCGCCCCGGCCTTGAGCACGCCGAACAGGGCGACGATCGTGTCCGCGCCGCGCGGCAGCCGCAGCGCCACCACGGTCTCCGGCCCGGCGCCGAGGTCGAGCAGCGCGTTGGCGACCCGGTCGGACTCGGCGTCGAGTTCGGCGAAGGTCAGCGCCCGGTCCGGGCCGACGACGGCGGTGCCGGTGTGTTCGGCCAGCGCGGCGGTGATCGGCGTGAACGGCAGGGCCGGGCCGCCGTGCCGGGCCGAGTCGGCGGTGACGACCGAGGTGGCCGCGACCCGTCTCCCGGTGTCGGCTCCGATCGTGTCGAGCAGCGTGGCGAGCTGTCCGGCGATGACGTGGGCGGCGGAGGCGGTGAAGCAGTCCGGCCGGTAGTCGAGGTGCACCCGCAGCCCGTCGGCCGGGGTGACGGTGACGTTCAGCGGGTAGTGGGTGGCGTCCCGGCCGGCGACCGCGCCGATGGTGAGCCCGTTGACGGTCTCGGCGGCCTTCTCCGGGTCGTACGGGTAGTTCTCGAACACCGCCAGGGTGTCGAACAGGTCGCCCTCACCCGCCAGGCGCTGCACCTCGGCGAGGCTGAGGTGCTGGTGGTCGAGCAGCGCCGCCTGTTCGGCCTGGACGCGCCGCAGCAGCTGGGCGAGGGTCTCGGCCGGGTCGAGGCGGATCCGCACCGGGACCGTGTTGATGAACAGGCCGACCATCGTCTCGATGCCGGGCACCTCGGCCGGGCGGCCGGAGACGGTCGCACCGAACACGACGTCGGTGCTGCCGGTGAGCTGGCCGAGCAGCATCGCCCAGGCGCCCTGCACGACGGTGTTGAGGGTGACACCGAGCCGGCGGGCGGCCGCCGAGAGCCGGTCGCCGTCGACGGAGACGGTCACCGTGCCGGGCAGGACCGCCACGCGGGCGTTCGCCGGGCCGGCCACCAGGGTCGGGGTGACGTCCTCCAGGGCGGCCCGCCACGCCTGGCGGGACGCGTCCCGGTCGACGGCGGCGAGCCGGCGCAGGTAGTCGCGGTACTGCGGGGCGGCGGGCAGGCTCCGCCCCCGGTACAGGTCGAACAGCTCGCCCAGCAGCACCGGGGTGGACCAGCCGTCGAGCAGCACGTGGTGGTTGCTGAACAGCAGCCGGTGCCGGTCCTCGCCCTGCCGCAGCAGCGCGAACCGGGCCAGCGGCGCCCGGGTGATGTCGAACTTGCGGGCCCGGTCGCGTTCCTCGAAACCGTCGTCGAAGTCGGCCTCCAGCCATGGCACGTCCACGGTGGCCGGAATCGCGGCGACCGCCCGCCCGTCGCCGGTGCGCCCGAACCAGGCGCGCAGGTTGGCGTGCCGGTCGAACAGGGTGTTCACGGCCCGGCGCAGCGCGGCCACGTCGAGCGGCCCGGCCAGATCGACGGCCAGTTGGCTGAGGTAGACGTCGGGCGCGTCGGCGTCGAACTCGGAGTGGAAGAGCATGCCCTCCTGCAACGGCGACAACGGGCACACGTCGGCCAGCCCGGTACCGAGCGCGTCCAGGTCGGCCTGGGTGACGTCGGCGGTCACGTCGGACGGCGTCAGCCCACCCTCGGTGAGCCGTGAGATCTCGGTCAGTTCGGCGAACCACGCCTCGGCCAGCGCCCGCACCTCGGCCTCGCCGAGCACCCGGTCGGCCCACGTCCAGGTGGCCCGCAGCTCACCGCCGACGGTCGCGGCGTTCACCTCGACGGCGTGCGGCAGCGGCATGTCCGGCGTCCCGCCCGCGGCGGCCCGCTCCGGCGCCACCCCGAGATCGGTGTCCTCCGGCGCCGGCATCCGGCCCAGATAGTTGAAACCGATCTGCGGCGGCGTGGCGCCGGTCAGCTCACCGGCGAGCCACCGCAGAATCCCGAAACCGAGACCATTCCCCGGTACGGCACGAAGCTGCTCCTTCACCGCTTTCAGACTCGTGGCCGGGTCCCCACCGGCGGACAGCCGGACCGGGTAGACCGTCGTGAACCAGCCCACCGTCGCGTCGAGCCCGTCCGCCTCGCGGCCGTGGCCCTCCCGGTCGATCAGCGCGCCGGTGGTCCCCCGCCACGCCTGTACGGCCCGGGTGAGCCCGGTGAGCAGCACGTCGTCGGCGCCCGCGTGGAAGGCGGCGGCCACCGTGCCGAGCAGCGGCCCGGTCACCTCGGCGGGCAGCGTGAGGGTCAGCTCGCGGGCGGTGGCGGTGGTGTCCAGCGCCGGGTCCAGCGGCCGCGACCCGAGCAGGGGCTCGTCCCCGGCCAGCACCGACTCCCAGTACGGCAGCTCGGCGGACCGGTCCTCGGCGGCCTGGGCCTGCGCGAACCGCCGGAAAGAGGTGCCCGAGCGCAGCAGCGGCGTCCCCGCGTGGGCGGCCCGCAGGTCGTCGAGGATGATCCGCCACGAGACGCCGTCCACGACGAGGTGATGGATCACCAGGACGAGACGGCCGGGCTGGTCACCGTGATCGAGGTGGACGGCCTGAACCATGCGGCCGGCGCCCGGGTCGAGCCGCGCGATCGCGGCCGCCGACTCGGCCTCGACCCGCCTCTGCCACCAGTCCTCGAACCCGCCGGCCGAGTCATCCCGGTCCCGCACCGTCTCCGACCGGTCGGCCGGCGGGACGATCCGGAACCAGTCGGTGGGCAGCTCCTCCGGGACGGTCAGGGTGTCACCGTCGAGGCGGGCTCGCAGCAGGTCGTGGCGGCGCAGCACGGCGGTGAGGGCCGGTACGAGGTCGGCGCCGGCGGGCACCCGCAGCACCACCGACTGGTGGTATCCGGCGGTGACCGGCCCGAGCGACGCCAGCCACGCCGACATCGGGGTGGCGGGCACGTCCCCGAGCGCGTCGGCGGCCGTCTCGACCGGGGCCCCGTCGAGCTCACGGGCCACCGCGGCCAGGGCACGCGGCGTCTGGTGGGTGAACACGTCACGCGGGGTGATCACGAGACCGGCGGCCCGGGCCCGGCTGACCAGCTGGATGGAGGAGATGCTGTCGCCGCCCAGGTCGAAGAACCCGTCGGTGACACCGATGCCGGGCACGCCGAGCACGTCGGCGAACAGCCCGGCGAGGGTGGCCTCGGCAGTGCTTGCGGCGGCCGTGTTCTCGACGGCCAGGCCGGGGGCGGGCAGCGCGTTCCTGTCGAGCTTGTCGTTGGCGGTACGCGGCAGCGCGTCCAGCGCGACGACGGCGACCGGGACCATGTAGTCGGGCAGCCGCTCGGCCACGTACGCCTTGAGAGCGGCCGGATCGGCGTCGCCCACCACGTACCCGATGAGTTGTCTGCCGCGTTCCTCGCGGAGGACGACCGCGGCCTGGACCACGGCGGGGTGTTCGAGCAGGACGGCTTCGATCTCGCCGAGTTCGATGCGGTAGCCGCGGATCTTCACCTGGTCGTCGGCGCGGCCGAGGACGCGCAGCACCCCGTCGGAGCCGAAGCGTGCCAGGTCGCCGGTGCGGTACATGCGGCCGCCGCTGTACGGGTCGGCCACGAACCGGGTGGCGGTGAGCGCCGGGTCGCCGAGGTAGCCGCGGGCCACCGAGGCGCCGCCGACGTACAGTTCGCCGGTGACCCCGGCCGGGACCGGGCGCAGCGCGGCGTCGAGGACGTAGACGGCGCTGCCGGCGGTGGCGGCCGCTCCGTCGTTCCACCAGACGTAGCCGTCGACGGTGGTCTCGGTGGGGCCGTACTGGTTGACGGCGAGCAGGCCGGGCTGGGCGAGCAGCCGGTCCCAGAGGGCGGCCGGGACGGCCTCGCCGCCGACCGTGACGATGCCCGGGTGGTGGTCGCCGTCGAACAGTCCCTCCGTGACGAGCTGCGCCAGGTAGGACGGGGTGAAGTCGAGGTAGTCGATGCGTTCGGCGCGCAGCAGGGCGAGCAGGGCCTGCGGGTCGCGGTAGGTGTCGCCGTCGACCACGTGCAGGGTGTTGCCGCCGGCCATCCACAGGATCGGGTCCCAGGACGAGTCGAACGTGAACGGGGCGGTGTGCGCGATCCGCAGCCCGTCGGACGGGAAGAGACGTTCCGCGTGTGAGGCGTAGAGGGCGCCGAGGCCGCCGTGGGTGGCGACCACCCCCTTCGGCACGCCGGTCGACCCGGACGTGAAGATCACGTACGCGGCGCTCTCCGGCCGCGGGAAAGCCAATGCAGCGTGTTGACTTCCGGTGCGCTCCGCGCCCGAAACCAACACACCGTCCGGCAGCACGCCCCGAGCAGGCAGCAGGTCAGCGTGTGGACTTCCGGCGCTCTCCGCACCCGAAACCAACACACCGTCCGGCAGCACGCCCCGAGCAGGCAGCGGGTCGGTGTGTGGACTTCGGGTGCGCTCCGCGCCCGAAGTCAACACACCGTCTGGGAGGGTGTCCAGGACGAGCAGTGGGTTGGCGGCGGCCGTCATGGCGGCGATCCGCGTCTGCGGGTAGGACGGGTCGAGCTGCATCGACGCCGCCCCGGAGCGCAGCACGCCGAGCAGCGCCACGACCGCGTCGACGCCGCGCGGCAGGCGCAGCCCGATCACGGTCTCCGGGCGGGCGCCCCGGCGGCGCAGCCAGGTGGCGAGCCGCAGCACGGCCGCGTCCAGTTCGGCGAAGGTCAGGGTGCGGGTTCCGTCGGTGACGGCGGCCCGGTCCGGGGTGCGGCGGGCCTGGGCGGCCAGCACCTCGGGCACGGTGACGGCGGCGATCGGGACGGCCGGGACCGGGTGCTCGGCGGGCGCGAGAACGTCCAGGTCGCCGATGGGCCGGTCGGGTTCGGCGACGGCGGCCGCGAGCAGGCGGGTGAACCGGTCGGCGAGCCCGGCCACGGTGGCCGGGTCGAACAGGTCGGTGCGGTACTCCAGGTAGCCGGCCAGGCCGTCCACGCCGGGGGTCTCGGCGACGCTGACGGTGAGGTCGAACTTGGCGATCTCCGGTTCGGTGTAGGCGATCTCCGTGGTCAGGCCGGGCAGGACCGGGGCCCGCTGCATGCCGTTCTGGTAGGAGAGCATCACCTGGAACAGCGGGCTGTGCGCGGCCGACCGGCGCGGGTTGACCGCCTCCACGACCCGGTCGAACGGCAGGTCCGCGTGGTCGTAGGCGGCCAGGTCGACGGCACGGACCCGGCCGAGCAGCTCGCGGAAGCCGGGGTTGCCGGACGTGTCGGTACGCAGCACGAGCGTGTTGACGAAGAACCCGACGAGCCGGTCCAGGGCGGCGTCGGCGCGGCCGGCGACCGGTACGCCGATCGGCAGGTCGGTGCCCGCCCCGAGCCGGGTGAGCAGCGCGCCGAGACCGGCCTGCAACACCATGAACAGGCTGGTGCCGGTGCTGTTGGCCAGTTCCCGGAGTCCGCGGTGCAGCTCGCCGGGGATGGTGAAGCCTTGCAGGCGCCCGGCGCTGGACGCGACGGCCGGCCGGGGCCGGTCGGTGGGCAGTTCGAGGACGTCGGGCAGGCCGGCCAGGGCCCCGGTCCAGTACGCGGTCTGCTCCGGCCCGACCGCCGCGAGCAGCTCGGTGTGCCAGAGGGTGTAGTCGGCGTACTGCACCGGCAGCGGGGTGAAGCCGGGCGCGGCCCCGGCGGTGCGGGCGGTGTACGCCACGGCCAGGTCGGAGCAGAGCGGTTCGAGCGACCACTCGTCACCGGCGACGTGGTGCAGCAGCAGGAGCAGCCGGTGCTCGTCCGGGCCGTCGGCGATCAGCGCGGCCCGCAGCGGCGGCTCCGTGTCCAGCCGGAACGGCGTGTTCACGGCGGTGTCGAACTCGTCGGGACGCAGCACCGGAAGGTCCACCGGGACCGGGTCGAGGATCTCCTGGTACGCCTGCCCGTCCTCGGTGCGCAGCACGGTTCGCAGCGTCTCGTGGCGCACGGTGAGGTCGGTGATCGCGGCGGCCAGCGCCGGTACGTCCACCGGTCCGGTCAGCTTGAGCACCAGCGGCAGGTGGTAGGTGGCGCTCGGGCCGTCGAGGCGGTCCAGGAACCAGAGCCGTTGCTGGGCCGCGGACAGGGGTGGACGCTCCGGGCGTACCCCTGCGGAGAGGCCGGGACGGCGCGGGCCCGCGGCCGTGAGACGCCGGGCGAGGCCGGCGGGTGTCGGGGCTTCGAAGACCGACCGCAGCGGCACCTCGGCACCGAGTTCGAGACGGATCCGGCTGACCATGCGGGTGGCCAGCAGCGAGTGGCCGCCGAGGGCGAAGAAGTCGTCGTCGGCGCCGACCGTGTCGAGGCCGAGCAGTTCGGCGAAGATCGCGCAGAGGGTGCGTTCCTGGGGTGTCTCGGGGGCGCGGCCGGTCGCGGTGATCGCCGGGGTGGGCAGGGCGCGGCGGTCGAGTTTGCCGTTGGGCGACAGCGGCAGCGCGTCGAGCCGGACCGTCACGGCCGGGACCATGTAGGCGGGCAGGGTGCGGCGCAACGGTTCCAGGTCGACCGGGTTGACCGTGTAGCCGACCAGGGTGTCGTTGCGGACGGCGACGGCGGCCGGCCCACCGGACGCGGCGGTCAGGGCGGCCTCGATCTCGCCCAGTTCGATCCGGAAGCCGCGCAGTTTGATCTGGTCGTCGGTGCGGCCGAGGTATTCGACGGCGCCGTCGGAGCGCCGGCGGGCCCGGTCGCCGGTGCGGTACATGCGGCCGCCGTCGAACGGGTTGGCGACGAACCGCTCGGCGGTGAGGCCGGCCCGGCCCAGGTAGCCGTGGGCCAGCTGGATTCCGGCCAGGTACAGCTCTCCGGGAACGCCCGGCGGGACCGGCTTCAGACGCTGGTCGAGCACGTAGAGCCGGGTGTTCCAGACCGGGCGGCCGATCGGGACGACCGGGTCGCCGGGGGCGCACGGCCAGTAGGTGACGTCGACGGCGGCCTCGGTGGGGCCGTACAGGTTGTGCAGTTCGGCCGGCAGCAGCGAAAGGCACTCGGTGGCGAGGGCGGCGGGCAGCGCCTCGCCGGAGGTGATGATCCGGCGCAGCCCGGTGCAGGCCGGGGCGCCCGGTGCGGCCAGGAACGCCTGAAGCATGGACGGCACGAAGTGGACCGTGGTGATCCGCTCGTCGCGGATCAGGGCGGCCAGGTAGCCGGGGTCGCGGTGGCCGTCGGGGCGGGCCACGACGAGGTGGGCGCCGGCCAGCAGCGGCCAGAAGAACTCCCACACCGAGACGTCGAAGCTGGCCGGGGTCTTCTGCAGGACGCGTTCGCCGGGTTCGAGACCGTACTCGTGCTGCATCCACAGCAGGCGGTTGACGATGGCGACGTGCGGGACGAGCACGCCCTTGGGCCGTCCCGTCGATCCCGACGTGTAGATCAGGTAGGCGGGATCGCCGGCTTCCACCGCCGGAAGATCGACGTCCGCGTCCGGCAGGCCGATGCCGGTCAGCGTCACTGCGGGGTCCGCGTCGGCCAGCATGAACGCGATCCGGTCGGCGGGCAGGTCCGGGTCGATCGGCAGATAGGCGCCACCGGCCCGCTGCACCGCGTGCAGGGCGATCACGAGATCGATGGACCGGGGCATCTGTACGGCCACGACGCGGCCGTGAGCGCCACGGGCCACCAGACCGCGGGCCAGAGCGTCGACCCGTTCCCCGAACTCACGGTAGGTGATCGTCGTGCCCTCGAAGGTGACCGCGGGCGCGTCCGGGTCGGCGGCGATCCGCTCGGCGACCAGTCCGGGCAGGGTGGCTCGCACGACCGGCTGAGCGGTGTCGTTCCACCGGAACAGGACGTTGTCCCGTTCCTCGGCGGTGAGCAGGTCGATCGCGCCGATCGGCCGGTCCGGCTCGGTCACCGCGGCGGCCAGCAGCCGGGTGAACCGGTCCGCGAACGTGTCCATGGTGGCCCGGTCGAACAGCGCCGTCCGGAACTCCAGCCCGGCGCGCATCGGCTGCCCGGCGCCCCCGTCGGCGACGCTCACGGTCAGGTCGAACTTGGCGTCCCCGGCCGGGGTGATCTCGACGGCCGTGTCCAGGCCGGGCAGGTCCAGGGACTCCCCCAGCCCGGCCCGGTAGACCAGCAGCGTCTGGAACAGCGGGTGGTACGCCGTCGACCGCGCCGGGTTGAGCTGCTCGACGAGCCGGTCGAACGGCAGGTCGGCGTGATCGAAGGCGGCCACGTCGGCCTGGCGGACCCGGTCCAGCAGCTCCGCGAAGGTCGGGTCGCCGGAGGTGTCGGCGCGCAGCGCGAGCGTGTTGACGAAGAAGCCGACCAGATCGTCGAGGGCGGTGTCGCCACGGCCCGCGACCGGGGTGCCGACGACGATGTCGGTGCCGGCGCCGAGCCGGGTGAGCAGGGCGGCCAGGCCCGCGTGCAGCACCATGAAGACGCTGCTGCCGGCGGCCGCGGCACGCACCCGGTCGGCCAGGCCGGTGGGCAGGTCGAAGGCGACGGTCGCCCCTTCGCCTCCGGCGGTGGCCGGGCGGGGCCGGTCGGTGGGCAGTTCCAGCACGTCGGGGGCGCCGGCCAGGGTGTCGCGCCAGAACGCGATCTGGGTGGGTTCGGCCGCGGTCAGCAGTTCCCGCTGCCAGAGGGCATAGTCGGCGTACGAGACGGGCAGTTCCGCCCAGTCCGGTGCGCGGCCGTCGCGGCGGGCCCGGTAGGCGGCGGCCAGGTCGGTCATGAGCGGTCTCATCGACCACTCGTCGCCCGCGATGTGGTGCAGCAGCAGGACCAGGTCGTGGGTGGTGTCGTCGATCCGGCGCAGCGCGGCCCGCAGCGGCAGGTCACGGGTCAGGTCGAACGGCTCGCGGATCGTCGCGGCCACGTCGCCGGTGCTGCCGAGGACCGGCCGCTCGTCGAGCACCCGCTGGTGGGGGACGCCGTCCGGGCCGGCCGGGAAGACGGTGCGCAGGGTGGCGTGCCGGTCGGCGAGGTCACCGATGGCGGCGTTCAGGGCGGCCACGTCCAGGTCTCCGGTGAGCCGGGCGACCAACGGCATGTGGTACGCGGTGGTGTCCTCATCGAGGCGGCTCAGGAACCACAGGCGCTGCTGGGCGTACGACAGCGGCACGCTCTCCGGCAGCTCCCGGCGGGTCAGCGCGGGCCGGGTCGGGGCCTGCACGGTCGACGCGGCGGCCACCCCGGCCGGGGTGGGCGCGGCGAACAGGTCCCGCAGGCTGATCTCCCGTCCCAGGCCGGCGCGCAGCCGTCCGATCAGGCGGGTGGCGAGCAGGGAGTGGCCGCCGAGGGCGAAGAAGTCGTCGTCGGCGCCGACCGTGTCCAGGCCGAGGACCTCGGCGAACAGGGCGCACAGGTCACGTTCCAGTGCGGTGGCCGGTGCGCGGCCGGCGACCGCCGGCATCTCGGCGGCCGGCAGGGCCCGCTTGTCGACCTTGCCGTTCGGGGTGAGCGGCAGCCGGTCCAGCCGGACGATGACCGCCGGGACCAGGTAGTCGGGCAGGGTGGCGGCCAGTTCGGCGCGCAGTGCGGCCGGGTCGGCGTCACCGGCCACGTAACCGGCGAGGCGGACCACCGGGCCGGGCACCGCCAGGACGGCCGCACCCGCCACGCCGGGCAGCGCGGACAGGGCGGCCTCGATCTCGCCCAGTTCGACCCGGAAGCCGCGGACCTTCACCTGCTGGTCGGCGCGGCCCACGTACTCGATCTCGCCGTCCGGCCGGACCTTGACCAGGTCGCCGGTGCGGTACATGCGGTCGCCGGGGTCGCCGTACGGGTCGGCCACGAACCGCTGGGCGGTCAGCGCCGGCCGGCCCCGGTAGCCGCGGGCCAGCGACGGTCCGGTCAGGTACAGCTCACCGACCACACCGGAGGGCACGGGTTGCAGGCCTGCGTCGAGGACGTACGCGCCGGTGTGCTCCAACGGGGTGCCGATCGAGACGGTGGCGGAATCCCGGAGGTCGGGCATGGTGTGGCGCTCCCAGCGAACGGCGAACAATTTAGGTGAGGCTAACCTATGTTGCACTCACCTTCCCGATCACCCGCTTCTCACCGCTAGGAGACGCCGATGCGCCTCGGTGACCTCGTCATCGACGTGACACCACTAAGGACCAGCAGGGACTTCCGGTTCCTGTTCGCCGCCCGGCTGGTGTCGCTCCTCGGCCTCGGCCTGACCCTCGTGGCCCTGCCGCTGCAGGTGTGGCAGATCACCCACTCGTCCTGGCACGTGGGACTGGTGAGTGTGGTCAACATGGTCCCGATGCTGATCGGCACCCTCGCCGGGGGTGTGCTCGCCGACCGGATGGACCGCCGGAGGCTGATCCTGCTGGCCCGCGGCTCCGCGGTGATCGTCTTCGCGGTGCTGGCCCTCAACGCGGCGGCGCCCAGCCCGTACCTGTGGGTGATCTACGCGTCCGCGGCGGTCAACAGCGTCCTCAACGGACTCAGCGCCACCGCCCTGATGGCCACCACCCCCAACCTGGTCGGCCGCGACCAGCTCCCGGCCGCCGGCGCCCTGATGGCGATCACCGCCGAGCTGGGCGCGATCGCCGGCCCGTCGGCCGCCGGTGTCCTGACCGAGTTCGCGGGCCTGCCCTGGAACTACGGGCTCACCGCGGTCGCCACCCTCGTCACCACGGCGCTGATCGCCTTCATCGAGCCGCAGCCCCCCGCGGGCGGCGACATCGAGGAGGAGAGCCCGCTGCGCTCGATCGCGGGCGGCCTGCGCTTCGTGGCCTCGAACCGGTTGATCACCGGCCTGCTGCTCATCGACATGGTCGTGGTGGTCTTCGCGATGCCGGCCGCGATCTTCCCCGAGCTGACCGAGAAGCTGTACGGCGACGGCGGCACCGTCCTCGGCCTCTTCTACGCGGCGCCCGGCGTGGGCGCGATGATCGCCGCGCTGGCCAGCGGCTGGACCGGCACCGTCAAGCACACCGGCCGCCACCTGATCTGGGCGACCGCGGCGTGCGGCGTGGCCGTCGCCGGCCTGGGCCTGACCGCCGACCGGCTGTGGGCGGCACTGTTCTTCCTGGCCCTGCTCGGCGCCGCCGACACGATCTCGGAGATCCTGCGCCGCGCCCTGCTCCAGCACAACACCCCCGACCATCTCCAGGGCCGGGTGAGCAGCCTGTGGCTGGCGCAGACCAACGTGGGCCCGGCCGTCGGCAGCGTCGAGGTGGCCCTCGCCGCCCGCGTTGCGGGCCCGGCCATGGCCCTGATCGCCGGTGGCGTCCTGTGCGCCGGCGGGGCGGTCGCCGTCGGCGCCGCGAGCCGCAAGCTGCGCGACGCCGGCCTGCACGGCCCGAGCGCCGACGACCTGCTCGAAGCCGCGCCCTGATCAGTCCTCGTCGGGGGCGTGGTGGTCCAGGTTCTGGACGCCGCGCTTCCAGTAGCCGTCCACGTCGACCGCGTCCCTGGGCAGGGCGCGGTCGTCGCGCAGGTGACGGCGGATCGGCTTGAGGGTGGTGGCCTCGCCGGCGATCCAGGCGAAACCGTCGCCGGGCGGCAGTTCGGCGGCGGTGATCGCGTCCAGCAGCAGGGTGGTGGTGCCGGGTTCGGCGCCGTCGCGATGCAGCCAGGTCAGCGTCACATCGGCCTGCCAGGTCAGCTTCTGCTCTTCCAGGGCGTCAGCCACTTCGACGTACGCGAGAACGCGCCGCCCGGCGGGGATCTGCTCCAGGAAGCGGGCGACGGCGGGCAGTGCCGTCTCGTCACCGGCGATCAGATACCAGTCCAGGTCCATCGGGATCAGCACCGACCCGCGGGGGCCGAGGACGCCGACGGTCTGGCCCTCGGTCGCCTGGGCTGCCCAGGTGGACGCCGGGCCCTCGCCGTGGATGACGAAGTCGAGATCCAGCTCGCGAGCCTCGGGCCGGTGCGCGCGAACCGTGTAGTCGCGGAACACCGGCCGGGGCGAACCGGGCGGCGGCGGGATCAGTCCCTGGGTGCCGAGCGTCGGCATGACGGGCAGGTCGGCGCCGTCCACCGGGAGGAACACCTTCACATGGTCGGCGGGCGCCGGGCCCCGGAAGCCGTCGAGGTCGTCGCCGCCGAGGGTCACACGAACCAGGCGAGGGGTGATCCGCTGGGCGGCGCGGACCTGGAGCAGGCGGGGCTTGAGGTCGTACTGGACGATCGTGGCGGGCACGGGACTCCTCCGAGGGGTTCGCAACGAGCACGACCCGCCGCGATGAGACGGGCGGGTCGTGTCCGGGGTGGGTCAGGCGGACGGCGTGTCCATGGCCCGGATCAGGCTGGCCGGGCGCATGTCCGTCCAGTTCTTCTCCACGTACTCCAGGCAGTCGGCCCGGCTGGACTCCGGGAGCGCGACCGTCCAGCCGGCCGGGACCTCGGCGAACGACGGCCACAGCGAGTGCTGGCCCTCGTCGTTGACGAGCACCAGGTAGGTGGCGTCGTCGTCCTCGAACGGGTTCGTGCTCAACGTACGGCCTCCTGCTGCTGCGCGGTCATCAGGGCCCACCAGCCGTTGACGGTGGGTTCCTCGGCGAGGTCGGTGAAGTCGAGCCGGACGCCGCCGGAGCGCCAGCGCTCGACCAGGGTCATCAGCCGGATCGAGTCGAGGCCGACGTCGATCAGGTCGTCGTCCGGCCCGAAGCTGTCGGCGGGCTCCTCGAGAACCTCGGCGATCTGCGCCTGCAGTTCGGCGGCGGACGCGGGCAGCGGGGCGGTCATCATCGGTCTCCGGAGGTGACGAGCGTCCACGGCGCGGGGGCCGGGACGGGCGGACGGTCGGCGAGCCGGGCGGCGACCGACGCGACGATCTCGCCGGATCGCACCGCCACCGCGGACAGCAGGGACGACGTGATGCCGTGCGTGTGCTCGGTCGCGCCTTGGAGGTAGACGCCGGCCTGCAGGGCCGGATCGGTGGTGAGCCGGTAGTCGCGGCCGATGCGCGGCAGCCCCTCGGCGTCGCGCCGGCACAGCGGCCCGGTGGCGCCGAGCAGCGTCGCGGCGTCCACCGGGCGGTAGCCGGTGGCGTAGACGACCGCGTCCGCGCTCAGCTCGGTGAGCTCCCCGGTGGGCAGGTGCTCGACCACGAGATCGACCCCGCCGGGGCCCGGTTTCAGACCGGTGACCCGGGAGGCGTTCATGACCTGGAGCCGGGTGCGGCCCAGGACCCTCTCGCCGTACGCCTTGCGGTACAGCTCGGTGATCAGGTCACCGTCCACCACCGAGTAGTTGGTGTTGCGGTGATAGTCGAACAGCATCCGTTTCACGTCGTCCGGGGCGCCGTAGTAGAGGTCCACGGCGGACGGGTCGAAGATGCCGTTGGCGAAGTTGCTGTCGTCGGCGGGGCTGTAGCCGTACCGGAAGAAGACCGAGCAGACCTCGGCGGCCGGGTACCGCTCGTGCAGGAAGGCGACCGTCTCGGCGGCGCTCTGCCCGGCGCCGACGACCACGAACCGTTTCGGCTCGGCGACCTCGAACGTCTCGACCCGGTGCAGGATGTCGAGGTTGTGCCAGACCCGCTCGGAGACGGTGACCTCCGGTGGCAGGGCCGCTTCCAGCCCGGCGGCGACGACCACGTTGCGGGCCCGGACGACGCGGGTGCCGCCGGCGTGCCGGGCGATCACGTCGACCGCCCGGGCCTTGCCGTCGGCGCCGGTCACCGGGACGACGTCGGTGACCGTGTGCCCGTACGCCACGCTGTCGCGCATCCGGGCGGCCGCCCAGCTCAGGTAGTCGTGGAACTCGACGCGCAGCGGATACATCGTCTTGTAGTTGATGAAGTCGGCGAGACGGTCGTGGGCGTGCAGGTAGGAGACGAAGCTGAAGTCACTGGCCGGGTTGCGCATGGTGACCAGGTCCTTGAGGAAGGACACCTGCATCGTGGCGTTCTCGAACAGCATCCCGCGATGCCAGCCGAAATCCTGCTGTTTCTCCAGGAAGACGGCCTCGATACGGTCCTCGAGACGTACGCACCGGGCGTTGTGCTCCTCGGCGGCGATGGCGAGGGCCAGGTTGGACGGTCCGAAACCGATGCCGACCAGGTCGTACACCGTGGAGTCGGAGGGATTCAAGGTCAGGCCCTTTCGAGCGGAGCGGCACTGCCGTGCGGAGGTTAGGCTAACCTAACAATTTCAGGGGAGTAAAGCGGGTCGCGGGCACGACATCAACGCGGCACGCTTGTGCCCCAGCTCGACCTCGGCGAGAAGCCCGAACCCCGCGGCGGCGAACATCCGCCGGGCGATCACGTGCCGGGCGTCCGGGTCGACGAGCACCCGCTGGCACCACGCATCCGCCGCGAACAGGCCCCCGGCCAGCGCGGCCATCAGCTCCCGGCCGAGACCGCGGCCGGTCGCCTCCAGCTCTCCGACGGCGATGTGGACGCCCAGGTCGTACGCGCCGGCCGGGTAGTGCCGGCCGACCACGTCGCGCGGCGTCCGGTAGACCTCCAGGTAGGCCAGGTCCACACCGTCGCGGGCGGCGATCAGCGGCAGGGTGCACGCGCCGGCCAGCATCCGCCGCAGCACCGCGTCCCACCGCTCGACCGGCCAGTTCTGCTCCCAGAACAGGTCCACGTGCGGCCGGGCCATCCAGTCGGCGACCAGCTTCGCGTCACCGGCGCCCGGGTCGGCGACCCGCACCCGCCAGCGCCCGTCCAGATCCGGGACGGGTGGCGGGCCGGCCGCGACCACCACCGGATCGAGGTCGTCGGTCAGTTCCCGGAAGGACTCCGCCGACCAGGTTTCCGCACTCATCGGATCCCCCTTTACTTAGGTTCGCCTAACCTAAGCGCTGGAGGGTGGATCCGACTAGGGCCTGTCTCATGAGAGGGGCAGGAGCGAGGCGTGGTCCAGCCATCCCTCACGAAACAGAGCCGAGTCCGGGTCCGGCAGAACCGGCCCGCTCGTACGGTGACGTCCCGTGATCAACCGTCGATGCTGCGCGACAGATTCGCGATGCTGGTGGTCAGCGCGGTGACGTAGGCGTCGATCCGCCACGCCGCGGTGACCAGGCTGCCGAGCCGCGCCATCAGGACCGGCCGGGTCACCACCTCCGGGCTGCCCGCCGCCCACAGGATCACCCGGGCGAAGAGGTCGCCGATCAGGCCGCGCACGATGTCGCGGGCCAGCAGGATCAGGTCCCCGGCCGATCGGGTGATCAATGTCATGGCGGCCGAGGTCGCCGCCAGCCCGCGCAGCGCCTCCACGTTGTGGGCCATGATGTCCAGATAGGCCCGCACGTCCGCCCGCTCCGGCCCGGGGAACGCACCGGCCAGGCACCACTGGAGATCGGAAGCCATCCGGCGCAGGTCACCGGCCATCACGTCCCAGTGATCGGCCTGCTCGGCGACCACCTCGGGGGCGCCGGTGAGATCGTCGAGCAGCCGCCGCAGTGGTTCCACATGGGTCGTCGCATACTCCAGCCCACCGGCCCGCAACAGGGTGAACGTGCCGGTGACAGGGGCGACGAACTCGGCGACCGGGGCGGCCTCGGCCAGCAGCGGCTCCACCCACTCGCGACTGTTCACCGTCTCCAGAACGCCGTCGATGATCTCCGGGGCCGATGGGGCGTCCTCGTCGGCCGTGCTCTCGTCCGGCTGCCCGACCATCTCGGCCAGCGGCTGCTCCCCGGCGGCCACCCGCCGCAGCCCGCGGACGGTCAGAAGAAACGTCTCCTCGACGTACGCCAGAAGCTCGTCATGTTTTTGATAGCGATCACCCAGACCGGTGAGTATCCAACCGCAGAGCACCCCGAAAGCGGCCTGGCCCTTCTCGATCTCCCGCCCGGAGACCCGGATCTGCCCGAGCCGCACCCGTAACCGGTCGAGCTGGGCGGCATGCGCCCTGAGCTGCTCCGGATCGACCGGGGGCCCGGCGGCCGTCGCCACTACGACGACATCCCGCGGATGTACCTCAACGCCACACCGGGACAGTACCGTCCCGTCATGATCTGGCGCAGACCCAGGGTCGGATGACGAGACGATCCACAAAGGCGGCGACCACCCGGTCCGGCTCGGCGCCGGGGTATGCGGAAGTCGGAAAGAAGGGCGCCGCCGGGTAGCGGCGCCCTCGCCGATCAGGACAGCGACATGAAGAGTTTCTCCAGCTCGTCCTCGGTCATCGGCGGCTCCTCGCCGCGCTCGCGCGCCGCCTGGCAATGCCGCATGCCGGTCGCGATGATCTTGAAACCGGCCCGGTCCACCGCACTGGAGACCGCGGCGAGCTGGGTCAGCACGCGCCGGCAGTCCTCACCGTTCTCGATCATGGCGATCACCGCACCCAGCTGGCCCTGCGCCCGCTTCAACCTGGTCAGCGCGTCCTTCAGCTGAACCGCACTCATCTCCACCGCGCCACTCCCCTGTCCCGGCCGAACCCTCGCCACCGAAGCTATGCCCCCAGGGGTATATCGGCAAGCCGGTCGGCGGGCCCAACCGGGTGACGGTCGGCACCCCGCCCGCTACGCCGCGGGCATGTCGCGGCCCGCCTTCGAGAAGTACCGCCTGTGGAAGATGCGGGCCGGGCACGTCAGCCTGCCGCGACCGCCGGCGACGGCAGCCGGTGTTCGCCGGGGTCCGGCCGCGCGGCACGGCCGGACCCCGGCGGGGCCGGCGTACGCCCGGGTGGGCCGTTCGGCCCGTTGACCGGGCCGTCGTGCCGCCGAACGATGAGGGTGAACGGCCGCACCGATGTCGCGCTCCCCTGCGAGGTTGGCCATGAGATCCGGATTGTCCAGCTACCTGGAGCCCCGCACGCCCGCGATCGCGCCCGAGGTGGCCGAACTGCTCTCCGACGACGGTTTCGCGCGGCAGATCGGCGACCTGGCCCGCGATCTGGACCGGGACCCGTCGGAGGTCCGTGCCGAGGCCACCGGGTACCTGCGGGAGATGGGGGCCACCCACACCCCGCGCGGCATGCGTGACTGGGCCCGGTTCAGTCACTGGCTGGCCCGCGCCCACGACCTGGTCCTCGACCCCGAGCAGATCCGCCGGCTGCGACGGCTGGACCGGCGGCAGTCCCTGCTGTTCCCCTTCTCGCACCGCTCCTACCTGGACGGGGTGACCGTCCCGGCCGCGCTGGCCCGGCACGGCATCGCACCGTCGTTCGTGCTGGCCGGGGCGAACCTGGACCGGTTCCCGTTCAACCACCTGCTGCGCCGGGCCGGATTCGTCTACATCCGCCGTTCCACCGGTGACCTGCCGGTGTACCGGGTGGCGCTACGCGCCTACATCGCCCGGCTGATCCACAACCGGCGCAACCTGTGCTGGTCCATCGAAGGCGGCCGGACCCGCACCGGCAAGCTGCGCCCGCCCACCTACGGCGTGCTGCGCTACGTGATCGACGCTCTCGACGCGGACCCCGCCGCCCGGGCGGTGATCGTGCCGGTCTCGGTGGTGTACGAGCAACTGCACGAGGTCGGCCGGATGACCGCCGAGGCCCGGGGCGTCCGCAAACAGCCCGAGGACCTGCGCTGGCTGTGGGAGTTCGGCCGGTCCCAGCGGGAACGGTTCGGCCGCGCCTACCTGGAGACCGGGGAGCCGATCCCGCTGCCGGAGCGGCTCACCGCCCTGCGCGGCGACGAGCCGTCCGGGCGGCACATGGTGGAACGGATCGCCCTGGAGACCTCGCACCGCATCAACCAGGCCACGCCGGTCACCACCACCGCCGTGGTATGCCTCGCGCTGCTCGCCGCCGACCGGGCCGTCACCCTGGACGAGGTGCTGGCCACCATCGCGCCGCTGGCCGCCTACATCATCGAACGGGGACGGCCGGTGGCCGGGGCGGCGAGCCTCACCGACCGGGCCACCATCCGCCGCACCCTCGACGACCTGTCCCGGTCCGGGGTGCTCAACGGTTACCACGGGGGCACGGAGGCGGTGTGGCGGGTCGCACCCGGACAGCATCTGGTCGCGGCGTTCTACCGCAACACCGCCGTACACATGCTCGTCGATCGGGCGATCGGCGAGATCAGCCTGGTCGCCGCCGCGGAGAGTGACGGCAACGCACTCCGCACCGCGCTGCGGGAGACGCTGCGGCTGCGTGACCTGCTCAAATTCGACTTCTTCTTCCCGCCCCGCCGGGAGTTCGCCGAGGAGATGGCCGCCGAGCTGGCTCTCGCCGGCCTGAACCGTGACTTCACGGCCGCCGAGGCCCGCGACCGGCTGGGCCGGGATCCGCTGCTGGTGGCCCACCTGGTGCTGCGGCCGTTCCTGGAGGCCTACCAGGTGGTGGCCGACCGGCTGGCGGCCTGGACCGACGACGAGCCGTTCGACGCGGAGCGTCTGCTCGACGAGTGCCTGCGCGTCGGGCGCCAATGGGCTCTGCAGAAGCGCCTGTCCAGCGAGGAGTCGGTCTCCCTGGAACTGTTCAAACCGGCGGTGCGCCTGGCCCGGCATCGCGGCCTGGTCGACGGCACGGCCGGGCGGGGCGCGTCACGGGCCGCCTTCCTCGCCGAGATCCGCGACGCGGTACGCCGGGTCGACGCGATCGCGGCGCTCGCGGCGCGGGACCGGTCCTGAGACCCACCGTGCGCGAGGCGGCCACCAGCTGAACGCCGCGCGGAGAATCGAGCCGTGGCTTCCCGGCATCGCTGTTCGTTGATCGCCATGGCGGTCACGGTGGAGACCGCGACCCGGCAACCCGGACAGCAGCCACACCCCACAGCAGGCGTGGCCACACCGCACCAGGCGTCGGTCACGATCCGGAACAGCTGGTCAGACGCGTACCGGAGGGGTTCGTGGAACCGCCGGCACCGGCCCGCCGAACCAGCGCCACACGCACCGCCCGGTGATCGCGGCCATGGTGGCGGCCATCAGCACGGCGCCCGCCACCCCGATCGCGATCGTGACGGCCAAGGCCTGACCGGGCTGCCACAGCGGCATGGTGAACAGCATGAACACGGCCAGCCCGGCCAGCCAGCCGACCGCGCTGTACCCGATCCAGCGGGCGGAGTGGGGCACGAGGCGCCGCAGCACCGTCCACTGCGCCACGCCGATCGAGTTCAGCAGCGCCAGCCCGAGAAGCCCGCCCACCACCACCTGCGCGGCGGCCGGCCAGCGCTGCCACACCCCGGCCGCCGACGACGGCAGGACCCCGATGGCGTACGCGAGAACAGCGGCCGCCGCGGTGACGGCGATCCACCGGCGCCGCGGGAAGCCCGGCAGTTCCCGCCGCAGGACCACGGCCTGCCCCCAGCCCAGCAGCGTCCCCTCCACCGCGCCGGCGGCCAGCAGGGCCGGCACCGTGACGGTCCAGGCCGCATCGGCGGTGAGCGCCCCGACGGCGGCGGGCGCCAGGAAACCGGCCACCTCCGCCGCCGTCACGGTCGCCGTCCAGGAGCGCCACACCCCGTCGCTCATGATCGGCCCACGGTGGCGGGCTCTGGATCCAGGCGCGGGAGGGCGTGACCGTCGCCGGCGTCGAAGAAATACGCCGCCGACAGGTCGATCGCCAGCCGGACCGGGCGGCCGATCGCCAGGTCGGCGTGCTGTTGCACCTTGGCGGTCCACAGCCGGCTGACCGACGACTCGTCCACCGCGACCGGCACGTCGCCGGGGCCGGCGGGGGTCGTGGCACCGCCGTCATGAGGCGCCTCGAACAGCACGTGCTTCTCGTCGCCGAGCGCCTCCACGCCCAGCGGGACCGCCTCGACGACGGCCGTGGAGTCCGGCTGGGCCAGGGCGAACGCGGCCGGGCGCAGGCCCAGGACGATCTCCTCGCCGAGGTGGGCGGCGAGGTCCGGGTACCGGCGCAGCGCGTCCGGCAGGGCGAACACGGCGCCGTCCAGCGACATGGTGATCGGATCCCCCGCGTGCAGGACCACGGTCGCGAAGTTCATGCTCGGTGAGCCCATGAACCCGGCCACGAACCGGTTCGCCGGGGCCAGGTAGAGCTCCTCCGGGGTGCCGACCTGCTGCAGCCGTCCCTGGTCCAGCACCGCGATGCGGTCGCCCAGGGTCATCGCCTCGACCTGGTCGTGGGTGACGTACACGGTGGTGACCCGGTAACGCTGGTGCAGCCGGGCCAGTTCGGCGCGCATCGACACCCGCAGCTTGGCGTCCAGGTTGGACAGCGGCTCGTCGAGCAGGAACACCCGCGGCCGCCGGACCAGGGCCCGCCCCATGGCGACACGCTGCCGCTGGCCGCCGGAGAGGGCCTTGGGCTTGCGCTCCAGGTATTCGTCCAGGCCGAGCAGGTGCGCGGTCTCCTCCACCTGCTCGCGGATCCGCGCTTTCGGCTGACGCCGCAGCCGCAGGGCGAAGCCCATGTTGTCCTCGACGGTCATGTGCGGGTAGAGCGCGTAGTTCTGGAACACCATGGCGATGTCCCGCTGCTTCGGCGCCCAGTCGGTCACCTTCTGGTCGTCGATGACGACGTCCCCGGAGGTCGTGTCCTCCAGCCCGGCGATCATCCGCAGGATCGTCGACTTGCCGCAGCCGGACGGGCCGACCAGGACGAGGAACTCGCCGTCCCGGATGGTCAGGCTGACGTCGTCGACCGCGGGCGCCGCCCCGCCGGGGAAGGTCTTGGTGAGATGTTCCAGCCGTACGACGGACATGCCGCCCTCCTCAGGTGGGGGGCCGGAGCCGGGACGGACGGCCCCGGCCCCGGCCGGTGGGTCAGCGGGGCGCCTCCGCCCGTGGCTGGTTGCCGTTGACGATCACGTCACCGGGCACCGCCGGTGGCGCGGCGGTCTCCCGGTCCCGGCCGCTGAGCTGGTCGAAGAAGCGGAGCAGCTCGACCGGGAACGGCATGACCAGAGTGCTGTTCTTCTCGGCCGCGACGTCCACGACGGTCTGCAACAACCGCAACTGGTAGGCGCCGGGGGTGGCGGCCATCGCCCGGGCGGCGTCGGCGAGCCGTTTCGACGCCTGGTACTCGCCGTCGGCCGCGATCACCCGGGCCCGGCGTTCCCGCTCGGCCTCGGCCTGCCGGGACATGGACCGCTTCATCCCGTCCGGCAGGGCCACGTCCTTCACCTCGACCCGCTCGATGAGCACGCCCCACGGCTTCTCGGTGGGCGCGTCGATCGCCGCCTTCAGCTCGGCGTTGATCCGCTCCCGGTCGCTGAGCAGGATGTCCAGGTCGGCGCGGCCGATCACCGACCGCAGCGACGTCTGCGCCACCTGCAACACCGCGTTGGTGTAGTTGCGCACGTTGACCAGCGCCCGGATCGGGTCGACCACCCGGAAGTAGACGACCGCGTCGACGGTCAGGGTGACGTTGTCGTGGGTGATGGCGCCCTGCGGCGGGACCGGCATCACGACGGTCTGCATGGTCACCTTCACCATCCGGTCGGCCAGCGGGATGATGAACCGCAGGCCCGGCTCACGGACGTCGTCCAGCACCCGGCCGAACCGGAACACCACTCCCCGCTGGTACTGCTGCACCAGCCGGACGCTCAGCAGAAGCAGTCCGATCACGCCGCAGCCGACGGCCACGACGATCGCCCAGGTAGGCATCTCTCCTCGATTCCCCGTCACCGGTAGACGACGGTGACGGTGTTGGTCGCGCTGTTCCAGATCAGCGAGCCGTGCCGGAAGTCACTGCGCAGGCCGGCGCTGACCTTGTACCCGTCGCTGGTGGGCGGGCCCAGCCGGCTGCCCGTGCCGCCGAGCGCGAGGTAGCGGGTCAGGATGGCGCCGTGGACCTCGTGGGCGCGGTCGCGGCTGTTCCAGTAGACGTTGCCGCCCTGGAACTGCGAGGCCCGGCCCACGCTGACCGCCTTCTCGTCGGAGCGCGGGTAGCCGAGGTAGCCGGCCTCGCCGCCCAGTGCCAGCCACTTGGTACGGATGGAGCCGTGCACCTCGTGGGCGCCGGTCGCCGACGACCAGTAGATCGATCCACCCTGGAAGGTGCTGTACCGGCCGCTGCCCGCGCCGCCCCGCTCGTCCGCGGTCGGGTAACGCAGGAACGAGCCGACCGTGCCCATCGCCCGGTACTTGGTGAGGATGGAGCCGTGCACCTCGTGGGCGCCGGTCGCCGCCGAGTAGTAGAGCCGGCCCTTCTGGAACCACTGGACCTCGGTGCCGGTCGTGGTGGCCCGCATCGGCCCGGTGGTCGCGGGACCCAGCCACGACGGTCCGCCGCCGGCCAGGTAGGCCGCCCGGATCGGTCCACGGGTGACCGCCTGGAAGGGGCTCACGAAGCCGTACCCCATGCCTTTGATCTTGTCGATGATCTTCTGCAGGTTGCCGGGGTCGGTGGAGGGCGTGGTCACGTGCATCACGATGATCGCGCCGGGCTTGAGATAGCGGTCGATACGGCCGCTCACCGTGGCCCAGTCGGCGGCCTTGTAGCCGGTGGTGTCGAAGGTCCAGTCCGCGCTGATGTAGTAGCCGCGCAGCGCGAGGTCGCGGTTGAGGGCCGCGTTCATGTACCCGGACCGGTACGGGGCCCGGAACCAGCCGGCCGAGCCGATGCCGGCCGCGCGGAACGCCGCCTCGGCCTTGTCGAGTTGGGACCACCGCTGCGACCGGGTCAGCGTCATGAAGTCCGGGTGGCTGTAACTGTGGTTGAAGATCTTGTGCCCTTGGGCGGCGATGTTCCGCGCCTCGGCCGGGTTCTGCTCGGCGAAGCGGCCGGTCACACCGAAGCCGCCGGTGATGCCGTTGGCGGCGAACACGCTCAGGACCGTCTCCAGGTTCGCCTTGCTCACCGCGTTCTGAGCGGCGGAGCCGGTGCGCCAGTCCAGATCGAAGGTCAGGGTCGCGACCTTGCTCGTGTCGTACCCCTGCGTGAAGACCTGCGCCCGGTAAGGCGTGGTGTCGGCCGCGGCGGCGGGTCGCGCCGCGATCCCGCCGATGACGGCGAGGGCCGGGACTGTGACGGCGATCACCGCGGTGCGCAGTGCCGCCCGGGCCGAAGTGGATATACCTGTTGTCGACCACCCTGTGTCCACAGGGATCACCTCCGCGCGCGGGCGTATACACCCTCGCACCCTCAACCGTCCAGCGATGGCACGCGAAGGTTCAGAGTCCTTGGTCCCGAATCACCTACGAACGTCGATGGAGCACCTGACGGCACCTGGCGGAAAGGTGCCGGCCGGGTGCCGGCGCGGCTTGTGCTGATCCCCTGAGACGCCGATGACCACCGGTGGCCGGGACTCCCCCGGCCACCGGCGGCTCCTACTTCGCCAGCAGGGCCCGCATCTCGGCGATCTCCGCCTGCTGGTCGGTGACGATCGTGGCGGCCAGCGCCTTCGCCGCCGGGTCGGAGCCCTTCGCCGCCACCTCCCCGGCCATCGTGATCGCGCCCTCGTGGTGGGCGATCATCATGGTGAGGAACCGTTCGTCGAACGCGGCGCCCTTCGCGGCGGCCAGCGCGGTCATGTCCGCGTCGGACATCATGCCCGGCATCGTCTCGTGACCGGAGTCGTGGCCGGCCTCGGGCACGGTCGCGCCCCAGGTGCCCAGCCAGCCGGTCATCGTGCTGATCTCCGGGGCCTGGGCCGCCTCGATGTCGGCGGCCAGCTTCTTCACCGCGGCGCTCGCCGCCCGCTCCGGGGCCAGCCCGGCCATCTCCACCGCCTGCCGGTGGTGCACGATCATGTGCTGGGCGAACGCCACGTCGGCGTCGTTGAACACCGCCCCGGCCGACGGGCTCGCGGTCGCGGTCGCGGTGCCGTGTCCGGCGCCGGTGGAACCGTGGTCGGCGCCGCCGCAGCCGGCGAGGGCGAGCAGGGCGACTGCGGCCCCGGTGAGCAGGGCGCGGCGCGGTGTCAAGCGGATGGTCATCGTCGATCTCCTGGTCGGCGGGGCTGCCAGGCGGCAACGATACCGAGCGGGCCCGGCCGCCGCACCGGCGTCGTCGTCACCGGCCCGCCCGAGTCACCCGCGCGAGCGCGGCCCACCGGCGGCCCGGACACCGGCTGTCACGGCGGCCGAACGGCCCGTGCCCGGGGACTTGCCGCCCTACCGGCGCCGGTCTCCCGCAGCCACGGTCAAGGATGGAGGTGGAGTCATGGACACCGACCACCTGATCGCCGGCACACCCCCGGTACGGGCTGACACGCGGCAACCGGCAGGCGCTCGCCGGGTGGGTTACGGCGTCGCCGCCCTGATCGACGTGGTGCTTCTGGTGCTCGCCAACGGCTGGCCGGGCTGGGAGGCGGTGCCGTTCCTGACGGCCGAGGCCGCCGACGTGCTGCCGCTGTTCAACCTCTCGGTCGGGGCGGCCGTCGTGGTGAACCTGGTGCAACTGGTCCGGGATCCGCCGCGGCTGGTGGCGCTCGGCGGGATCGTCACCACGGGGCTCGGGATGGCGGTGCTGATCCGGCTGTGGCGGGTGTTCCCGTTCGACTTCGGGGACACGTCGCTCGACTGGGAGCTGGTCACCCGGATCCTGCTGGGCCTCGGCCTGGCGGGCAGCGCCATCGCCCTGATCGTCAACACGGTCCAGCTGGTCCGTGGGCGGCGGTGAGGTCAGCAGGTCTGCCGCCACGGGCCGAGGGCGCGGTCCTTGCGGATCGAGCTGAGCCCCAGAGCCCGGGTGGCGGCGCAGAAGGTGGACGGCGCGTGGTCGTACTCGGCGTGGAAGACCGCCTTGCCGGAGGCCACGAACGGGCGCAGCGCCGGGCATTCGTCGTGTGCCACGCACTCCTCGTCGACGGCGAACTCGAACACGTCCAGCAGGGCGGGTATCTGTTCGAGGTCGTTCTTCAGGCCGACCGACAGGCCCCGCTCGTGGGCCAGGGCGGCCACCCAGCGGTTGAACGCGAGCTGGTCGGCGGGAGTCAGCGGAAACCCGGTGTCGTGGGCGTACCCGTCCATCACGTCGGGTTCCACGCCGTCGAAGCCCTTGTCGCGGCACATGTCCATGCGGGCGGCCAGGATCGGGCCGATGCCGGTGCGGTCGCGGACGTCGACCCAGCGTTCGCCGGCCCATCCGGTCGGTTTGCCGAGCACGCTCTCCGGCCATCGGGCGGCGTCCGGGCGGAACCGCTCCGCCGACCCCACGGAGATGTAGCAGATGACCCGGCGGCCGGTGCGGTGCAGCGTCTCGACGTCGGCCGCGGTGGTGGTGAAGCCGTCGACGTCGTAGACCTCCGCCGGGACGGCCGGGTCCAGCCTGCCGGTCAGCTGCCACTGCCAGGTGGCGCCGGGCGCGGGGATCCAGCGGCGCGGCGACGGGGCCGGCGGCACGGGCGCCGCGGCCTGGCAGCCGGCCAGCACGACGGCCAGCATCACGGTGGTCAGGCGCCGGGTCAGCATGGCCGGGGGAAGTACGGTGGCAGGCCGTCCCAGGGATTCGCGCCGCCCCGGTCGGTGAGGTAGACACTGGCCGCGTGCACCCCGGCCGCGTGCTCCAGCACCGTGGGCAGAAGGTGCGCCGGCGTGTCGTACACGAGATGGCAGAACGTGGCGGCGGTGTGCCGCCGGGCCCAGCCGGGCGGCACGAGGGTGAGGTAACGCCTGGCCGGGCCCTCGAAGACGCCGAGCATGTCGGCCAGCCCGGCGAACCGCGGGTCGGGGTAGACGCCGTGGTGGAACATCACCGTGCCGCAGCCGTGCCGGCGGGCCGCGGCGGCCAGCCGGCCGTAGTGGGCGAGCCATTCCGGGCCGGCGGCCACCTGGTCGAAGAAGACGCCGCCGACCGGGTACCAGGTCAGGTGGCGGGCGATGTCGCGTTCGACGGCGGGTATGTCGCGCGCACCGTAGGCGGTGTCCACGTACCCCAGCACCGGCACCCGCAGCCGCGTGGCGGCCAGCCGCAACTCCGGGTCGGGCCGGGTGCCGGGCCCGTCGGCGGCGTTGAGCACGACGGCGCGCACGGCCGGACCGGCGTCGGCGAGCCGCCGCCACTCGGCGGCGTGCGGCGCCGGATGGAAGTACGCCGGGACGACCGGTCCCATCAGCCCGCTCCCGCCGTGAGCAGCCCCATGTCGCGCAGCGAGTCGGTCAGTGCCCGGCGCGGGCGCCAGGCGAGACTGCTCCGGGCCGCGCTCACGTCGGCCCGCTGCCACAGCGCGGCGGCCGAGCGGCGCGGCGGCGGGACGGCGGTCTCCTCCGGCATGCCGGTGCCGGCCAGCGACGCGGCGAGCACGGCCAGGTCGCGCAGTTCGGTGGCGTGCCCGCTGCCGATGTTGAGCACCGGCGGCAGCAGCGGGGCGGCGGTGGCCGCGGCGAGCACCGCATCCGCCACATCCCGTACGTCGACGAAGTCCCGGGCGCCCGACAGCGACCCGAGCCGGGCCCGCCCGCCGTGTCGCGCGGCGCGGCGGATCTCGGCGGCCAGCCGCCCGGGCAGCAGGGTCTGCGGGGTGCCCGGCCCGATCGGGTTGAACACGCGCAGCACGACGGCCGGATGACCGAACTCGCGGGCCAGCCGGACGAGGCAGGTGGCGGCGAGCTTGGCCTGCCCGTACGCCGACACCGGCCGTTCCGGGAAGTCCTCCGCCACCGCCCGGCCGATCGCGGTCACCCCGTACTCGGCGGCTGAGCCGAGGTGCACCAGCGGCGCGGTGGGAGTCGTCTCGGACCATGCGGTGACCAGGTCGGCGACCGCCCGGACGTCGGCGGACACCAGTTGGCGCGGGGTGCCGTCGATGACACCGGCGCAGTTCACCACGACGTCCGGGCGGACCGTCCGTAGCAGGGCGCCGATGCCGGCCGGGCCGGTGGCCGCCAGGTCGAGGGTCTCGTCCGGGCCGTCGAGCCCGGCGCCGACGACGAGGTGCCCGCCGTCGGTGAAGGCGGCGGCGACGTGCCGGCCGAGGAAGCCGGTCGCACCGAACACGAGCGCTCTCATCAGCAGGCCTCCTCGCCCAGCAGTTGCGGGCCGTACCGGGCGAACTCGGCGTTGGCCCGGTCGTAGTCGTCCGGGCGCCCGATGTCCAGCCAGCGGCCGGAGAACCGGTACTCGGCCGGTTCCTCACCGCGGGCGATCAGGTCGAGGACCAGCTGGTCGAAGCCGAGCGGCACGCCGGGCTGGTACCGGTCGAGGGCCGCGGCGTTCATGGCGTAGACCCCCATGCTGACCCGGTAGTCGATGACCGGTTTCTCGGAGAACCCGACGATGTGCCCGTCCCGGCTGGTCAGCACCCCGAAGTCGATGCGCACCTGGCGGGGGTAGGTGGCCACGGTCAGGTTGGCGCCCCACAGGGTGTGCCGCCGCAGCAGGTCGCCGTAGTCGAGGTCGGTCAGGATGTCGCCGTTCATCACGAGGAAGTCGGTGAGGAGGCGGTCGCGCATCTGCACCAGCGGGCCGATGGTGCCCAGCGGCACCGTCTCGGTGACATACTCGACCTGCTCCAGGCCCCACTGGGTGCCGTCCCCGACGTACGCCCGGATCAGGTGCCCGAGGTGGCCGAGCGCCAGGGTGACGGTGCGGAATCCCTGTGCGGACAGCTGCCGCAGAATGATCTCCAGGATCGAGTAGCGGTCCCCGATCGGTACCAGCGGCTTGGGTATGCAGGTGGTGTACGGGCGCAGCCGTACCCCCCGGCCCCCGGCCAGAACCACCGCGTGCATGGTCGTCCTCCTTCGGCGCCGAGACTCAGCGGACGTAGCAGGTGGTGCGGTAACGGGACAGGTTGGCCGGGTCCAGGAACCAGGCCACGGTCTCCTTGAGCCCGTCGTCGAGGCTGTGGTGCGGGAACCAGCCGGTGTGTTCGCGCAGTTTCGTGTTGTCGCACAGCAGCCGCCGCACCTCGGAACGCGGCGGGCGCAGCCGGCGGGTCTCCAGGCGCACCGGCACCTCGCGGCCGGCCAGCTCACCGATGCGGGTGGCCAGGTCGCCGATGGCGATCTCGCGTCCGGTGCCGGCGTTGAACGTCTCGCCGAGGACCCGGCTGTCCGGGGCGGTGCCGACCGCCAGGAAGGCGGCCGCGGTGTCGGTCACGAAGGTGAAGTCCCGGGTGGGCGCGGTCGCGCCGAGGCGGATCTCGTTGGCGCCGGCCAGCAGCTGCCCGATCACGGTGGGGATGACGGCCCGCGCCGACTGGCGTGGCCCGAACGCGTTGAACGGCCGCAGCGTCACGGCCGGCAGCCCGTAACTCAGGTGGTAGCTCTCCACCAGCTTGTCGGCGGCCACCTTCGACGCGGCGTACGGCGACTGCGCCTGCAACGGATGGGTCTCGGAGATCGGCACGACCCGTGCGGTGCCGTACGTCTCGCTGGTGGAGGTGTGCACGAGCCGCTCACAGTGTTCGGCGCGGACCGCCTCCAGCACGTTGAGGGTGCCGATCACGTTGGTCGCCACGTACGAGCGGGGCGACTGGTACGAGTACGGGATCGCGATGAGCGCCGCCAGGTGGTAAACGGTGTGTGCGCCGCGGACCAGCCGGGCCACGCTCGCCGGGTCCTCGACGTCGCCGGGAACCACCTCGACCCCGGCCAGCACGTCCGGGGCGAGCGCGTCCAGCCAGCCCCGGCTGTCGAACGAGTTGTACCGGGCCATGGCCCGTACCCGGTAGCCCTCGGCGACCAGGCGCTCGGTCAGGTGTGAGCCGATGAATCCGTCCGCGCCGGTGACGGCGACCGTCGTTGTCATGGGTATCTCCTCCGAACCGGTCAACGATGCGCCCGGCCCAGCAGGGTCAGGGCGGCCAGGAACAGCCCGGCGGCGAGCAGGCCGGTGACGCCGAGCTGGATGGTCTCCGGGTCGGCGGCCCCGGCAAGCAGTGCCAGCTCGGCGCCGACCGCGGTGGCGCACGCGCCGATGACCGGCCACCGGTAGCCGTACGCCAGCAGCATGAGGCTGAGGAACAGGGCGGCGCCGAGCGCCACGAACGACGCGGCGCCGGGTGTCACCCCGGTGATCCGCTCGGCGGTCAGGGCGGCGAGCCGGCAGCCGGCGGCCAGCGCCACCGTGTAGCCGGCCACCGTCAGGGTCACCGCGAGCCGCGTGTGACGGGCGAACCCGGCGAGCGTGGTGGCCGACCGCAGCCGCCGGTGCCCGGCGATCCGCAGGCGCACCAGCAGCCATTCGGCCAGGCCCATGCTCAGCGACAGCGGGATCAGCGCGGCCATCGCCGCGGCGGGCGCCGAGCCGGCCCGGCTCACCGGCACGAACAGCACCAGCCCGGCCGCGCACAGACCGTATGCCGCGTACGGGAGAGCCGCGGTCAGCTCGGCGCGTCCCGGCACGGTGACCGGCGCGCCACGGGTGACGTGGACGGCGACCGCCACCGTCGCCAGCAGGCTCAGGCACACCGCGCCGAGCACCGGGGCCGAGCGCACGGCGTCCCCACCGGCGATCAGCCCCGCCGGCACCGCCACCGTCGCCGGGGCCAGCGCCAGGGCGAGCAGCCGTTCGGCGCCGAGCACCAGCGGAACCGTCGCCGCCAGCAGGTACACCACCTGTCCGGAAGCGACCATCACCGCGCCGGGCGGCACCGCGAACACCAGGGCACTGCCCACGATCAACAGAATCAGCAGGGGTACGGCGAAGGCCGTCCCGCCGCGCAGCAGTTCCCGGGCGCCGTCCGGGTCGGGCCGGCCGAGCCGCACGTGCCCGAGGTAGGCCAGTGCCTGCCCGGCGGCCCACGCCACGCCGAGCGACCCGGCGAGCAGCAGGATCGCGGCCCGCCCGGCGACCAGCCCGGCGACGGCGACGTAGCCGAGGGCGGGAAGCACGTAGAGCAGGCCGCGCAGGGCGTGCCGGGCGGGCTCCGGCGTCCACGGCGCGGCCTCGGGCACAGGCGCCGGCGGGCCGGCGGGCCGGTCCCGCATCAGCCGGGTGGCCAGGGCGAACACGTCCGGCTCGCCGTAGCCGGAGACGGCGTCGGCGTCGGTGATCCCGTGTGTCTCCAGCATCGCCGCCACCTCGAGCTCGTCGACCACGTCGGCGCCGGCCAGGTTCGCGATCTCCCGTTCCGGATGGATGGTCACGCCGGCCTCCCCGCGGTCAGTTCCCGGTACACCTCGTCGTAGGCGCCGACGGCCCGCTCGGTGGTGAACAGCCGAAGCGCCCGCGCCCGGCCTGCGCCACCGAGCCGGTGGCGCAGGCCGGCGTCCGCCAGCAGGCGCAGGCATCCGGCGGCCAGGGCGTCCGGGTCCCGGGGCGGTACGACGATCCCGGCGCCGCCGACCGCCTCGGGCACTCCCCCGACCCCGGTGCAGACCACCGGGACGCCGGACATCATGGCCTCGATCAGGGCGTACGGGAATCCTTCGGAGACGCTCGACTGCACGGCGACCGAGGCGTGGGCGTACACCTCACGGACCGCCGGAACCCGGCCGGTGAACTCCACCGCGCCGGCGGCGCCGAGTTCGCCGGCCAGGTCGGCGCAACGTTGCCGGTACACCGGGTCGCCGTCACGCGCGCCGCCGACGATGCGCAGCCGGGCCTCCGGCATCCGCTCGTGGACCAGCGCGAACGCCCGGATCAGGGTCTCCAGGTCCTTGACCGGATCGAAGCGGCCGGTCCACACCAGAGCCGGGACCGCCGGGTCGGCGGTCACGGCCGGGAACTCGTCCGGGTCGACCCCGTTGTAGATGGTCCGCAGCCGGTCCTCGGGCACGCCGAGATGCCGTTCCCACCGGCGGTTGTACCGGTTGCCGGCGACGACCAGGTCGGCGGTGCGGTAGACGGTGGTGCACAGCAGCCGCTGGAACCGCAGCAGGGTGGCCCGCACCGGCCACGGGTAGCAGTCCGCCGCCAGGCACAGATAACGTTCACGCAGGTAGACGCCGTGCTCGCTGACCAGCATCGGGGTGCCGTGCCGCCACTTGGCGGCGAGGGCCGGCAAGGCGGCGAGGCCGTTCGCGGTGGCGTGCGCGAGGTCGGCGGGCGGGCCGGGCCACAGCAGCGGCAGCAGCCAGCGTTCGAGGATCTCGGCGATCCGCATGGCGTCGCACACCGACATCGGTGGGCCGCCCGCGGGCCGGTGGCGCCAGGCGTCCAGCAGCCATCCGATCGGGCGGTCGCCGTCCGGCAGCCGGGTGCCGTCCCCGGCGGTGGCCAGATGACGCAGCGCCCGGTCGAAGCCGGCGTCGCCGTCCGGTGTGACAAGCGACGACAGCAGGTCGTGGTAGGCGCCGGCGACGTCCGGGCGGGGCCGGGCCGGAGACCGGCGAGGCGGTGTGCCGGGCCAGAGCGGGACGCGGTGCACGGTCGCCCAGTCCGGCACCTCCCAGCGAGACTCCTCCCGGCCGGTGGCACAGATGGCGTACACGTCGAAGTGGTGCCGGGGCAGGGCACGGATCAGCTGGTCGCACCAGACGCTGACGCCACCGTGCGCGTACGGGTAGGTGCCCTCGGTCAGCAGCGCGAGTCTCACGGCAGCGTCACCTCCCGGCCGGCCGGGGTCCATGCGCTCTGCGTGCCGGCGTACGCGTCGCCGAAGGCGGCGCCGTCGACGGTGCTTCCGGCCGGCACGGTGAGCGGGACCGGCACGCCGTCCGGCGCGTGGGCGAAGACCCGGCCGCCGGCCAGGAAGGCGCCCGCCTTCCCGGCGGCCACCGCTTCGGCCCAGCGAGCCTGCCGGCGCAGGGCCACCCCGTTGTCGGCCATCCGCTGGCAGACGATCGGCGCGGTGTCCGCGTAGAGCCGCCGGTACTGTTCCATGACCCGGTCCAGCAACGGGTAGAGCAGGCGTTCCTCGGCCAGGTTGGCCTGGTGCACGTAGTGCGGGCGAGGGTCGTTGCCCTGCATCCGGGCGAGGACCGCGCGGGCCTCGGTGGGCACCACCACATCGGTGTAGCCGGTCGCCGGGTCGAGCGGCGGGCGGCAGGTGGAGCCGGCCGGGCCGCCGATGCACCGGGCGGCGTAGAGGACGTTGTACTCGTCGATCTCCTCGGCGGCGGTGCCGACGTTGAAGAACAGGTCGATCGGGTAGCGGGGCACGGTCCAGGCGTCACCGACACGTTCCGGCTGCGGCATCCGGGAGGCGTCGGCGGCCAGCCAGCGGACCTTCGCGTCGTCGACGGCGTCGTCCAGGTTCGGGTTGCCGGCCGGCTGCCGGGGCGGGTTGCGCAGCCCGGAGTGCTCGCCGGTGACCAGCTCCCCGGCCCGCAGGTCCAGCCCGTGGTCGCGGCCCCAGGCGATGTTGCGGGTGATCTCGTCACCGATCAGGTCCGCGCCGACGTAGACGGTGTCCCCGCCGTCGGTGCGGCAGCGCCAGGGGGTGACCGTGAGGTCCTGCACACACCCGAGGTACTGGTGACTGTAGGTGTGGTTGGCCCACCGGAACCGGCCGGCCGCCGCCGTCAGCGCCTCGGTGAGGTCGTCGCGCCCGCCCGCGTTCTGCGCCGCCTCCACACTGCCGGCACCGTTGAACACCAGGTCGAGGGTGAAGCCGTTCGCGGTCTGCCACCGCGTGGCGAAGGCGACGTCGGCCGGTGTCATCCGGATGTCGGCGGTCTCCTGGCCGCCGGTGCAGTCCTCGCCCGGGGTGCAGTCGCCCGTCACGCTCCAGCGGCGGTCGCCGAGCAGCACGTCGTCGACGTGGACCGACAGGTAGTTGCGCCGGTAGCCGAGGTGGACCCCGCGGGTCACCCAGTCCACGATGCCCGGCGCGAGCAGCCGGAACTGCTGCTGGGCGGCGTTGAAGGCGAAGGTCAGGAAGAGTTCCTCACGGTCGTCGGCGGTGCGGTGGACGCCGGCCAGCACGCCCCGGTCGCCGCCGCCGGGCACGGTGCCCTCCAGCAGCGGGGTGAGCCGGGCGCCGTCGCCCGCCGGACGGGACAGATAACCGTGGCTCTCCGGCGTACCGGGTTTGAGGTCCTCGAACGGCACCGGGCCGCGCAGATAGCCGAACGGCCCGGACCGGCCCGCCGCGGTGACCGTGGCGGCCGATCCGTCCAGTGGCCCGGCGTAGGTGGCGGTCCGTAACCCGACCGCGGGTCCCGGCCACTGGAAGGCGTCGACCTGGCGGATGGCGTACCGGCGCTCGTAGTCGCGCAGTGCCGCCGACTCCGGGGAGCCGGCGGCGAGCGCGTCGGCGGCGGGCAGCACGACCGCCTGGAAGTTGGGCCCGTCGGCGTCGGCCAGGAACGCGGCGGTGATCGCCGGGCGGTCGGCGCGGCGCAGATCGACGGTGCGGTACGGGATGCCGTCGGTGCGCAGGTGCGCCTCGATGGCCGTGGTGTTCGGGCCGCCGTCGGTGACCAGCAGCACCACGAGGTCGAGACGGGGACCGGCGGGGATGTCGGCCCCGTCCGCACAGGCACAGGCGAGGATCGCCGCCTGCGAGATGACCAGCATGGCCGCCGTGGCCGTCGTCAGCTTTCCCATGTCCGCCCCCGGAGGTGCCGAACAGCACTCCCCGCAGGCTATGAGCGACGACCATCTATGCGTAACGGTCTGAAGACAGGGCCGCCCGGCCTGTGCTCACGAGACCTCCGGCCATTGTGACCGAAAGGGATCAGGTGAGCGACTTCTTGAGAACCTTCCCGGCGCCGCTGAGCGGCAGCTCCGGCCGGAACTCGACGATCCTCGGGCACTTGTAGGCCGCGGCCCGCTCCCGGCAGTGGGCGATCACGTCGTCCCCGGTGACCGTGCTGCCCGGCCGGAGCACCACGAACGCCTTGACCTCCTGGCCCAGCCGGTCGTCCGGCACGCCGACCACGGCCGCCATCAGGACGTCCGGATGCTGGTGCAGCACCTCCTCCACCTCGCGCGGGTAGACGTTGTAGCCGCCCCGGATGATCAGCTCCTTCTTGCGGTCCACGATGAACAGGTAGCCGTCACCGTCGACGTAGCCGAGGTCGCCGGTGTGGAACCAGCCGCCCTCGAAGGCTTCGGCGGTCGCCTCCGGGGCGTCGTGGTAACCGCGCATGGTGTGGTAGCCGCGGGTGACGATCTCACCGATCCGGTCCCGCCCGGGCGGCAGCCGGCGCCCGGTCTCGTCCCAGATCTGCACCTCGACGCCCCACACCGGGCGGCCCACGCTGTAGACGCGGCGGTCGTCCGGGCTCGGGTTGAAGGAGATGGTCGCGGCGGTCTCGGTCATCCCGTACCCCTCCAGGATCGGCACCCCGAACCGCTGCTCGAAACCGTCCAGGACGGACGCCGGGATGGCGTCGCCGCCGGAGATGCAGACCCGCAGCGACGACGTGTCGTAGCGGCCGTCGTCCGGGTGGGCCAGCAGGGCGCCGAACATGGTGGGCACGCCGTCGAAGATGGTCGCCCGGTCCCGGGTGATCGCCCGGAGCACGGCGTCCGGGGTGAAACGCGGCACCAGCGACAGGGCGGCGCCGAAGCGGATGCCGACGTTCATGGCGCTGCACATGCCGAAGACGTGGAACATCGGCAGCACCGTGACGATCACGTCCTCGCAGTGCAGGTCGAAGAGCCGGCCCGGGATGTCGGCGTTCATGTAGAGCTGCAGGTGGGTCAGCTCGGCGCCCTTGGGCAGCCCGGTCGTGCCGGAGGTGTAGACGATGGCGGCCGGGTCGTCGGCCTGCCGGTCGGCCGGCGGGAACGGTCCGGCCACCGGCTCGGTCAGGTCGGTGAACGGGTGCGCGGGACCGGGCGGCGGCGGCCCGGCGGCGTAACACTCGCTGATGCCGGCGTCGGCGGCGCCCTTGGCCGCCTGCTCCAGCAGCGGGGTCCAGGTGATCAGCAGCCGGGCGCCCGAGTCGGCGAGCTGGTGGGTGATCTCGGGGCCGCGCAGCAGGACGTTGAGCGGCACCACCACGGCGCCCGCCTTGAGGATGCCGTAGTAGGCGACCGGGAACTCCGGAATGTTCGGCAGGTGCAGCCCGACCCGGTCGCCGGGACGGATCCCCCGGGCGGTCAGGGCGGCGGCCACCGCGTCCGAGCGGGCGTCCAGCTCGGCGTAGGTGACGGTGCCCCCGTCGTGCATGATCGCCGGCGCGCCCGGGCGGGCGGTCGCCGACTCGCGCAGGATCACGGCGAGATTGAGCATCCGACTCTCCTCTTGATCACTTAGCGTAACGGTCTCCTCACCGTGGACAGTGCTCCCCGCCCAGGGGCAGGGCCGATGGTCCCGTCCCGGACGTCCGGGACGTCCGGCCCTGCCGACCCCGAACGCCCTGCCCGAGAGTCGAACGTGGGAGGACACGATGCGACGGTTGTGGCGGCAACGGGAACAGGCTCTGTTCATCACGGCGACTGCCCTGCTGACGGCCGGTCTCGCGCTCGGGGCGGCCGGCCTGGACCAGGCGGCGGCCCTGACCTGGCTGGCCGCGACCCTGCTCGGCCTCGCCTGGTCGACCGCGACCCTGGTGGCCGCGGCCCGCCGGCGCGAGGGCGGCGTGGACATCATCGCCTGGCTGGCGCTGGCCGGCTCGCTGTGGATCGGCGAACCCCTGGCCGGCGCGGTGATCGCGGTCATGCTGGCCGGCGGCGCCCTGCTGGAGGCACGGGCCGAGGCCCGCGCCCGCCACGACCTCAGCCTCCTCGCCGCGCGGGCGCCGCGGACCGCCCGGCGGGACACCGGCGCCGGCCCGGTCGAGGTGCCCGTGGACGCGGTGACGCCCGGTGACCGGCTGGTGGTCGGGGCCGGCGAGGTGGTGCCGGTCGACGGCCGGCTGCTCGGGCCCGGCGTGCTCGACGAGTCCGCGCTGACCGGCGAGCCGGTGCCGGTCGAACGCCGGGCCGGGGAGGACGTCCGCAGCGGCACGGTCAACGCCGGCCAGCCGTTCCGGATGACCGCCACGTCGACCGCCGAGACCTCCACGTACGCCGGGGTGGTGCGCCTCGTCGAACAGGCCCGCGCGCAGAGCGCACCCTTCGTACGGTTCGCCGACCGGGTCGCGGTCGCGTTCGTACCGGTGGCCCTGCTCCTGGCGGGGGCCGCCTGGGCGCTCTCCGGGGATCCGGCGCGGGCCGTCGCCGTGCTGGTCGTCGCCACGCCCTGCCCGTTGCTGCTGGCCGCCCCCATCGCGATCATCTCGGGCATCTCCCGGATGGCCCGCAACGGTGTCGTGGTCAAGGGCGGCGCGGCGATGGAACGCCTGGCCGCCGGAAAGGTCCTGCTGTTCGACAAGACCGGCACGCTGACCGCCGGGCGGCCGGTGCTCACCGACGTGATCACGCCGGTCGGCGGGCCACTGCCCGCCGACGAGGTGCTGCGCCTGGCCGCCGGCCTGGAACAGAGCTCGGCCCACCTGCTCGCCGGGGCCATCGTGGCCGCGGCCCGCGACCGCGGCCTGCCGCCGGCGGCCGCGGAACAGGTCGAGGAGCGGCACGGCCACGGTATCGAGGGCATCGTCGACGGCCACCGGGTGGTTCTCGGCAAGGCCTCCAGCACGGTACGCGGCCCGCTGCCGCCGTGGATGCGGCACGCTCGCCGGCGTGCGGCACTCGACGGCTCGCTGACCGTGTTCGCGGCGATCGACGGCGAGCCGGCCGGTGTGCTGCTGCTGGAGGACCCGATCCGGCCGCAGGCGCCCCGCATGGTACGCGCGCTGCGCACCGCCGGGATCAGCCGCGTCGTGCTGATCACCGGCGACCACGGTGACCCGGCCGAGGCCGTGGGACGCGTGGTCGGCGTCGACGCCGTGCACGCCGGCTGCGACCCCGCCGACAAGCTGCGGGTGGTCCGCGCCGAACAGGAGACCGCCGCGACGATCATGGTCGGGGACGGCATCAACGACGCGCCCGCGCTGGCCGCCGCCGGGGTCGGCGTCGCCCTCGCCGCCCGCGGGGCCACCGCCAGCTCCGAAGCCGCCGACGTCGTCCTCGTCGTCGACCGCGTCGACGCGCTCGCCGACGCCATCCTCACCGCCCGCCGCTGCCGCCGCATCGCCGTCCTCTCGGTCGCGGTCGGCATGGGCCTGTGCGTGGTGGCGATGCTGTTCGCGGCCGCCGGGATGCTGCCCCCGGTGGCCGGCGCGCTGGTGCAGGAGGGCATCGACGTCGGCGCCATCGCCATCGCGATGACCGCCCTCATCCCCGGCCGGCGGCACACCGTGCGGCTGCGGTCCGCCGACATCGACACGCTCCGCGGCCTGTACGCCGAACACCAGGAGATGCGGCCGATCGTCGAACGGGTGCGGGTCGTCGCCGACGCCCTGGACGTTCCCCCGTACGACCTGGGCCCGGTCCGTGATCTGCTGGACGACCTGCGGGACCGGGTGCTGGCCCACGAGCGCGCCGAGGAGGCGGAACTGCTGCCGATCATGGCGCGGGCGCTCGGCGGGGTGGAGGCGACCAGCGGGCTGAGCCGCACCCACGCCGAGATCGAACACCAGGTGGGGCGGCTCGACCGTACCGTCCGGGATCTGCTGCTGGAGGCCGACCCGGAGGACGTCACCGACGTGCGGCGGCTGCTCTACGGCCTGTACGCGATCCTGCGCCTGCACAACGACCAGGAGGAGGAAGGCGCGTTCAGCCTCATGCCGCCGGTGGTCTCCACACCGTCTCCACATCGGTTCCACTCCGCTGCCACGCCGGCGGGCCACCGTACAGAGGAGAGGAAGGAGTCACCATGAAGATCTTCACCCGCCGTGCGGCCACCGTGCTGGCGGCCGGCGCTCTCACCCTGGGCGGTCTGGCGGTGGCGGCCCCGGCGCTCGCCGGGCACGGCCCCGGCCACGGCCCCGGATACGGCATGGGCACGAGCCAAGGCGCAGGCATGGGCATGGGCGCCGGATACGGCATGAGCCGAGGCACGGGCGCCGGTTACGGCATGGGCCACGGCCCCGGCGACGGCACCTGCACGGGGTCGTCGATCACCGCCGAGCAGGGCACCCTCACCGACGCGCAGAAAGCGTCGCTGGCGGCGCTCGCGCAGAAGGAGAAGCTGGCCCACGACCTGTACACGGCCTTCGCCGCCCGCTACGACGCCCGGGTCTTCGGCCACATCGCCAACGCCGAAACCCATCATCTGTACGCCCTGCGCACACTCATGCAGCGTTACGGCGTCACCGACCCCACCGCGGGCCAGAAGGACGGCACGTTCACCGACCCGGCGGTCCAGGCCGGTTACGCCAAGCTGCTCGCCGAGGGCGAGAAGAGCCTGTCCGCCGCGCTGACCGCCGCCCAGCAGGCCGAACGTGACGACATCGCCGCGCTGCGGTCCGCGCTCGACGGCCTCTCCGCCCCGGACGCCGAACAGGTTTACACCCGGCTGCTGACCGCCTCGCAGCGGCACCTGACCGCCTTCGCCAACCGGTAGGCCCGGCGCGGCCGTCCCGGACCGGGGCGTTCGGCCCTGTCCGGGACAGCCGCGCGGCGGGAACCGTGGAGGTCGAGAAGGAGGTGCCCGAATGTCCATCATGACCCGGCGGCGGCACCGTGAACCGCACCCCACCCTGACCGCTGACGACATCTGGGCGGCGGTGTCCAAGGCCACGTTCGCCGTGATCAGCCATGTCACCCCGGCCGGCGCCCCGCGTTCCAGCGGGGTGGTCTACGCCGTCGCCGGCGACCGCATGTACGTGGTCGTCGCCAAGAACAGCTGGAAGGCCCGGCACATCCGGGAGAACGGTGACATCGCCGTGACCGTGCCGGTACGCCGGGGCGGCCTGCTGTCGCTGCTCGCCCCGATCCCACCGGCGGTCGTCAGTTTCCCGGCCGTGGCCACCGTGCAACCGCCCGAGTACGCGGACCGCGTACCCCAGCTGGACCGTCTCCTGCCCCCGGTGGAACGCTCCGAATGCGCGGTGCTGGAGATTCGCCCGACCGGCGCCTACGTGACGTACGGCCTGGGCGTGCCACTGCTGGCGATGCGCGACACCGAACGCGCCCGGGCCCGGGTGCCGGTGCGCTGACCACGGAAGGGGGTACCGGCCGTGCCGGGCGCCGTGCTCGTCGTGGAGGACGACCGGGAGCTGCGTGAGCTGCTGCGCCGCTACCTGGAACGGGCCGGTCACGCCGTGCACACCACCGGCTCCGGCGCGGAGGCGATCGGGCTGCTCACCCGCGGCGGGGTGGACCTGATGGTGCTGGACCTGGGGCTGCCCGACGTGGACGGCGCCGAGGTGCTGGACGCCGCCCGCGACGGCCGGGAGACACCGGTCGTGGTGCTGACCGCCCGCAGCTCCGTCGACGACCGGATCGACGGGCTGCGGCGCGGCGCCGACGACTACGTCACCAAGCCATTCTCCCCCACCGAGCTGGTGCTGCGGGTCGAAGCGGTGCTGCACCGCACCCACCGGCGGGACGCCACCACCGAGGCGACCTTCGGTGGTGGCCGGCTGCGACTGGACGAGGCACGCCGCCTCGCCCGGCTCGACGGCGCCCCACTGGAGCTGACCCCCACCGAGTGGGGTGTGCTGACCGCGCTCGCGTCGGTGCCGGGCCGTGTCTACTCCCGCTACGAGCTGATCAACCGCATCCACGGGTACGAGTTCCCCGGCTACGAACGCACCATCGACTCGCACGTGAAGAACCTCCGCCGGAAACTGGGTGCCGGGGCGGCCGGGCTGGTCGAGACCGTGCTCGGCGTCGGCTACCGGCTGGGGTGGCCCCGTGACCACTGACCGGCCGTACCTGTCCAGCCCTCTCGGCCGGCGGCTGCTGGCCGCGTTCCTGCTGGTCGCCCTCTCCTCGGTGGCGGTGCTGTCGGTGGCGGCGCTGGTGGCCACCGACCGTGGCCTGGCCAGCGCCGAACGGCAGCGCCGCGAGCAGGTGACGGCACGGGTGGCGGCGGCCGCGGCGCAGGCGTACCGCGACGCGGGCGGCTGGGCCGGCGCCGACCTGGCGGCGGCCTCCGGGCTGGCCGAGGGAGCCGGGGCCCGGCTGGTGGTCCGCGGCGCCGACGGTGCCATGGTGTGGCCCGGGCACGGGCGCGGCATGGGCATGACCGGCCTCGCGGGCGTGACCGCCCCGGTCACCGTCGCGGGACAGCGCGCCGGCAGCGTACAGGTGCATTTCCCGGGTGCCGTGGACGCCGGGCGCGGCGTCGCCTGGGCCTGGGTGGCCGGTGCCGCGGGCGCCGCGCTGCTGGCGGCGCTGGCCGTCAGCGGATACGTGACCCGCCGCCTCACCCGCCCGCTGATCACCCTGGCCGGGGTGGCCCGGCGCTTCGCCGCCGGGGACCGCACGGCCCGGGCCCGGCTCACCGCGCCCGGCGAGCTGGGCGAGGTGGCGCACGCCTTCGACGGCATGGCCGACGAGGTCGAGCGCACCGACACGGCACGCCGGAGGCTGACCGCCGACGTCGCGCACGAGTTGCGTACCCCGCTGGCGGGTCTCCAAGCCGGCCTGGAGGAGCTGCGCGACGGCCTGGTCCCGGCCGATCCGGCCCGGCTCGCCGTGCTGCACGACCAGAGCCTGCGCCTGGGACGGGTCGTGCGGGACCTGGCCGACCTGGCGGCCGCCGAGGCGGGACCGGTGTCGCTGCGCCCGGTGGACGCCGACCTCGGCGAGATCACCGGCGCGGCGCTCGCGGAGCTGCGGCCCCGGTTCGACGCGGCCGGGCTGACCGTCGGCACCGCCCTGGACGAGCCGGTCCCGGTGCGCGCCGACCGCGACCGTCTGCATCAGGCGGTGACCAACCTGCTCACCAACGCCGTACGGTACTGCCGGCCCGGCGATCGGGTCACCGTCAGCGCGCTCGCCGAGAACGGCGATGCCGTGCTGCGGGTGGCCGACACCGGCCCGGGGATCCCGGCGGACGAGCTGCCGCACGCCTTCGAGCGGCTCTGGCGCGGCCGCGACGCCCAGCGGATCCCCGGCACCGGGATCGGGCTGACCGTCGTCCGGGAGCTGGTCGCCGCGCACGGCGGCACCACCACGATCGCGTCCCCGCCGGGCGGCGGCGTCACCGTCACCCTCCGGCTGCCGCACGCGTGACGCGAAATCACACCGCCCGGCTCGTCGCACGCGGGCCGATCGGCAGGGGCCGGAAACTCACTCGCGGCGGGCTCGGCATCGTCATTGCGGTGGAATGCGTAGCACCGCCGTAACCACCAGGATGACCGTAACGGGAAGGCTGGCGGCAAAGACCAGCGCGGGTAACGGGGTGGAGTCGGGATGATGCGCCCTCCGATATCCCCAGGGACCGATCACGGCGGTCGCGGCGGCCACCCACACCGGCCAGCCGCCGCCGTACTTCCCGAACTGCCACGCAGCGAACAGGCAGCACCAGAAAACCAGGGTCGAGAGGACCGCGAAAACGGAGACGTATGCGGTCGCGGATTGCGGATCCCGGACTTCTGCCGCCACTTCGCCGCTTCCGCCGGCTGAGCCCTCGTCCGGCAGCCCGTCGCCTCGATCGCCGTCGGCAACCTCCGGGGCGGCGTTGACCCGCGCGTGTTCGCGCGCTCTGATGAGCTGCACGTCGACCCGGCTGGCATACCAGTAGCACGCGACTCCGCCCAGGGCCATCGCGACGGTCACCGCAAACGGCAGCACCGGCCGGTGCAGAGCCATGTCGAGGAGTGCGGTCGCCCCGCCGAAGAATGTCAGCCAGAGTCCGAGGGCGCTGACCTGGCGGGCAGCCCCGACCGGTTCGGGGGCGAGCAGAAGCCGAACTCGCAGAAGGAAGCTGCTCCAGGTGAAATACAGGAATGCGCCCGCACCGGCCAGGACGAGTGCCGCCTGCATAAGAACCCTCCCACGATCCAGCGTCACGTCGGCACGGGCCGGCACGCTCTGGCTCTCGTCACCGTACTACAACCGCGGCTCCGCAACGACAGCGGTGAATCCCACGGCCCCTTCACCGCGACTGCGGAACATTGCGGCAAGAATGGTTTCTGAGCACTTTGCCCATTTGCGCAGCGAGTTACGGAAGAATTGACGCGCCTGACGCGAAATCACACCGGCCCGGCCGGGACGATCGGCCCTGCCCGCCGCACGCCGGCCGATCGACGGTGGAGGGAACGGAACACCGCACCGGACACACGCGAGGTGATGATCATGGGCAATTCCGTCGTGCACTGGGAGATCGCCGGTCCGGACCTCGCCGCGCTGCGCGACTTCTACGCCAAAGCCTTCGACTGGACCATCGACGACGCCGGCGAGGACTACTGCCTGGTCCGCCCGGCCGGCGACGGCCTCGGCGGCGGGCTGATGCAGACCCGCGGCGAGATGCCGCCGTACCTGACCGTCTACATCGCCGTCGAGGATCTGACGGCGGCGCTGAACACCATCGCCGGGCTCGGCGGCACGATGCAGGTGCCACCCACCCGGATCAACGAGTCGATGTGGTTCGCGATGTTCGAGGACCCGGCCGGCAACATGGTCGGCCTGCTGCAGGGCGAGCCCCTCGACGAACAGAGCTAGATTCCGGGCGCGTGGACCACGCGGCGTCGCGGCGTGGTCCACGCGGCGCCCGCCGTCACGTGGACCTCGCTCCCACGCGATCCGCGCGAAGTACCTAGCTGCTGTGGCGCACCTCAGGCCACGCCGGGCGATCGTCGAACTCGAAGCCGAGCCGGTCCGCCACCCGCACCACACCGGCCACCTGCCGGGTGAGGCGGACCATGAGTTCCGCGGTGGAGCAGCGGCCCACCCGCCCGGTCAGCGTCACCACACCGTCGGCGACGCCGACGGTGACCGAGGCGGCCTCGTCCGGGAAGAACGCGCCGAGCACACCGGAGACCACATCGGCCCGGATCTCGTCGTCGCCGCGCAGATGGATCCGAAGCAGGTCGCCGCGGGTCACGATGCCGCAGAGGCGATCCCGGTCATCGACCACCGGCAGCCGCTTGACGTGCTGCGACTCCATGACACGGGCCGCCGCGGCGAGGACCGTGCCCTGCCGGACGACTATCGGGGGCGCGCTCATCAGATGATCGGCAGTGGCGGCGAACGCCTTGGCCCGCTGTCCACGCCTGCGCCGCCCCTCGAACAGGCGGCCACGACCGTCTATCTCGATCTTGTAAAGGAGGTCGGCCTCCGACACCACACCGACCACCCGCCGGTCCGCGTCCACCACCGGAACGGCGCTGATCTGGCGGCCGATCAGCAGATCGACCAGCTCGCGATAGCCGGTCTCCGGCGGTACGGCGACGACCTCCCTGGTCATCACGTCGTCCACGGTCCACGTACGCATGACAATCACCTTCCTCAGCCGTACGGCGAGGGCGTCACCTCCAAACGTCGCTCCGTGGAGATCGCGCGGACAGGGCCGATCGGCCCGCGTCTCAGCACCGCTCCACCGGCCGACCGGGTCCGCCTGCAGGCCCGGCGAGTCATCCGGTCCCGTTCCCGAGCGCCCATCCGGCGGGCGACGCGCCCGGATGGGCGGGGCGAAAAGCGCGAATGTGGAGAGTCGGCGATTGACGCACAACCGGCTGGGCTCTTCGACCCTGGCCGTGTCACCTTCGCCTCATCGACGCTGTGAGTCGCGACGAGGAGGAAGGCGGGTGATTCGATGGCGGCCACACCGCTCGCGGAGGTCGGCGATCCTCACCGGATCGATGCTCTGACCAGCGACGGCGCGATCGTCACGTTACGACCGGCCCAGCCGGACGACCGTGCTGCCCTCGCCGCCGTGTTCCCTCGGCTGCCGGAGGCCGATCCGCGGCTGACGACGGTGGCGCTCGAGGCGGGCCGGCCGGCCGGGATCGCCTGCTGTGCCCGCCACGGCCCGGACTCCGCCACCGGTGAGATCACCGTGCTGGTCGCCGACACCGACCGCGGTCGGGGCATCGGAGCGCTGCTGGTGGACGTTCTGGCGGCCCGCGCCCGCCGGGAGGGGATCACCCGGTTCCTCGGCGGCACCCGCCCCGCCGACACGCCGTTACGGCCGTTGGTGGCGCCCCGCTCGGTGGCCGTGATCGGCGCCATGCGGCAGCGCGGCAACACCGGCTTCGAGATCGTCCGGCAGATGAAGGAGTACGGGTATCGAGGCGACATCTACCCGGTCAGCGACTCCGGCCGCCCGGTGTGCGGCATCCCCGCCTACCGTGGACTCGCCGCCGTGCCGGGGCCGGTCGATCTGCTGGTCGTCGCCGTACCCGCCGATCGGGTGCCGCAGACGCTGCGCGAGGCCGGCCTGCTCGGCGCCCGCAGCGCCGTGGTCCTGAGCCGGGGCACCCCGGGGAGCCGCGGCGAGACCGAGCGGGCCGCCCGCGAGCACGGCGTCCGCCTGCTCGGTCCGCACAGTCTCGGGCTGCTCAACACCGATCCCCGGGTACGCCTGAACGCCACCGTCTCGCCCACCCGGCCGCCGACCGGTGGGGTGGCGATGGCCGCGCAGTCCAGCGCCGTGGGGATCACCATGCTGGAACACGCGGGCCGTAGCGGCTGCGGCATCGCCGGTTTCGTCTCGCTCGGTGAGCGGCTCGACGTCAGCGGCAACGACCTGATCGATCACTGGTACACCGATCCGCGGACCCGGGCCGTCGCGCTGTACCTGGACTCGCTGAGCGATCCCCCCGCGTTCGCCCGCGGGCTGCGGGCGCTGGCCCGCCGCAAGCCGGTCCTGACGCTGCGGCGGGCGCGCGCCACCGATCTGCTCCAGGAGAACGGGATCATCCAGGTCGCGGGCCTGGACGAGATGATGGACACTGCCCGGCTGCTGGCCGACCAGCCGTTGCCGGCCGGAGATCGGCTGGGGATCGTCGGCAACGCGGGTGGACTCGCCAACCTGGCCGCGGACACGGCGGGCGCCATCGGCCTCACGGTGCCACGGCTGTCCCCCGCCCTGTGCCGGCAGCTGCCCGGCGGCAGCGAGAATCCGGTGGACCTGGGCGCCGACGCGACCCCGGCGGCGATCGTCGAGGCGGCCGACATCGTGGCCGGCAGCGGGGAGATCGACATTCTGCTGCTGATGGTCGTCGGCACCCGCGCCAACGTGCCCACCGCGATCATGACCAGGCTCACCGAGGTGTTGACCCGCCATCCGGCGCTGACCACCGCGGTGGTCCTCAGCGGCAGCGCCGACGATGTCCACCACATCGGCCCGCGCGACGCGCCCGTCTACCGCCAGCCGGACCGGGCGCTCCGGGCGCTGGCGCACGCCCACCACTACGCGGTGTGGCGCCGCCGACCGCTGGGACGGCGGGCGGAACTCGGTGGGATCGATGCCACCCGGGTCCGCGCGCTGCTCGCCGGCGCGGTGACCGACGAGCGCGGATGGCTGCCACGGCAGGTCGTGGTGGACGTCCTGGCGGCGTACGGGATAACGGTGCTGCCGGCCGCTCACGTACGCACCGGGGTGGGTGCGGTCGCCGCGGCGGAGCGCCTCGGCTATCCGGTGATCGTCATGACCGCGGACCGCACCGCTGGTACCGGCCGCCGGGACGCGGTCCGGCCCGCGCTGCGCAGCGCGTCCGCGGTGCGGGCCATGTACGACGTGGTGACCAGGTTGCACGGTCCGGACCATGGGGTGCTGGTGCAGCATCAGCACACCGCGCGGATGGAGCTGACCGCCGCGATCGTGCGGCTGCCGGAGTTCGGTCCGGCCGTGCGGCTGGGCCACGGCCAGGAGACGGTCATCGCTCCGGTGCCGCTGACCGACCTGGACGCCGGGCGGATGTGGTGCCGGGCGCTCGGCGCCCGGGCATCCGGCGCGGGGCGGCCGCCGCAGGTCAACACGGGCGCGCTGGAGGATCTGGTGCAACGGCTGAGCGCCCTGGCCGAGAACCATCCACGGATCGCCGAGGCCGACCTGAGCCCGCTGCTGGCCGGCCCGACCGGGGTGATGGCCGGCAGCGCCCGGCTCCGGCTCACCGGCCCCGCGACGCCGGCGGGCCGGTGAGGCGGTCAGACAACCGGGGACGCGGCGGCGTACAGATACTCCTCGATGCCGAGGCGCCGCCACAGCCGCCGCAGGTCGGCGCGGACCATCGGCAGGGCCTCGTCCGCGCTGATCACCCGGAAGCCGGTGAGGGTGAACCTCTGACCGTGCACGGCGATGGTGGCCTGCCCGGCGGCCTGGATGTCGCGCAGCCAGTCCACGCGGGCGCCGTAGGGCAGCGGCACGACGAACCCGCCGGCGGCCGCGGCGGCCACCACCGGGGTGAGGTGAGGCTTGCCGGACCGGCGGCCGACGTGGTGCAGGGCCGAGGCGTACCGGATTCGCCGGCCGGCGACGGTACGCATGACCGGGTTGAGCACGCGCTTGTTGAACCGGTGCATGGCTTCGAGCCGGCGCCGGCGCCGGGACACCGGCATCGGCGCCTCCTCTCAGGGGCAGGCGTCCGGCCGGTCCTCGCCGGGCACCGACAGCGGGTTGCGTTCGTCGTCGCGTTCGGCGAGCCGGGCCAGGGCGCCGCGGTACTTCACCGGGCTGAGCTCGCCGCGGATGAGCTGCGCCACCAGCGCGCCCTCCAGGGTCGTCGGCTCGGCGCCGTCGGTGCCGGGCTTCTCCTCGTGCTCCGTCGCATCGGTCGCGGGCACGAGGTAGAGCGCCGCCGCGACGGTCACCGCGATCACGGACAGAACGAGAAACAGCATCACCACCACCTCCACCTGTCCCGATCCTTGATCGGATCGCCGGTGACCGGCAGGGACGAAGGTCCCAACGGCCCTGCCACGGTGAGTGGGTGTCCCCGGACAGTGGGTGAAGGCGTATGTCGGCAGTGGAGGAGATCGCGATGAATCCGGAATCGGGCGGCCTGGTCGTCGCCGGTGTCAACGACTCGCCCGCCGGCCGGCAGGCGGTCCGGACGGGCGCCCGGGAGGCGGCGATGCGCGGATGCCGTCTGGAGCTCGTGCACGCGTTCAACTGGGCCCCGAAGATCGAACCGGAGCCGGCCCTGGACCGGACGGCGCTGCTGGAACGGGCCGTCGCCGACGCGCGTGAGGCCGCGCCCGGTGTGCCGGTCGAGGTCCGGTTCGTCGAGGGCGCGCCGCTGACCGTGCTGCTGCGCCGGTCCCGCGCCGCGGTGCTGACCGTGATCGGCGACGGCGGGCTGCCGGGGCGCACCTGCCTGCCGCCGGACGCCCTCACCGTGCAGGTCGCGGCCCGCGCCGGCGGCACCGTGCTGGTCACCCCGGCGGTGTCCGCGACGGGCCCGGTGGTGGTGGGCGTCAACGGGTCGGACGCCTCCTGGCAGGCGCTGGAGTTCGCGTTCGACACGGCGGCCCGGCGGCGGGCGGGGCTCGTCGTGGTACGGGCCTGGGATCCGGCCGACGAGAAGGATCCGCGGTCCGGGCTGGTGCGGGCGCTCAGCCGGCTGGAACGCGGGTACGGGATCACCGCCGGGCTGCGGGTCGTCGAGGACGATGCCGGTGTGGCGCTGCGGGAAGCGGCCCGGGGCGCGGGACTGGTGGTGCTGGGTGCCCGCGGCCGGCATCCCTACTCCGGGCTGCTGGGCTGGGTGGCGCAGACGCTGCTGCACCACTCGCCCGTACCGGTGGTGCTGGTGCGGGGAACCGTGGCCCGGACGGCCCGGGCGGCCGGGTGAGGGGTTCCTAGCCCGGAGGGTAGGTGTAGACCTCGACCAGCCGCTGGCGAGCCCCCTGCAGCGCGCCGCCCACCCGGGCCAGCAGCCGTGCGTAGAACTCCCGCCCCAGGTCGGGGTCGTCGCCGAGGAAACCGCGCACCGCTGCGGCCCGGAACTCGACGGCGTGCACCTCGCGGAGGGCGACGGCTCCGAATCCCCAGCGGAACGGCGGCACCAGCGCCTCCCAGCCGAGCACCGACCCGGCACCGAGGATATCGACGGCGACGTCGCCGCGGCCCGGAACGTGCAGATCGACCACCACGTCGCCGTTGTGGACCAGCCACAGGCGATCGGCGGGACCGTCCTCACGGAACAGCCGGTCACCGGGAGCGTAGGTCACCCCGTGGCCGCAGACCGCCATCCGGCGCAGCCAGCCGGCCGGGAAATCGGCGATGAACTCGTGCATCGCCAGCAGGTCGAACGTGGTCAGGTTCTCCATGGCACCTCCCGTTCCGTTCCCGACCGTACGGCCGCGGCCGACGGGCCGGGCAGGGCCGGACGGCCCGCACGGAAAGTGGCGGGCACGTGACACCGCGGTACGCCGACACGCGCGAGCCCGGACGGGACCTTCGGTACGTGCACCGGCCGACCGGATCGCATAGCGTCGATTCATGGCTCGGCGACGACGGGCTGGATCACGAACGGCGCCCCGCGCGGTGGGCCGCGTCGTGGGCCGCGTCCGGTCCGGTCGCGTGGCCGGGCGGGTGCCGCCGATCGAACTGGCCCAGACCACCGTCACCCCGCTCGGGGAGCCCGCGCCGCCGGTGTTCGCCGACGCGACCGGCGCCCGCCGTCGCAGGTTGCGGCGACTGTCGTACGCGGCCGGGTTGCTCGCCGCCGTGCTGTTGCTGGCCTTCTGGGCCGGCCTGGCCGGGCTGGGCCCGCCGTGACCGTCTACCAGGGCCGTCCGCCCCCGCCGGACCTCACCACCGGCCGGATCCCGGCGCTGCGCCACCGCCGGTCGGTGCTGCGCGTCCTGCTGGTGGTGACCCTGTTCGCGGCGTTCGGCAACATGCTGCTGGCGCAGGCCTATCTGCATTCCGAGTTCGCCCCGGACAGCGCGCCGCAGGCGGTCCGCCCGGTCGACGCGGTCCCGGCGGCGGTGCGCACCGGCGGGCCGGCCATCGACCTGTCCGGGGACACGCCCCGCACCTACCGGGCGCCGGCCCGCACGATCGTGCTGACCTTCGACGACGGCCCGGACCCACGGTGGACGCCGCGCGTCCTGGACGTGCTGCGACGGCACGGCGCGCACGCCACGTTCTTCGTGACCGGCGCCCAGGTGCTCCGCGACACCGGCCTCACCCGGCGGATCGCCGCCGAAGGCCACCAGATCGGCGTGCACACCCTCACCCACCCGCGGATGTCGCGGCTGCCCGCCTGGCTGCGCGGCGTCGAACGCTCGGCCACGGCGAACGTCGTCGCGTACGCCACCGGCCGCGCCCCCGCCTGGTACCGGCCGCCGTACTCCTCCGAGGTGGACGCCGTCGACAACGGCGACATGCCGGACCTGACCGAGAGCGCCGCGCTCGGCTACCGGATCCTGCTCAGCGACCTGGACAGCGAGGACTGGCGGCGGCCGGGGGTGGACACGATCGTGCGCCGGTCGACGCCGAAGGGCACGGCCGGCGCCGTGGTGCTGATGCACGACGCCGGCGGTGACCGTTCGCAGACCGTCGCCGCCCTGGACCGGCTCATCCCCACCCTGACCGGGCGCGGCTACCGGTTCGCCACGGTCTCCGAGGCGATGGCCCGGACGCTGCCGGTGGCCGATCATCCGGCCGGGTTCTCGCGGAGTGCCCGCGGCGGGGCGCTGGTGTGGACGGTGCGGATCGCCGACGCGACGTTGCGGGCGCTGTGGCTGCTGCTGGCCGCGGCGGGCGTGCTGATCCTCGCCCGTACCGTGCTGCTGGTCGGGGTGGGGGTGGGGCACGCCTACCGGAGGCGGGCGTCGGCCTGGTCGTGGGGGCCGCCGGTCACCGAGCCGGTGTCGATCCTGGTGCCGGCGTTCAACGAGGCGAAGACGATCACACCGGCGGTCCGGTCGCTGGCCCTGTCCGCGCATCCCGGCGTCGAGGTGATCGTGGTCGACGACGCCTCCACCGACGGCACCGGCGACGTGGTCCGCGCGCTGGGCCTGGGCAACGTACGGGTGATCCGCACCCCGTCCGGCGGCAAGCCGGGCGCCCTCGACACCGGGATCGCGTTCGCCCGCCATCCGCTGATCGTGATGGTCGACGCGGACACCGTGGTGGAGCCGGACTCGGTGCACCGGCTGGTGCAGCCGTTCGCCGACCCGCACGTCGGCGCGGTCTCCGGCAACGTCAAGGTCGGCAACCGGCGCGGTCTGCTCGGCCGGTGGCAGCACATCGAGTACGTCATCGGTTTCAACCTGGACCGCCGCCTCTTCGACGCGCTCGGCTGCATCGGCACCATCCCGGGCGCGCTGGGCGCCTTCCGCCGGGCGGCCCTCACCGACGCCGGCGGTCTGTCCACCGACACGCTGGCCGAGGACACCGACCTCACCATCGCCGTGCAGCGGGCCGGGTGGCGGGTGGTCTTCGAGCCGTCGGCCCGCGCGTGGACCGAGGCGCCGACCGGTGTCCGCCAATTGTGGCGGCAGCGTTACCGGTGGAGTTTCGGCACCATGCAGGCGCTGTGGAAGCACCGGCACGCGGTGGTCGAACGCGGCCCGTCCGGCCGGTTCGGACGGCGCGGCCTGCTGTTGATCGCCCTGTTCACAGTGCTGTTGCCGCTGCTGGCGCCGTTGCTGGACATCATGGCCGTCTACGGCTTCGTCTTCCTCGGCCGCCGCGAGGCCGCCGTCGGCTGGCTCGTCATGACGGCCGTGCAGGCGGTCACCGCGGCGGTCGCGTTCCTGCTGGACCGCGAGTCACTGCGCCCGTTGTGGACGCTGCCGTTGCAGCAGATCGCCTACCGTCAGTTGCTGTACCTCGTTCTCTTCCGATCGGCGCTGACCGCGGTCACCGGGCGGCGGCTGGGCTGGCAGAAGCTGCGCCGCACCGGCCAGGTCAGCGTCCCCGTGCCGCCCGGATGACGCGCAGAGGAGCCCACCGTGCCCCACGAACGTGGAGATGTGATCGCCGGCCGCTACCGGCTCGACGACCCGATCGCCTCCGGCGGCATGGGCGAGGTGTGGCGGGCGACCGACACGGTGCTCGCCCGCCCGGTCGCGGTCAAGACGCTGCGCGCCGACCGGGCCGTGGACCCGCAGTTCCAGACCCGGTTCCGGCACGAGGCCAGGGCCATGGCGGCGCTGCACCATCCCGGCATCGCCGACGTCTACGACTTCGGCGAGGACGACGGCAACGGCGCCTACCTGGTGATGGCCCGGGTCGACGGGCAGCCGCTGGACCGCCGGATCGCCGAGCGGGGCCGGCTCACCACCGCCGAGACCATGCCGATCGTGGCGCAGGTGGCCCGCGCGCTGCAGGCCGCGCACGACGCCGGGATCGTGCACCGCGACGTCAAACCCGGCAACCTGATCATCCAGCCGGACGGGACCGTCGTCCTGGTCGACTTCGGCATCGCCCGCTCGTCCGAGTCGGCGGCGCTCACCGGGGCCGGGGAGGTCGTCGGCACGGCCCACTACATCGCGCCCGAGCAGGTCGTCAAGCGGGCCGTCGGACCGCCCGCGGACCTCTACGCGCTCGGGGCGGTCGCCTACCACTGTCTGGCCGGGCATCCGCCGTTCCTGGGCGACAACATGGTCACCGTCGCGATGCGGCACCTTCACGACGTACCCCCTCCGCTGCCCGCGGACGTCGCGCCGCGGGCACGTGCCCTGGTGGACACCGCGCTCGCGAAGGATCCGGCGGAGCGTTTCCGGTCGGCGGCGGCGATGGCCGCGGCGGCCGACGGCGCCCTGGGTGGAGATCCCGGCGGTGACGTCACGGCCGTCGTCCCTCTCACACCCCCGTTGCGTACGGGGTACGCGACGGCGCCGGACGGCTCCCCGGACCGCGACGACCGCCGCTACCTGATCGCCGTGCTGTCCGCGCTTCTCGTGCTGCTGGGCGCGGGCGCCGCCCTGGCCCTGGCCGACCCGTTCGGCTGGTTCCCCGGCACGCCGGCGCCCTCCTCCTCGCCCGCCTCGACACCGGCCCCGTCCGTGACGACGACCGGCGAGCGGACGTCACCGCCGGCGGACGGCAGCCCGTCGCCGTCACGCGCCCGGCCCAGCCCCTCCCCCAGCCGCACCACGTCGCCCAGCCCGTCACGCACCTCGCCCAGCACCAGCCCGCCGACCACGTCACCGACCCCGCCGCCGCCGTCCTCGCCGGCCGCGGGCGCTTCCGGGGAGGCACCATGAACCGGCATCCGGCGTATCCGGTGGAACCGTGGACGGTCCGCGAGACCCACCTCGACGTGGACCTGCTGGCCCGCTCCGAGTCGATCTTCGCGCTCGGCAACGGCCACATCGGGCTGCGCGGCAACCTCGAGGAGGGCGAACCGCACGCCCTGCCCGGCAGCTACCTGAACTCGTTCTACGAACTGCGGCCGCTGCCGTACGCCGAGGCCGGGTACGGCTACCCCGAGTCCGGGCAGACCATCGTCAACGTCACCAACGGCAAGGTGATCCGCCTGCTGGTCGACGACGAGCCGTTCGATGTGCGCGACGGCCGCCTGCGCCACCACGAACGGGTGCTCGACCTGCGGGCCGGGGTGCTGCGGCGCGAGCTGGAGTGGCAGTCCGGCGCGGGACGGACGGTGCGGATCCGCTCCACCCGGCTGGTGTCGTTCACCCAGCGCTCGATCGCCGGGATCGAGTACGAGGTGGAGCCGGTCGACGCGCCGATCCGGGTGATCCTGCAGTCCGAACTGGTGGCGAACGAGGTGCTGCCCGGCCCGCTCAAGGATCCACGGGTGTCGGCGGTGTTGCGGGCGCCGCTGGTGGCCGAGGAGCATCACGCCGGCCGGAGCGGGGCGATGCTCGTGCACGTCACCCGGGAGAGCGGGCTGCGGGTCGCCGCCGCCATGGAACATCTCGTCGACGGGCCGCCCGGTCTGCGGTGCGACAGCCACGCCGAACCCGACCTGGCCCGGACCACGATCGCCTGCCGGCTGGAACCCGGGCAGCGGCTGCGCCTGGTCAAGCTGGTGGCGTACGGCTGGTCCAGCCGGCGCTCGCTGCCGGCCGTCCGCGACCAGGTGGCCGCCGCGATCGAGGGCGCCCGGTTCGAGGGCTGGACCGCCCTGCTCGCCGCCCAGCGCGTCTATCTGGACACCTTCTGGGACGGGGCGGACCTCCAGATCGACGGTGACGACGAGGTGCAGCAGGCCGTCCGGTTCGGCATGTTCCACGTGTTGCAGGCCGGCGCCCGGGCCGAGCGGCGGCCCATCGCCGCGAAGGGGCTGACCGGTCCCGGCTACGACGGCCACGTCTTCTGGGACACCGAACGGTACGTGCTCCCGGTGCTGACCTACCTGCAACCGGACGCCGCGGCCGAGGCGCTGCGCTGGCGGCACGCCACCCTGAACCTGGCCCGGGAACGGGCCGCCACGCTGGGCTGGGCCGGTGCGGCGTTCCCGTGGCGGACCATCCGCGGGCACGAGTGCTCCGGATACTGGCCGGCCGGGACGGCAGCCGTGCACATCGGCGCCGACATCGCCGACGCGGTCACCCGCTACACGGCCGCCACCGGTGACACCGCGTTCGACCGGGACGTCGGCGCCGAGCTGCTGGTGGAGACCGCCCGGCTGTGGGTGTCGTACGGCCACTACGACCGGCACGGCGACTTCCACCTGCACGGCGTCACCGGACCGGACGAGTACACGGCGGTCGCCGACGACAACGTCTACACCAACCTGATGGCCCGGCGGAACCTGATCGCGGCCGCCGACGCGGTGACCCGGTACCCGGACCGGGCGGACGCGCTCGCGGTCACCCCGGCGGAGGTCGCCGCGTGGCGGGAGGCGGCGGCGGCCATGTGCGTGCCGTACGACGGGGAGCTGGGCGTCCACCCGCAGGTCCGCGGGTTCACCCTGATGCGGGAGTGGGACTTCGGCGCCACCGGCCCCGGCGACTACCCGCTCATGCTGCACTTCCCCTACCTGGACCTGTACCGCAGCCAGGTGATCAAACAAACCGACGTGGTGCTCGCCATGCACTGGTGCGGCGACGCGTTCACCGCCGCCGACAAGGCCCGCAACTTCGCCTACTACGAGCGCCGGACCGTCCGCGACTCGTCGCTGTCCGCGTGCACCCAGGCCGTCCTGGCCGCCGAGGTGGGCCATCTCGAGCTGGCCCACGACTACATCGGCGAGGCCGCCCTCACCGACCTGTACGACCTGCACCGCAACACCCGCGACGGGCTGCACATCGCGTCGCTGGCCGGAGCCTGGATCTCCCTGGTCGCCGGGCTCGGCGGGATGCGCGACCACGACGGTGTGCTGTCCTTCGCGCCCCGCCTGCCGGGCCGCATCGAACGGCTCGCCTTCTCCCTGCTCTGGCGGGGGCTGCGCCTGCACGTGACGGTCCGGCCCACCGAGGCCGTCTACACGCTGCGCACCGGCAACGGCGACGCCAAGGTGGAGTTGTGGCATCACGGCGAACGGCTGGTCCTCACCACCGCCGCCCCGGTGACCCGGCCGATCCCGCCGATCACCCCGCTCACCGGGCCCCCGGAACAGCCGCCGGGCCGCCGGCCGGTGCACCGCCCGGGACGGCTCGGCTGAGCTCATGGCGCCGACGCCGCCGCTGGAGACCGCCGACCAGGTGGCCGGAATCGTCGGCGCCGTCGCCGGGGTGGTGGCGGTCACCCGGGGCCGGATCGCGCCCCGGCCCCTGATCTGGCCCCTGGTCGCGCTGACCGCCGTCGTGTTCGCGGTCCGCTTCGTACCGGGCGCGCCACCGGCGGCCGGCACGGTGAGCGGCTGGGCCGCCGCCGCCCTGGGCATCTGCGCCCTGCTGGTCGCACTGTCGCCGGCCCGGCCGGCCGGGGACCGGCTGGAGGACCTGCTGCGGGAGATGCGCGACGCCGGCGCCCGGCATCCGTACCGGTTCCTGCTCGACGGATCCGCTCCCCCGCTCCCCGACGTGTACGTGCCACGGCATCCCGTTCCGGCCGGGCCCGGCGACGAGCCCGGCGGGCGGCGGGTGGATCCGGCGGAGATCTTCGGCGGCGGGCACGTGCTGCTCACCGGCCCGGCCGGCGCCGGCAAGTCCACCATGGCCACCATCGCCGTGGCCCGGGCCGCCGAACGGGCTCTGGACACCGGCGACCACCGCCGGATCGTGATCGCCCTGCCCGCCGCCGATCTGGTCCGGCACAGACTGCCCGCCGCGCTGGCCGAGGCGTGCCGCCGCGACTACGGCACCGACGTCGGAGCGGGGCTGTTCGGCCGCCCGCCCAGCCGGCACGGGCACTGGTGGGTGATCATCGACGGTCTCGACGAGGTCACCGGGGCCGCGGACCGTGACCTGCTGCTCGCCCGGCTGCACGGCCTGCTCGACCATCCGCCCCCGGGCCACCGTTTCGTGATCATGTCGCGGCCGCTGGCCGCCGGCGAACTGGCCCGGCTGACCGGTCCCGGCGTCACCTCCTACCAGCTGCGCCCCTTCGACCGGCAGGAGCTGGACCTCTTCGCCCGCAAGTGGTTCGCCGCCCGGTGCCCGGACCCGGCGACGGCCGCCCGCCGCACCGGCGAGTTCCTGACCCGGGTGAACAGCGCCCGGCTCGGCCCGGTGGCCCACGTTCCGCTGCTCGCCACCATCGCCGCGATGGTCCACGCCGACACCGAGATCCCGGCCGGGCCGGGCGAGCTGCACGAACTGTTCGCCCAGCACCTGATCGAGGGCCGCCACGAGCTGGCCGGGGCACAGGCCGCGCTGACCGGCGCGCTGGACGGCCGGGGGCGGGCCGGCGAGGCGGCCGGCTGGCTGGAGCGGGACTTCCACGGCATCCTCGGCCGGCTGCTGGACGCGCTCGGTGCCGTACGCGTCGCGGACCCCGGGGCGGATCTCGTCACGGCCGCGATGACCTGGCTCGACGGCGCGGCCCCGCACCCGTTCACCGCGGCCCTGCCCGGTGCCCGCCGCATGATCGCCGACCTGCTGCGCGGCACCGGCCTGCTGGCGGCGAGCAAGGGACGGCTCGCGTTCCCGGACCAGAGTTTCGCCGAATACTTCGCCGCCCGGGGAACCGCCGCCGGCCTGGACCCGGACGCCTGGCGGGCCATCGCCACCGACCCGGTCCGGCGCGGTCTCGCCGCGTTCGCCGCGGAACTCCGGCCGGACGCCGACGAACTGGTCGGATCGCTGCTCGGCGAACCGGACCCGATCGCGGCCGGTGACATGATCGCGAGCGGTGTGCCGGTCACCGCGGCCACCCGGGCCGCCGTCCTGGACGCCCTCCTCGAACGGCTCGGCACGGACACCGCCGCGACCGGGGCGATGCGCGTGCTGCGGGCGCTCAGCGTGGACGCCGACGTGCTGGCCCGGATGACCGCGACGGCTCGGGACGGCGACGTCCCGGGCTGGACCCGGGTGGTGCTCGCCGACGCGGTGGCCGACGTGGACCCCGCCACCGGGATCCCGCTGCTGCGGGCGGTGTCCGGCCAGGTCCCGGCCGGCCCGAGCGGCTGGGCCCGTGACGGCCTGCGAGCGCGGGGCGAGCCGGTGGACGCCGGGGCGTACGGCCCGGACGGCGACCAGCCGGACCGGACGGGCCTCGGCAGTCTGGCCCGCGAGGCGCTGCGATCACGCGCCGCCGACCGCGACTTCGGCATGTTGCAGCGCCTGGAGGCGGCCGAGCGGCTGGCCCGCGACGGGGATCCGGGGGCGCTGCGCGATCTGCTCGACGAACCCGGCCTGCCGCCGCTGTTCCGGCTGGCCGGCGCGACCGGCCTGGCCGCCCTGGGTGACGACGGCCGGCTGCGGACGCTGGCCGGTCCGGGACCCGACCTCGCGCTTCGCTACTCGGCCGCCGTCGAACTGTTCCGGCGGCGCCCGGCGGCCGCCGCCCCGGAGCTGCGGTCCATGATCACCGGCCGGGCGCCTTCCCCGCTGACGTACGGCTGCGCCGCCCGCCTGGCCGACCTCGGCGAACGCGAATGGCTGATGCGGTTGGCCACCGCGCCACCGGACCGGTCCCGCCCGTTCCAGGCGCCGTTGGCGCCGGCGCTGCTTGCCGCGGCCGCCGCGCGACGGCTCGTCGCACTCGGCGACGGGACCGGCCAGGACGCCCTGGACCGTCTGATCTCCGCGGACGGAATGCGGCCGTTGAACCAGGCGTACCGGGCGGCCGTGGGGTCCGCGCCCGGGACGGCGGTGTCGTCGACCGGGGCGCCTTCCACCACCGCGTCGGTCTGGTGGAACGACGACCCGCGTTTTCTGGAGAACGTCATCACCGATCCCGGGCTGTCACTCGGGATCCGCCTCGAAGCCGTCACGAGGCTGGCGACCGTCGTCAACACGGCATGGCCGGTCAACCTGCGGCGGCTCGACCTGAGCGACGAGTGGATGGTCGAGATCGTCGGCGGCATGGCGGTGAGCGGCATCCCGTACCCGGTGGAGATCGCCCTGCCCGCCGCGACGGCGGCGATGTTCGCCGCCCTCGCCGATCGGCCGGGCACGCCGGCGGCCCTGCGGGTCGCGCTGGCACAACGACTGGCGATCGAGGAGGCCCTGCCCCGGCTCTGTGCTCTGGCCGGGAGCCGGGACGTCCCGGCCCGCCACCGGATCAGCGCGATCCGGGTGGTGGCGGCACGCAGCCCGGCGGCCGCCCGCCCCCTGCTTGCCACCGTGATCCGCGAGCGCTGGCTGCCCCGCCCGTTGCGCTGGCTGCTGCTGCACCAGGTCTTCGCCACGGCCCTGGCCGGGCCGGGCCGGCTCGGCTGGCCGGAGTTCCGCTCGGTGACCCGGACCACGGCCCGGATCCGCGACGCCCGGTCCTTTCCGGTCCGGCTGGTCCTGGCTCTGGCCGCGATGGCGACGCGGCCCACGCTGGACGGGCAGCACGGACCGGCCGCGGCTACGGTGGGGTATGGACATCATCCATGACTTCGAGGTCACCGTTTCGGCGGCCGGTTTCGTGTTCGACTGTGCCGGCGGCTGCGACCGCCGGCTGGTGGTCGATCGCGAAAGGGTTCTCACCGTGATCCACCGGGGAGACCCGTGGGCCCTGCACCGGGGCGGCACGGCCGGCGTCGAGCTGACGCCGCCGGCCGTGACGCCCGGCTGAGCCGTCTACCGCGCGATCATCCGATGCGCAGCACCGGTCCCTCCACCACCGCGGCGACGTCGGTGGCCTTGCCGAAGTTCTCCAGGGTCAACAGGGTCACCATCTTGTACGCCCCGGACGACGGGGTCGGCGCCGGCCCGAGGTCGGGCAGGGTGCCGGCCGGGACCTCGATGTCGGCGTGGTAGTCGGTGGCACCGGTCAGATCCACCGTCACTGTGGGCCCGACCTGCTGTTCGGCGCCGGGTCCGATCGACTCGACGTAGGCGGCGAGGTTCCACTTGCCGCCGAGCAGCAGCGCGGCCAGCGGGGAGATCTTCCACTCGCAGTGGATGTAGAACCTGCGGCTGGCTTCCAGGACCGAGGACGGGGCGCCGTTGTTATCCTTGACGATCGCCGTGAACTCGCCCGGCCCGAGCGGTTGCTTCGGGAATTGGATGGACACCATCGCGGGCCTCCTTTCACTCCATATACGCACAGTCACACCGCGCTAACCAAGAGCAGCAGGGCCGAACCGCTCTCTTCGACAGGGGTCGATCGACCCGGGCAACCCGGCCCACTGTCCACAGAGGTCACCCGACCACGAACACCGGGCACCCGGCCCGCCGCGGCACCGCCCGGTTCACCCGGTCCAGCGGCCGCCCCGGCCGGCCACCGTCAGCCCGGTGGAGCCCGCACAGTGCTGGAAGACCCGTTAACAGGCCGTTGGGCCCTGGCCACACCCCGGGACGGGACCATCGCCCCTGTGCTCGTCCGGCGCCGGGCGAGAGGCTGAACCCGGGAGAGTTACGGCGCTGAACGAAGAGGTGGCCGCCGTGCTTCAGAGCATTCGCCTCGGCACCGTCCGCGGGATCCCGGTGGGCGTTCACTGGTCGGTGCTGCTCATCCTCTTCCTGCTGGTCGACGCGCTGGCGGTGGGCCTGCTCCCGGCATCCGCCGGCGGGCAGGCCACAGCCGCCTACTGGGTGACCGCGGCCTGGGCCGCGCTGCTGTTCCTGGCCGCGCTGCTGGCTCACGAGTTGGCGCACGCCGTGACGGCGCAGCGTTTCCGGATCCGGGTCGAGTCGATCACGCTGTGGGCGTTCGGCGGTGTCTCGGTGATGGCCGAGGAGGCTCGCCGCCCGCCGGTGGATCTGTTGATCGCCCTGGCCGGGCCGTTCACCAGCCTGGGCGCGGCGGCCGTGTTCGCCGCGGCGTCGGTCCCGGCGGACCTGGCCGGATCGGAGCTGACCAGGCAGGGCCTCCTCTGGCTGGCCCAGGCCAACCTGGTGCTGGCGGTGTTCAACCTGCTGCCGGGCGCCCCATTGGACGGCGGCCGGGCTCTGGCCGCGATCCTGTGGTGGATCCGCGGCGACCGTGCGGCCGCCCGCCGTACCGCGTCGCGGTCCGGCATGGTGCTGGGCCTCCTGCTGGCCGGCGCCGGCGCCGCACTGGTGGCCGGGTCCGCCGCCCTGGACGGGCTGTGGCTGGTGTTGCTGGGCTGGTACCTGGCCCGAACCGCCCGTACCGAGCAGGCCGCGGCCGCCCTGACCGAAAGCCTGCGCGGCCTGTCCGTCGCCGACGCGATGACCGCCCCCGCGGTGTGCGGCTACGCCGGGCACACCGTCCGGGATTTCGCGGAGCGCACCGCCCGGCCGCACCCCCACCATCTGTACCCGGTCGTCGACATCGACGGGCGGTTCGCCGGTCTTGTCACGGTCGCCACGCTGACGGCAGTGGCGCCCGACCGCCGGCTCGCCGACGTCATGATCCCCCGGTCCGAGGCGCCTGCCGTCCAGGCCGCGGCTCCGCTGTTGGAAGCCGTCGGGGCCCTGAACACGCCGGTCCGGACCGTCGTGGTCCTCGAACGGGACCACCCCAGCGGCGTGCTCACCGCCGGCGACGTCGCCCGGCTGATGGGTGTGGCCCGCCTCGGCGCCACCCGGCGCCCTCTCGAGAGGCGCCCGTGAGCAGAGCAGACGCCACCGAAGCCGGCCGGACGGTCAGACCGGCGCGGTCCGGGCGGCGCGGCGGCGGCGCGCCTTCTTCTCCGCCGGGATCTCGTCGATGATCCACTGGGCGAGTTCGGCGGCCTCCGGGAGCGAGGCCAGGTCGGTGGTGACGCCGAAGCAGGCCTGCCCGCCGTAGGTGAAGGCGGCGAACCCGGCCCGCATCCGGTCGCCGATCGGCACGTACGGCAGGATCTCCCGGATCGGACGGCCCAGGATGTAGAGCTGCTCGCGCGGTCCGGGCACATTGGTGGTGACCGTGGACAGACCCTGCTGCGGCAGCCACAACGCGGTCCGGATGATCAGGGACACCGCGGCGAACGGCTCGTGGTCGGCCAGCTCGAACAGTCCGGCCGACGCCTCCACCTCGTGAGCGTCCCGCAGCTCGGCGATGCGCTGGTGCACCGCGTGCACCCGCTCGGCCGGGTCGGCCAGCTCCACCGGCAGTCGCAGCAGCAGGCAGGCGATCCGGTTGTCGAGCCGCCCCTGCTGGTCGCGCCGGCGCACGTTGACCGGCACCAGCGTGCGTACCGTCTCGGGACCGGGCGTCTCGCCGCGGGCGAGCAGCAGGCGGCGCAGCGCGCCGGACACCGCGGCCAGGTAGACGTCGTTGACGGTGGCGTCGTGGGCGCGGGCCGCGGCGGAGAGCCGGGCCAGCGGCACCCGGGACACCGCGTACCTCCGGGCCAGACCGATCGGGCCGAGCAGCGGCGACGGGGTGGCCGGCAGGAACGCCCCGGCGAGCGACGCGAGGCCGCCGGCCGCCTGGCCGATCCGGCCCGCCTCCTGGAACGCCCCGAACAGTAGACGGGCCTGCTCGATCGGGAAGCGGGCGAGACGCCCGAGGGTGTCCACGGTGAGGTCCAGCACGCCGGGAGCCGAACGCGGCGCCCAGTCGTCCGGCACCGGCGGCCGCGGCTCGGGCGTGGTGTCGCAGATGACCCGGTACAGCTCGTTGCCCGACATCCCGTCGAGCAGGCAGTGGTGCACCTTGGACAGCAGCGCCCACCGGCCCTCGGGCAGGCCCTCGATCACCCACGTCTCCCAGAGGGGGCGCTCCCGGTCCATCCGCTGGCTCATCAGCCGGCCGATCAGCGCGGCCAGCTCGGCGTCGCCGCCGGGCGCCGGCAACGCCGTACGCCGCAAGTGGAACCCCAGGTCGAAGGCGGGATCGTCGATCCACATCGGGTGGCCGAGGTTGAACGGCATCCGGCGCACCTTCTGCCGGTAGCGGGGCACCAGCGCCAGCCGTCCCCGGATCGCCTCGGTGAACTCCTCCTGGCTGGGGGCCGGCCCGTCCAGCACCGCGACCGACGAGATCGCCAGCGAGGCATGCGGGTCCTGGTCCTCGGCGTCCAGGAAGGACGCGTCCAGTGGGCTCAGATAGTCCATGACAGCTCCTCGGTCGCACGGCGCCTGTTCCCCCACCGTGCCGACCAACCGGGCGGTCAGGCAGGGCCGGAGGTCCCCTACCAACGCCCGGCGCGTGTCACCATGGGAAACGGGTGATGCGAATGAGGAATCGGCGAGTGGCTCTGGTCCTGGGCGCGGGCGGCACGCTCGGCGCCGCCTGGATGATCGGCGGCCTGGCCGCCTTGCAGGAACGGATCGGGCGGCCGTTGCACCAGGTGGACACGATCGTGGGGACCAGCGCGGGCAGTGTGCTGGCCGCCGCGCTGCGGCACGGATTCACACCGGACGACCTGGTCGCCCACCAGTTGGGTGAGAGCCACCCGCACGTGCCGGGCGCCGACGAGTTCGCCCAGGACTCGGGCGTCCTGCCGCCGGCGCCCCGCCTGCGGTTGGGCTCGCCGCGGATGCTGGCGACCGCCGCTCTGGCCCCGCACAGCGTGCACCCACGGGTGCTGGCGTCCGCGCTGCTGCCGCAGGGCCGCTCCCACCACCACACGCTGCGGCGATATGTGCAGGCTCTGGTGCGGGAGGATCCGTCCGCCTGGCCGCGACAGCACACCTGGATCGTCGGGGTGGACTACGAGTCGGGGCGCCGGGTGGTCTTCGGCCGGACCGGCAGTCCGGAGGCGAGCCTCCCCGACGCGGTGGTGGCCTCCTGTTCCATTCCGGGCTGGCACCGGCCCGCGGTGATCGGCGAGCGGCGCTACGTGGACGGCGGCGTGCGCTCGGTCGCGTCGGTGGACGTGCTGCACCGCGGGGAGCACGACGAGGTGTTCGTGCTGGCGCCGATGGCCAGCCACCGCACCGACCGGCCGGTGAACCCGGCGGTGCGGGCCGAGCGGGCGCTGCGCCGGGTGTTCGCCGCCCAGCTCGACCGGGAGGCGGAGAAGGTGGCACGGACCGGGGCCGAGGTCACCGTGCTGACCCCGGGCCCCGACGACCTGGCCGCGATCGGCGCCAACCTGATGGACGGGCGGCGCCGGCACGCCGTGCTGCGCACCGCCCAGGCGACCGTCCCCGCTGCTCTATGCTGACTCGCCATGACGCTCGGGGAGATCATCCGGAGGCAGCGCGAGGTCGCCGAGCTGTCGATGCGGCAGCTCGCGACGATGGTCGGCATCTCCAACCCGTACCTGTCGCAGATCGAACGTGGCCTGCGCGCGCCGTCGGACCGGGTGTTGCAGGCGATCGCGGCGTCGTTGCGCACCACGGCCGACGCGCTGGTGGAGCAGGCGACCGCGGTCGGGGACCGGCCGCCACCGGTCCTCGACGCCATCGCCGCCGACCCCAACCTGACCGCGCGGCAGCGGCAGGCCCTCGGCGAGGTCTACACCGCCATGGCCGAGACGACGATCGCCCGGCGCGGACGGCGAACGGCGAACGGAAAACGGCCCGGGGACTGACCCCGGGCCGCCGGCCGGCTCACCGCAGAATGCGGCGGGCGGTGCGGACGTAGGCGGCGCCCACGTCCTCGATGAGACCGGCGCTCACGGCGAGCGCCTCCTTCGCCCACGGGTACGGCGTGATCTTCGCGGCGTCCTTCTCGAACGCGACGAAGTTGGCGATGCCGCGCTCGTAGACGTTCACCGCCAGGCCACCGATGTCGCGGCCGATCCGGCTGGACCGGTGCAGCGGGGTCTCGGCCGGCTTCTCCGGCTTCGGCGTGGTGGCCGCCTTGGGCGGTTCGGCCGTCTTGGTGGGCCGGGTGGTCGTCGTGGTCATCGCAACCTCCCTTCCTCGGCTCCAGTTAGCACGTTAGCCCGCTTCTGCTAACCCCGGGAGGGTCGACGGTCCTCGATGCGTGACCGTCCACCGGCCCGCCGGACGGGGGCGTTGGCAACGGGACGTTCGGCTCTGCCCGCCACCGGCGGCCCGGATCACGCTCGAGAGTGAAGGGAGGAGTCATGAGTGTCCGGGAAACGGTTCTGGCCGGGACCGACGGCTCCGAACCGGCACTGACCGCGGTTCGGTGGGCGGCCCTGGAGGCGCAACGGCGCTCCACCACCCTGACCGTTCTGCACGCGTACGAGGACTGGCCGAACCCGCCCGGCGACCTGCGCGAACGTGCCGAGGCCGTGGTGGCCGAGGCCCGGGAGGCGGTGTACCGGCTGGTTCCGGCGGTCACCGTGCACACCGTCGTCGTCCCCGGTGATCCCGCCGCCGACCTGGTCCAGCACGCCGCCACCGCCGGGCTGGCCGTGGTCGGCAACCGCGGCCGGGGCGGGTTCGCCAGCCTGCTGCTCGGTTCGGTGAGCCAGTGGGTCGCCACCCGGGCCCGCTGCCCGGTGGTGGTGGTCCGCGGCCGTACGGTGGCCTTCACCGACCCGGTCGCGGTGGGCGCGGACGACTCGCCTGCGGGCCGGACCGCGATCGAGGCGGCGTTCCGGATCGCCGACGCCCGCGGGGCCTCGCTGCTGGCCGTGCACGCCTTCCGGGAGCGGCCCGGCCACCGGGAGACCGGGGAGGCCGGGTTGCTCGACCGGCTGCTGCGGCCGTGGCGGGAGAAGTTCCCGCAGGTGCCGGTCGGCACGCTGGTCAACGCCGGTCCGGTGGGCCGTCTGCTGGTCGGCGTCTCACAGCAGGCCCAACTGATCGTGGCCGGCGCGCACGACTCCGGCGGCCTGCCCGGCACGGTCACCGGCCGGCTGCTGCATCACGCGGACTGCCCGGTCTTCATCGCCAGGTAGGCGGCCCACCGGCACGGTCACCGGCCGGCTGCCGCATCACGCGGACTGCCCGGCCTTCGTCGCCAGGTAGGTGATCTCGTCGGCGATGGCCGGATGCAACGGGCCGGGCAGATCGTGCCCCATGCCCGGGTAGGTGACCAGCCGCGCGTCCGGCACCGCCTGGGCGGTGGCGCGGCCACCGGCTATCCGGACCAGCGGGTCCACCTCACCGTGCACCACGAGGGTGGGCTTGCGCAGCTGTCGCAGCTCGGGCCGCCGGTCCGGGGCGGAGAGGATGGCCGCGAGCTGCCTGCGGACGCCGTTCGGGTCGTGGCCGCGGTCGAATCCGCGGCGGGCGGCCTCCCGGATCCACTCGTCGTCACGCGGGTAGCCGGGCGATCCGATGACGCGGAACACCCGGGCCATCTGCCGGGCCGCCGCCTCGCGGTCGCGGGCCGGCGGCATCGCCAGGACGCCGGCGATCCACGGGTACGGCCGCCCGATCCGGGTGTACGGGGTCGAGGAGATCGACGTGAGGCTGCGGACGCGGGCCGGGTGCCGGCAGGCCATGGTCTGCGCGATCATCCCGCCGAGCGACACCCCGGCCACGTGGGCGCTGGGCCAGCCGAGGGCGTCCAGGACGGCCACCGCGTCGTCGGCCATGTCCGGCAGGGCGTAGCCCCACCAGTGGCCGCCGACCAGCACCAGCGGGGAGGGCAGGCCCAGTTCGGTCAGGTGTGTGGACGCGCCGACGTCGCGGTTGTCGAACCGGGCCACCCGGAAGCCCCGCTCCACCAGGCTCTCCCGGAAACCCTCCGGCCAGAACAGCTCGGACAACCCCAAACCCATGATCAACAGCAGGGGTACGCCGTCCGCCGGGCCCTCCACCTCGTACGCGATCTTCATGCGGCCGTGCCGCGCGATTCCCGCAGCCATGGTTCCCAGCGTGATCCCGTGCCGCGGCGGGGCGCACGGGCCGGAAGGCCCGCTCTCCTCGGGTGGGCCGCGCGGTCATCGATCCGGCCCGGCCCCGCGGCGGCCATGGCGCCGGCGTCTCGTCGTCCCGCGTCCAGGGAGGCCCGGAGAACGCCGAGCCTCCCTGGTCGTTGCCCCCGGTCCGCCGGTCAGCGGGTGAGCACGACCTTGAGCGCGCCGGTCCGGGCGGGATCGGCGAAGACGTCGTACGCCCGCTCCATCTCGTCCAGTCCGAACCGGTGGGTGATCAGCGGGGCCACGTCGATCTGCCCGGCCACCAGCATGTCCAGCAGCCGCGGCGTCGAGTAGGTGTCGACGAGCCCGGTGGTGATCGTGACGTTGCGGATCCACAGGTCTTCCAGGTGCAACGTGGCCGGCTTGCCGTGCACGCCGATGTTCGCCACCGTCCCGCCCGGACGGACCAACTCGGTGCACAGCTCGAAGGTCCCCGGCGTGCCGACCGCCTCCATCACCACGTCCGCCCCGAGACCGCCGGTGAGCGCCCGGATCGCGCCGAGCGGCACCCGCTCCGGCGTCAGGGTGACGTCGGCGCCCAGGTTCTTGGCGGCCTGCAGCCGGCTCTCCGCCTTGTCGATCACCACGATGTGCGCGGGCGAGTAGAGCCGCGTGGTGAGCACCGCGGCCAGCCCGATCGGCCCGGCCCCGACGATCACCACGGTGTCGCCCGGGCGGACCCGGCCGTTGAGCACCCCCACCTCGTACGAGGTGGGCAGGATATCCGCGAGCAGCACCGCGTTCTCGCTGCTCACCTGCGCCGGCAGGCGGTACGTGGACAGGTCGGCGAACGGGATGCGGGCGTACTCCGACTGCACTCCGTCGATGGTGTGCCCGAGGAGCCAGCCGCCCCCGGCACGGCACTGCCCGTAGGCCCGCTCCCGGCAGAACCGGCAGCTGCCGCAGGCCGAGATGCAGGACGCCAGCACCCGGTCGCCGACGGTCAGGCCGGACACCGCGGGCCCCAGCTCCACCACCGTCCCGACCGCCTCGTGCCCGAGCACCCGTCCGGACGCCGTCTCCGGCACGTCCCCACCGAGGATGTGCAGGTCGGTGCCGCAGATGGTGACCGCGTCGACCCGGATCACCGCGTCGCGCGCGTCACGCACCTCCGGGTCCGGGATCTCGGTCCAGGATCGTCTTCCGCTTCCGCCGTACACGAGCCCTTTCATCGTTGCCTCCTTCGTCGGTGAAGGAACCGTTCGGCCTCAGCGTCTGCGCCGGACGGCGGCGGCCGGAAGGGCCGAAGGGCAGGACTTCGGACACTGCCCAGGGTGCGGGGGCGGGCCGACGCTGAGGACATGGCGACCATCGAGGTACGCGATCTGACCCGTGCGTACGGGCCGGTGCGAGCCGTCGACGGGATCAGTTTCTCGGTCGGCGACGGGGAGATCTTCGCGCTGCTCGGTCCCAACGGGGCGGGCAAGACCACCACGGTCGAGATCCTGGAGGGCTACCGTACGCGTGACGCCGGCGACGTGAGCGTGCTCGGCATGGACCCGGCGACCGGCGGATCCGCCTACCGCGCCCGGATCGGGGTGGTGCTGCAGTCGGCCGGGTTCGAGGAGGAGTTCACCGTCCACGAGCTGGTCCGGTTGCAGACGCGGCTGTACCCGCGCTGCCACGACCCGGCCGAGCTGATCACCCTGGTCGGGCTGGACGGCAAGAGCGGCGCCCGGGTGAAGCACCTGTCCGGTGGCCAGCGCCGCCGGCTGGACCTGGCACTCGGCCTGGCCGGCGCGCCGGAGCTGCTGTTCCTCGACGAGCCGACCACCGGCTTCGACCCGGCCGCCCGGCACCACGCCTGGGAGCTGATCGCCGGCTTGCGCAAGCTCGGCACCACGATCCTGCTCACCACCCACTACCTGGAGGAGGCGCAGCGGCTGGCCGACCGGGTCGCCGTGATGCGCGACGGCCGGCTGATCGCCCTGGGCACGCCCGAGGAACTGCGGGCCGGCAGCGACCTGCCCACCGTGATCGGCTTCGACCTGCCGGCCGGCGTGCCGGCCGACGGTCTGCCGACGCTCAGCGCCCGGCCGTCGGTGGCCCTCGGGCGGGTCCGGGTGGAGTCGCACGATCCGCTCGCCGACACGTGGCGGATCACCGGCTGGGCCCGGGACCGCGGTCTCGGCCTGCCGGATCTCACGGTGGCCCCGCCCTCGCTGGAGGAGGTCTATCTGGCGCTGACCGAGGAGACGGCCCGATGACCACGCTGCGGGCGCTGACCGGCCACGCCCTGACCGGTTTCGCGCGTGACCCGGTCGCCGCGTTCTTCACCCTCGGCTTCCCGGTCGCCTTCCTGGTCATCGTGGGCACCATCATCGGCGGCCAGGACGCCGGCGGGGTACCGGTCGCCCAGTACCTGGTGGCGCCGTTCGCCGTCTTCGGCGTGGCGCAGGCGTCGTTCGTCCTGCTCGCCGTGGACACCGCCGGGATGCGCGACAGCGGTGTGCTGGCGCGGTTGCGGGCCGCCCCGGTGCCGTCGTGGATGGTGCTGGGCGCCCGGATCGCCGCGTCACTGGTGATCTCGGCGGCCGCCGTGGCCCTGCTGACCGCCGTCGGCGTCCTCGGCTACGACGTGGTGATCGTCTGGAACAAGACGCCGGCGCTGCTGGTCACGCTGCTGCTCGGCATCGCCTGCTGCGCCGCTCTGGGGCTGGCGCTGGCGGCGCTGGCCCGGACCGTCCTGGTCGCGCAGACGCTGGCGCAGGGCCTGCTGATCACGCTGGCGTTCATCTCGGACGTGTTCATCGTCGGCGCCGACCTGCCTCGCTGGCTGGATTTGATCGGCTCGGTGCTGCCGCTCAAGCACTTCGCCCTGGCGATGGCCGAGACGTTCGAGCCGGGCGGCGGATCCGGCTTCTCCCCCGGCCACCTGGCCGTCATGGCGATCTGGACGGTCACCGGGATCCTGATGGCGCGGGCCGCCTTCTCCTGGGCGCCCCGCGACGCCCGGGCCCCGGTCACGGTCACCGCGGATCGCCCGCCCGGCCCGGCCCACCTGTCGCCTCCGTCGGTCGCGGCCCGGCGCCGGCCGCTGGGCGTACAGATCGGATATGCCCTGCTCGGGTTGCGCCGCGACATGCTGGCGGTCTTCTTCTCGGTGGTGTTCCCCGCGCTGCTGCTGGTGCTGTTCCCGACCGTGTTCGGCGACGAGCCGGTGCACGGCATGCCGATGGCCCAGTACCTGTACGCCGGCATGATCGCCTACACCGTCGCGGTCGCCGCCTACGTGGACATGCCCGAGTCGGTGGTGGGCGCCCGCGCCGCCGGGGTCCTCAAACGACTGCGCGGCACCCCGTTGCCGTTCCGCTGGTATTTCGGCGGGCGGGTGTCGGCCGCGCTGATCGTCGCGCTGATCGCCGCCGCCGTGCTCACCGTCGCCGGCGTGAGCTTCCTCGGCGTACGCCTGGACGCCGCCCGCCTGCCGGCGCTGCTGGTGGCCGTCGTCGCCGGCACGCTGTGCTTCGCGGCGCTCGGCCTCGCGGTCGCCGCACTGCTGTCGTCGGCCCGCTCGATCGTCCCGGTCACGCTCGGCACGCTGCTGCCGCTCTGCTTCGTCTCGGAGATCTTCGTGGTCGGCGACGCGCCGCTGCCCGCCTGGCTCACCACGGTCGCCGACGTGTTCCCGCTGCGGCACCTGCTGCAGGCGGTGCTCGCCGCGACCGCCCCGGACGTCACCGGCGCCGGGTTCGCCACCGGCCACCTGGCCGTCCTGGCCGGCTGGACGGCGCTGGCCCTGACCGTCATCTGGCGGCGCCGCACCGACCTGCTGTGACCGTCCCCGGTCGGCGACCTTCGGCCCTGACGGCCGCCGGCCACAGCGGCGGACCATGGAATGGACGAATCCCGTCGGTCTCGCCGCTGGAGGTGCGCGATGTCCGACTCATCCACTCTGCGTCTACCCATTCCACCGCCGGAGCCGCCGGCCGGGCGAGCCCGCCAGAGATGGCTGCTCACACTGATCGCCGCCCTGGCCACGCTGGTGCTGGCCCTGCCCGTGGCGGTCTACCTGCTGCTGCGCGACGGCGCCGACCAGGCCGCGCCCACCGCGCCGCCGCCGTCGTCGTCCGCGCCGCCGGTGTCCCCGTCGTCCGGCCCGGCCACGCCGCCCGCCGCTCCGGACGGCCGGATCCCGCTCGCCACGCTCGGCGAATCCGTCCTCGACGTGCCCGCCTGGCCCGCCGACAACGTGCGCGGCAGCTCCGGCCCGCTGCGGTTCCACGACGGCACGGTCGCCCTCGGCGAGCGAACCGCGCCCGCCCGGACACCCCCGTACGGCATGGAGATCGTCATCCTGTCCGTCACCTACGGCGACGTCGACGGTGACGGCGCCGACGAGACGGTCGCCGAGCTGAGCTGCCGGGTCGAGGGCGGCAGCGAGCAGCTGGTCGCGTTCGACCGGGACCGCGCGGGCCGGATCGTCACCATCGGACCGGTGGTCGCCACCACCGGCGAGATCCGTGACCTGCGCGAGGACAGCGCCCGCGTGGCCGGCGACGGCACGGTGACCGTCCAGGTCGCCGACTACCAGCGCTGCTGCGACGACCGGACACCGCAGACCTGGCAGAAGCGCGGGTACCGGCTCGGCGACGACGGCTTCCACCAGGTGTCCGGACCGGCCCGGATGCCGGTCAACCCGTGGGTCACCGACACCACGACGACGGCCGGGCGGCTGGTGCTGACCCCGGCCACCGACGGCTATCGCTACGGCGCCGTGGAGGTCACCGTCACGCATGTCCGCGGCGCCCGGCCGGCCCGGATGCTGGTGCGGTTCCACCCGCCCGCCGGGCTGGAACCGGCCGGTGACGGATGGCCGCCGATCACCCGGGAGGACGGCGACTTCACGGTGACCGTCGATCCGCCCGCCGCGTACGGGGCGGTGACCCGGACCTTCGCGTTCCGGCAGCCGGTCACCGCGACGGCCGGCCGGCTCGACGTGGAGGCGTACGGGCTGCCCGCCAAGGTCGCCTACCTGAGTGAGACGACGCCCTGGGACAACGCGGTGACCGTCCGGTGAGCGGCACGGTGCGGCGCTCCCGCCCGGGGAGCGCCGCACCGGTGCCCGGTCAGCCGGCCGCCGCGGCGAACCGCCGGGTCAGGTCGACGAGCCGGTTGGTGTAACCCCACTCGTTGTCGTACCAGGCGAAGACCTTCACGAGACGGCCGTGCGCCTGGGTCAGGCGGGCGTCGAAGACGCAGGACGCCGGGTCGCCGACCACGTCGGTGGAGACGATCGGCGCCTCGGTGTAGCGGATGACGCCGATCAGCTCCGGGTCCGCGGCCGCCTCGGCCACCGCCTCGTTGACCTGCTCCGCCGTGACCTCGGTGTCCAGCACCAGGGCCAGGTCGCTGATGGAGCCGTCCACCACCGGCACCCGCAGCGCCACACCGTCCAGCCGGCCGGCCAGGGCCGGGATGACGACACCCACCGCCTTGGCGGCGCCGGTGCTGGTCGGGATGATGTTCACGGCCGCGGCGCGGGCGCGGCGCGGGTCCTTGTGCGGCGCGTCCAGCACGTTCTGGTCGTTGGTGTACGCGTGCACGGTGGTCAGGAAGCCCCGCTCGACACCGAACGCGTCGTGCAGCACCTTGAGCAACGGGGCGACGCAGTTGGTGGTGCAGGACGCGGCGGACACCACCTGGTGGCGGAGCGCGTCGAAGTCACCGGCGTTGACGCCGGGCACCAGCGTGGCGTCCACGCCCTTACCGGGCGCGGAGATCAGCACCCGCCGGGCGCCCGCCTTGAGATGCAGCGCGGCGTCGTCGCGGGTGCGCAGCTTCCCGGTGGACTCGATGACCAGGTCGACGTCCAGGTCGCCCCAGGGCAGATCCTCGGGGGTACGCGACGAGAACATGCGGATCCGGTGCGCGCCGACGTTCAGGATGTCGCCGGCCAGGCTGACCTCGTGGCCCAGACGGCCGAACGTGGAGTCGTACTCCAGCAGGTGCGCCAGCGTGCCCGCGTCGTACAGATCGTTGATCGCGACCACCCGAAGCTCCGCGCCGGCCATGTCGGCGGCCAGCAGGCGCCGCAGATAGTTGCGGCCGATCCGGCCGAAACCGTTGATCGCGATGTGGAAAGTCATGGCGTTTCTCCCTCCTTTTCCTCCCACGCTGGTACCGGCCGGCCTTCCCGGACAGTGCCGAACGGCCCGCGCCGCGACGCCTTCGCGCCATCTGGAGGCGCGGCCCGCACGGTGGGCCCGAAGGCCCTGTCCCCGGCGCACGCCCCGGTTTCAGGCTGGCGAGTGGAGACATCGGAGGTGGATGCCGATGCTGACCGCATTGCTGCTCACCGGGCTCGTCATCGCGCCGCTGACCTCGCTGGCGCTGTTCCTGCCGGCACGGCGGCCCGAGGCCGTGGCGGCCGCCGGCCCGGCCGCCCGGATCCTGGCGTCGACGGCGGCCGTCGCGCTTCTCGCGCTTCTCGCCCACCTTCTGCTCACCGCGCTCTCGGTCGACCCCGCGGTGGTACGCGGCGCGGTGGCCGTCCAGGTGGTCGCCCTTCTGGCGTGGCTGCCGTTCACCCGGGACTGGACGGCGCGGGCCCACGTGGCCTGGGCGTCGAGCGTCCTGCTCTTCGTCACGTACCTGATCTTCATCGTGCGGTGGACGCTGGACAGCGGGCTCAGCGCCTGGGGTGTCGCGGGCGGGCTGCTGCTGTGCCTGTTCGAGCTGCTGGCGGCCCTGATGGCGGCCGCCTACCTGTGGGAGCTGTGCGACGCCGTCGGCCGGCGCCGATGGCGGCGGCGGGTCACCGTGGACCGTTCGCTGGAGCTGGGCCGCCGCACCGGCGGCCGGACCCCGTTCGTCAGCCTGCACGTGCCGGCGCACAACGAGCCCCCGGACATGGTCATCGACACGCTGCGGCGGATGCTGCGGATCGACTACCCGCGGTTCGAGATCATCGCGATCGACGACAACACCGGCGACCCGGCCCTGTGGCACCCGGTACGGGCCTGGTGCGCCCGGCACGGGGTCAAGTTCGAGCACCTGTCCGACTGGCCGGGCTACAAGTCGGGCGCCCTCAACTACGCGTTCGGTGAACTCGCCGACCCGGCCGCGGAGATCATCGGGGTGGTCGACTCGGACTACCGGATCGATCCCGGGTTCCTGCGCCGCTGCGTGCCGCTGTTCGACGATCCGCGGGTCGGTTTCATCCAGGCGCCGCAGGACTACCGGGACTGGCACACGGTGCCCTACCTGCGGCGGCTCTACTACTCGTACCGCTACTTCTTCGCGGTGTCGCAGCCGTCGCGCAACGAGCACGACGGGGCGATCTTCGCCGGCACGATGGGCCTGATCCGGCGGGAGGCGCTGCGGGACGTCGGCGGCTGGGACGAGTGGTGCATCACCGAGGACGCCGAGTTGTCGCTGCGCCTGCTGCGGGCCGGCTGGACCGGGCTGCACGTGGACGCGTCGATGGGACGCGGGGTGATGCCGCTGACCTTCGAGGCGCTCAAGAGCCAGCGCTACCGGTGGTGCTTCGGGGGCATCCAGATCCTGCGGATGCACTTCCGGTCACTGCTGCCGGGCCGCCGCGGCGCGCACAACAGGCTGAGTGCTGGCCAGCGCTGGGCCTACCTGTCCGGGGCGCTGCAGTGGTACGGCGACCTGCTGGGCCTGATCTTCTTCCTCTTCCTGCTGACCGGGGCGGTCAACCTCGCCCTCGGCGGCGAGCAGCTGTTCCGCCGGCTGTCGCCGTATCTGCTGGCCGCGGTGCCGGTGCTGATCCTGGTGGGCCTGTTGCGGGCGGTCGCCCTGTTGCGCCACGAGACCGGGGCCGGGTGGCGCGACGCGGTCGGGGCCTTCCTCGTCTGGCAGTCCACCGCGCTGGTGGTGGCCCGCGCCTCGGTGCAGGGGCTGTTCGCCCGGCGGGCCGAGTTCCTGCGCACCCCGAAGACCGCCGAGCAGATCACGGTCGGGCAGGCGCTGCGGGCGAACCGGGCGGAGACCCTGCTCGCCGTGCTCGGTACGGCCGGGATCGTGGCGGGTCTCAGCCGGCTCGACACGCCGAGCGGGCCGCTGCTCGCCGCCCTGCTGGTGATGCCCACGCTCGGGATGGCGGCGGCCCCGTACCACAGCCTCGCCGCGCAGCGGGCCATGCTGCCGCCCGAACTGGCCGCCCGGCGTCGTTCCGAATGGCAGCGGGACCGGCGTGCCGTTCTGGCCGGGACCACCGCGGGGGCCACCCTGGTGGGCACCTTCATCGCCGTGTTCGCGCTGGTCACACTGTTGACCGCGCCTGGCGCCGCCCCGAACCGGCAGCCCGGCCTCGACCCGCGGCCGGCGACCGTCTCGCCCGCGCCGGCCTCGCCGAGCCAGTCGCCGGAAGTCTCCGAGTCCCCGTCACCGCCGCCGTCACCCTCGCCGTCACCGTCACCGTCGCCGTCGCCGAGCACCGCCGAACCCAGCCCGTCGCCGTCCCCGAGCCCGTCGCCGTCGGAGCCGGGGCCCAGCACGCCGCCGCCGTGAGCGCCATCCTTCCCAGGCCGGATGTTCCGGCATAAGTAGCGGAACACACGATAACGGACTGTCCGAAAAAGCACCGGTTCAGTCGGGTAGAGGCGTGCTTCTCCGGCATTGCCGGAAAGAGATCAACCAGCCAGAGACATTGTCATGCATCACTTAATCTGAAAGTCTCCCGACGGACGCTGACAGTGACAGTCACCGATCGGTGCCGCGCTGTGGCGACACATCGGGAGGGGCGATGGTCTCGTGACCCGCAGACGTCGGCAGATTCTCATCGGCGCCGTGATCGGCGCGCTCATCGCGACCACCGGCGTGGCCGGGATTCATCTGGCCGGCGCCGCCGTGCCGGTGGCCCCGGCCGCGGCCACCGGTGACGGCGAGATGCCGAGCGCCCTGGGCGCCCATCTCGCCCGGCTCCGGCAGGCGGCCCCGAACGGCGGCGTGCTGGACACCCCCGGCGCGCTCGGACAAGGCGAGTTCGACGAGCGCGCCTATCCGGCGCAGACCATCTCGGTTGCTCAGGTGGACCGCTCCCGGTCGGCGTTCGCCGCCGCCGACGGGCGGGCCGTCCCGGCCGGGCGGGCGCAGCAGGGCCGCTGGGCCAACGTCGGCCCGAGCGAGGCGCTCTACCCGTTCAGCGAGTTCCGGAACGCGTACAACTACGTGCCGAACGAGTACGTCGCCGGCGGCCGCACGACGTCGATCGCGATCAGCCACCGCTGCGTTCCGAAACTGTGCCGCGCCTACATCACCCCGGCCGGCGGCGGGGTCTGGGCCACCCTGGACATCCTGGCCGCGAAACCGAAGTGGGCCTACCTGGGCGGGCCGCTGGGCATCAACGCGGCCGGGGCGGTGACCATCGACCGCAACGACCCGACCGGGCTGACCATCTACGTCGGCACCGGCGAGGCGAACATCTGCGCCTCCGGCTGTGTGGCCGGCGTGGGCCTCTACAAGTCCACCAACGGCGGTCTGACCTGGCAGGGCCCGCTCGGCAAGAACGAGCTCAGCGGCAAGGGCATCGGCGAGATCATCGTCAAGCCCGGCGACCGCAAGACGCTGTACGTGGCGACCACCACCGCGCTGCGCGGCATGTCGAGCGTGTGCTGCAGCGGCGTCACCCGGCCCGTGCCGGACGCCGCCAAGTGGGGCCTGTACAAGTCCACCGACGGCGGCCGGAGCTGGAACTTCGTGCACAACGGCTCGGCCGACCCGGCCCAGTGCACCGGCAGCGCCCAGGAGTTCGCCAACACGTCGACCTGCTCGCCGCGGGGCGTACGCCACGTCGAACTCGATCCGGTCGACAGCGACATCGTGTACGCGTCCTCGTACGCCCGGGGCATCTGGCGCTCCCCCGACGCCGGCGCCACCTGGACCCAGATCAAGCCGTCGCTGGCGCCGTCGGTCTTCCAGACCCGCGCCGCCTTCGACGTCACCCGGCTGCCGAACGGCAAGACCCGGATGTACGTCTACGAGGGCAACGTCGGCACCCCGTACTCCCGGCTGTTCCGCAGTGACGACGTGGCCGCCGGCGCCCCCGCCTTCACGGATCTGACCAGCGCGAACGTCGCCGATCCGGGGTACGCGACCTACAACCAGTGCGGCAGCCAGTGCTGGTACGACATGTTCGTGCACACCCCGGACGGTCACCCGGACGTGGTCTACACCGGCGGCTCGTACGTCTACGGCGAGACCATCGCCAACAAGCGGGCCGTGGTGCTCTCCACCGACGCGGGCGTCAGCGGCACCGACATGACCTTCGACGGCACCGACGAGCTGCACCCCAACGGCCTGCACCCGGACCAGCACGACATCGTCACCAACCCGCGTGACCCGATGCAGTTCTTCGAGGCCAACGACGGCGGCGTGATGCGCTCCACCGGGAAGTTCGTGGACCGGTCGGCGTGGTGCGACGCCCCGGAGCGGGCCCTGACCGCGCCGCAGCTGGAACGCTGCCGGCAGATGCTGTCGCGCATCCCGTCGCGGCTGGACGACGTCAACGAGGGTCTGTCGACGTTGCAGTTCATGAGCCTGTCGGTGAGCCCGCACGACGCGAACCTGCTGCAGGGCGGCACCCAGGACAACGGCACGTGGGAGAACAAGGGCGAACGCCGCCGCTGGCTGAACACGATCATCGGCGACGGCGGGCAGTCCGGTTTCGACGTGGCCCGGCCCGAGTTCCGGTTCCACACCTACACCGGCGTGCAGGCCGAGGTGAACTTCGCCGACGGCGACACCGGGAGCTGGATCTACGTCGGCGAGCCGATCGACGCGCAGCCCGGCACCCAGTTCTACGCGCCGGTGATCAGCGACCCGAAGGTGAGCGGCACGATGTTCGCCGGGACCGCGGTCAGCGCCTACCGCACCAAGACGTTCGGTCTCGGCGACCGCAGCCTCGAGGAGGCCGACCGGATCTGCAACACCTGGACCGGCACCTTCGAGGAGCAGTGCGGCGACTGGGCGCAGCTGGGCACGACACCGCTGACCGCCGCCGCCTGGGGCGACAAGGCGGGCGGCGCGATGGCCGCGATCGAACGGTCCGCCGGCGACACCTCGACCGCCTGGGCGGCGACCACCACCGGCCGGGTCTTCGTGTCCCGCAACGTCGACGCCGAACCCGCGTCGGCGGTCGAGTGGATCAGGATCGACGACGACGGCACGCTGCCCAACCGGTTCGTCAGCAGCATCCAGCCCGACCCGTCGGACCCGGGCCGCGCGTGGGTGTCGTACAGCGGGTTCAACTCCAACACGCCCGCCACGCCGGGGCACGCGTTCGAGGTGACCGTGGCCGCCGACGGCACGTCCACCTGGGCCGACCGGTCGTACAACCTCGGCGACCAGCCGGTCACCGACCTGGTCCGCGACGATGTGACCGGGGACCTCTACGCGGCCACCGACTTCGGGGTGCTGCGGCTGCCCGGCGGCACCACCGCCTGGGTGAAAGCCGCGGCGGGTATGCCGAACGTCGAGGTCACCGGCCTGACGATCGTGCCCGGCAAACGGATCCTGTACGCCGCCTCGCACGGCCTGAGCGCCTGGAAGCTGGGGTTGAGGAGGTAGTGCCGGCACGGCTCTGGCGCACCCTCGGCGCGGTGTTCGTGGTGCTGGTGTTCGTGCCGCCGCTGCTGCTGCTGGTGTCGGGCTCGCTGACCGAACCTGGTCAGCCACCCCCGCCGACGCCGCGGCTGCTGCCGAACCCGGTGTCCACCGCCGGCTACGAGCAGGCCCTCGCTCTCGGGGGCCTGCTCCGCGCGGGCGTCAACTCGCTGCTCGTGGCGGCCGTCGCGGTGCCGCTGAGCGTCCTGGTCGCCGCGTGGGCCGGGTTCGCGCTGGCCCGCGTCTCCCGGCGGCTGACCGGGGTCCTCGCCGTGGTGTCGCTGCTGGCGCTGATGGCCCCGGCCACCGCGCTGCTGCTGCCGCGGTTCGTGCTGTTCCGGCTGCTGGGCCTGACCGACACGCTGATCCCGCTGGTCGCGCCGGCCCTGCTGGGCGCCTCACCGCTCTACGTGCTGATCTACTACCTGGTGTTCCGGGGGCTGCCCGCCGACCTGTACGACACGTGCCGGCTGGCCGACCTCACCCCGATGCGGACGTGGTGGCGGTTCGCGATGCCGTCGGCGCGGCCGGTGACGGCCGGGCTGACGGCGCTGAGTTTCATCCTGACCTGGTCCAACTTCCTCGACCCGCTGGTGTACGTCTACGACCGCGACCTGTTCACCCTGCCGCTGGCGCTGCGGTCGCTGTCGGTGCTCGACCCCTCCGACTTCCCGGTGTTCCTGGCCGGGGCGGTGCTGGCGACCGTGCCGCCGGTGGTGGTGTTCGTGCTCGCCCAGCGCTGGTTCCTGCACTCCGACGATCCGACGGGACGGTTCCGGTGACGAGACTGCGACGACTGGCCACCCTGCTGCTCGGCGCCCTGCTGGCCGGAACCTCCGGGGCCTGCGCGGACCCCGGCGGCGACGGCGGTGACCCGGCGGGCCCGGTACGGCTGCTCGTCTTCGGCGCCCCGGAGGAACTGGCGGCGTACCGGACGCTCGTCAGCGCGTACACCGAGAGTCACCCGGACCGGACGATCCAGCTGGTGGAGGCCGGCGACCGCAAGGATCTCCTGGCCCGGTTGTCCACCTCGATCGCCGGCGGCGAGCCGCCGGAGCTGTTCCTGATGAACTACCGCTTCTACGGCCAGTTCGCGGTCAAGGAGGCGATCGAGCCGCTCGACGACCGCATCGCCGCCTCGGACCGGATAGACCCGGCCGACTACTACCCGGTGGCGATGAACGCGTTCCGGTGGCACGACCGCCAGCTCTGCCTGCCGCAGAACGTCTCCAGCCTGGCCGTCTACTACAACCGGACACTCTTCGAGAAGTACCGGGTGCCGCTGCCGGAACCCGGCTGGACCTGGACCGACATGCTCACCACGGCGACCGCGATGACCCGGGACGCGGCCGGCGGCGTCATCCGCGGCACCGAGAGCGAAGGCGCGGCCCGGCGGCCCGCCGTGCACGGGCTCGGCATCGAACCGTCGATCATCCGGCTGGCCCCGTTCGTCTGGTCCAACGGCGGCGAGATCGTCGACGACCCGGCCCGCCCCACCCGGCTCACCCTCGGCACCCCGGCCGCCCGGGAGGCGCTGAAGAACCTGATGGACCTGCGGCTGGCGTACGGGGTGACGCCCACCGACGAGGAGGTCGAGTCCGAGGACGACGAGTCCCGGTTCGCCAACGGCCGGCTGGCGATGCTGCTGTCGTCGCGGCGTTCCACCACCACGTTCCGGTCGATCACCGGCTTCGAATGGGACGTGGCGCCGCTGCCGGTCTACCGGCAGCCGGCCGGGATCCTGCACTCCGACGCCTACTGCATGACCCGCGGCGGGACGAACAAACGGGCCGCCTGGGACTTCCTGGAGTACGCGATCAGCGCCGACGGCCAGCGGATCATCGCGGCGACCGGGCGAACCGTGCCGTCGCACATGGGGGTCGCCGGCAGCGCCGCCTTCCTCGGCCCGGCCCAGCCGCCGCGCAGCGCCAAGGTGTTCCTCGACGCCATCCCGACCGTACGGGCACTGCCGGCGGTCTCCACCTGGCCGGAGATCGAGGACGTCACCGGCGGCATCCTGGAGAACGCGCTGTACCGCGGCGACCGTCTCGACGACGTGATCCGGCAGCTCGACGAAGCGACCCGGCCCCTGTTCGAACGCGGCGAGTATCCACGATGATCTCTACATGGCCGAGCTAGCGAGCGAATCGGTCAGCCCAGGAACCGGGCTGAGACTGACCGGGGTGTCGGCGGCGTACCGCCGCGAACAGGTGCTGCACGAGCTGGATCTGGACGTGGCCCGCGGGGAGTTGCTGGTCGTCCTCGGACCGTCCGGCGCCGGCAAGAGCACCCTTCTGCGGGTGGTGGCGGGCCTGCAACCGGCCACCACCGGGCGGGTGGTCATCGGCGATCGCGACGTCACCGCGCTGCGGCCGGGACGGCGCAACGTGTCGATGGTCTTCCAGTCGTACGCCCTCTTCCCGCACCTCACCGCCCTCGACAACATCACCTTCGGGCTGGAGGTGCGCGACACGCCCCGGGCGGCGGCCCGGGACCGCGCCACGGCCGCCGCCACCGCGGTGGGCTGTGCGCACCTGCTCGGCCGGCGGCCGGGACAGCTGTCCGGCGGCGAACGGCAACGCGTCGCGCTGGCCCGGGCCCTGGTCCGCGAACCCGACCTGTTCCTGCTCGACGAGCCGCTGTCGAACCTCGACCTGGAACTGCGGACCGAGACCCGCGGCGAGCTCAAGGCGCTGCACAGCAGGCTCGGCGTCACCACCGTGCACGTCACCCACGACCAGACCGAGGCGCTGGTGCTCGCCGACCGGATCGCCGTGCTGCGCGACGGGCGGCTGGAACAGCTCGGCACCCCCGACGAGATCTGGCGGACCCCGGCCACCCTGTTCGTGGCCCGCTTCGTCGGGTCGCCGGCGATGAACGTGGTGCCCTCCGGCGGCCCGTTCACCCCGGCGGGCGCGCCCGCCGTCCCGGCCGGTTCGCGGTTCGGTTTCCGGTCCGAGGCGGTCCGGCTCACCACCGGCGACGGTACGGACGGGACGGTCGAACGGGTGGATGTGGTGGGTGAGGACGCGTACGCGTACCTGCGTCTCGCCGGAGGCGACCGGATCGTGGCCCGGATGCCGGCGGCGGCACGCCCGGCCGCCGGTGCGACGGTCCGGGCCACGGTCGGCTGGGCCGACACGCACGTCTTCGGCGCGGACGGGCGCCGGGTGACCGTCGCGTGAGACCGGACCGGGGCCGCCGGCAGCTCGCCCTGATGCTCGCCCCCTACCTGCTGGGCCTGACCGTCCTCGTGCTGGCCCCGTTCGCGGTGACGCTGGCGCTGGCGTTCACCGACTACGACCTGATCCGGCCGCCCCGGTGGACCGGCGCCGGCAACTTCACCGCCCTGGCCGCCGATCCGGTCTTCCGGACCGCGCTGCTCAACTCGCTGCTGTTCGCGGCCGTCGCGGCGCCGCTGCGGCTGCTGATCGCGCTGGGCCTGGCGCTGCTGCTGCACCGCCGCGCCCCGGTCGCCGGCCCGGCCCGTACCGCCGCCGTGCTGCCCACCGCCATCCCGGAGATCGCCTACGGGCTGCTGTGGCTGTGGCTGCTCAATCCGCTTCACGGGCCGGTCAACCAGATCCTGCGGATCGGCGGCGGCAACGGTCTGACCGTGTTCGGCCGCACCCCGCCGCAGTGGCTCACCGACCCGGCCGACGCCCGCGCCGCGATCATCCTGATGAGCCTGTTCACCGTCGGCGAGATGTTCGTGATCCTGCTGGCCGTACGGCGTTCGCTGCCCACCGCCGTCTACGAGCTGGCGGCGCTGGAGGACGCCACCTCCTGGGACGTGCTGCGCCGGATCACGTGGCCGCTGATGGCGCCGGTGCTCGGTCTGCTGCTGATCCGCGACGCCATCGGAAGCCTCCAGTTCTCGTTCGTGCCGGCGCTGGTCGTCACCGACGGCGGCCCACCGCCGTACGCCACCACCTACGTTCCGCTGTTCACCTACCGGGCCGCGTTCGAGTACCTGCGGTACGGCTACGCCGCCGCCGCGACCGTGATCATGCTGGCCCTGACCGTCGCGGCCGTCGCCGTGCAGTGGCGCCTGCTGCGTTCCTTCCGGGGCCGTTGAGACGGGAGCCGACCGGCCGTGCGGCGCGTCCCATCGACATGAGGACGACCACAGTGATCATCATCCTGGTGCTGGCCGTGGGCGGCTGCGGATCGGAGCCCGCGCCGCCGCCGTCCGCCCCGCCCCCGTCCGGCCCGGCGCCCACGGCGGCCTCACCGTCCGGCCCCGGGCAGGGGCCGGCGCCATCGACCGCCTCACCGCCCGGGACCAGGGAACCGTCCGGGACCGGGGAACCGTCCGGTCCGGGGGAACCGCCCGGTCCCGGGGAGCTGCCCGGCGGCCTGCCGCACGGCGAGCGGACGCTGACCGGCGTCGTCGAGCGATCCGCCGGATGCGTGCTGCTGCGGGTGGGCGCCCGGCGGTGGGAACTGACCGGGACCCCGGTGGACGGGTCGGCCGCCGGAACCACCGTCACCGTCACCGGTCAGGTCACCGACGCGACCGGCTGCGCCGGCGAGGACGTCACACGGGCGCTGATCGTGCGGTCGGTGACACCACGCTGACCGGTTGGAATCGCTGCCGATCGGGTAGGGCGAAGCCGTGTCAGCAGACCCGAGCACCGAGACCTCCGGCGGCGCGTCGCCCGAGGAGAACGCCCGTCTCGATCGCGAGGACCGGGAGGAACGCGAACTGGTCCGTTCGCCCGACGTCAACCAGGAGTCCAACCGTTCGGCCACCCGGCTGGAACTCTTCTTCGACCTGGCGTTCGTGCTGTTCGTGGCCGGCTGCGCCGACATGCTGGCGAAGAACGAGACGATCACCGGCGGCCTCCGGTTCGCCGCGGTCGTCGCGGTCGGCTGGTGGGCCTGGGCCAGCACCACCCTGTACGCCAACCGGTTCGACACCGACGACGCCATCTTCCGGCTGCTCACCCTGACCGGGATGGCCGGCGTGATCGTGATGGCCTCGACGGCCGGCGAGGTCACCGGCCCGGCCGGGACGTGGTTCGCGCTCGGCTACGTCATCCTGCGGATCGTGCTCGTCCTCGGCTACCTGCGGGTGTGGCGGACGCTGCCGGACACCCGGGCGGGCATCCGGCCGTACCTGATCGGGCACTCCGCCGGCGCGGCCTGCTGGCTGGTGTCGCTCGCGGCGCCGGCGCCGGCGCGGTACGTGCTGTGGACCGTCGGCGTCCTCGCCGACCTGCTCGGGCCGACGCTGAGCGCCCGCAAACCGGACGCCCCGCCGCTGCACATGGAGCACCTGCCCGAACGGTTCGGGCTGTTCGTCATCCTGCTGCTCGGGGAATCGGTCGCCGCGACCGTGCACGGCCTGCACGACGGGAAGTGGACCGCCGGGGTGATGACCACGGCCGGCGCGGCGTTCCTGGTGGCCGCCGCGCTGTGGTGGTCTTACTTCGACCTGTCCGGCGGCGCCGCGAAACGCCGCCTGGTCCAGGAGGGCGGCGAACGCACCCATCAGGGGGTGCACGACTTCTACGTGTACGCCCATCTGCCGGTGGCGATCAGTCTCGCGGCGGTGGCGGTCGGTCTGGAACACGCCATCGTGCACGGCTCGGAGGGTCATCTCAGCTCGGGCACACGGGGGGTGCTCGGCCTCGGCCTGGCCGGCTATCTGCTCAGCGCCGCCCTCATCCAGGGCGTGCTGTCGCGCCGCTACCGTGCCGTGCTGATCTGGCCGGGCCTCGGCGTCCCGGCGATCGCCGTGGTCATGCTGCTCGATCTGGCCCCGCCGGTGCTGGTCGGCCTGTGCGCGGCGGTGCTCGTCGCCGGCGTCGCCACCGGCATCCGCCAGCACCGGCACGGCGAGATCAAGGTAGCGAAGGTTTGACCGCCGCCGTGCCGATCCGCTCGCGCAGGTCGGCGGCGCTCATCGGCCGTGCGAAGTGGAAGCCCTGTGCGCGGTCGTAGCCGAGCCGGGTCAGGCAGGCCACCTGCTCCTCGGTCTCGACGCCCTCGGCCACCGCCTCCAGGCCGAACGCGCGGGCCATCTGGGCGACCGCGTCGGCGATCGCCTCGGAGCCGCCGTCCGGCGCGAAGGAGCGATCCAGCTTGATCTGGTGCACCGGGCAGGTGGCGAGCAGGGTGAGTGTGGAGGCGCCGGTGCCGAAGTCGTCCAGGGACAGCCGTACGCCCATGTCCCGCAGGGCTTGCAGGTTGTCGGCGGTGGCGCCGCCGCCCACCGCGACCGACTCGGTGATCTCCACGGTCAGCCGGTGCGACGGCAGGCCGCTGTCGTGCAGCGCCGCCGCCACCACCGCCGGTAAGCCGCACTCGCGCAACTGGCGGGCCGACACGTTCACCGACACCTTCAGCCCGCCCGGCCACGTCGCGGCCTCCCGCGTGGCGGCGCGCAGCACCCATTCGCCGAGCGGCACGATCAGGCCGGTCTGCTCGGCGAGGTCGATGAAGGCGCCCGGCCCGAGCAGGCCCTCGACCGGGTGCTGCCAGCGGATCAGCGCCTCGGCGCCGGTGATCCGGCCGTCCGGCAGCGTCACCACCGGCTGGAAGTACGTCACCAGCTGGTCCTCGAGGATCGCCGTCTGCAGCGCGGCCGCCCGGCGGCGCCGTTCCGCGCCGCGCGCCTCCATGCCCGGCCGGTACCGCTCGCAGCCGCCCTCGCCACGGTCCTTCGCCTCGTACATCGCGATGTCCGCCCGGCGCAGCAGCTCGCCGGCGTCGACGCCGTCGCTGCCGTCGACGACGCCGAAGCTGGCGTGCACGGTCATCGGTTCGCCACCGATCACGGCCGGTTCGAGCAGCGCCGAACGGATCCGGATCAGCACCTGGTCGACGTCCGGGCCGGCGATTCCCTCGAAGAGGACCGCGAACTCGTCGCCACCCAGCCGGGCCACCGTGTCGGTGGGCCGCACGCACGCCCGTATCCGCCCGGCCACGTGCACCAGCAGCGCGTCCCCGGCGACGTGCCCGAGCGTGTCGTTGACCAGCTTGAAGTCGTCCAGGTCGACCAGCACGACGCTGACCGGCAGATCCGCGCCGGTGGCGGCCACGGCGGCGGCCAGCCGCCTGCCGAAACGCGCCCGGTTCACCAGGCCGGTGAGCCGGTCGTGACCGGCCTCGTAGCTGAGCCGGTCCCGCACCTCACGGGTCTCGGTGATGTCCCGCGCGTTGCTGACGATGCCGCCCACGCTGGGCTCGGCGGTCAGGTTCACGCTGATCATCTCCAGCCACCGGTAGGTGCCGTCGGCGTGCCGCAGCCGGGCCTGGTAGGTCGCCGCGTTGCCGGGCGCCTCGGCCACCGTCGCGATCCGCTCGGCCACCGTGGCCCGGTCGTCGGGGTGCATCCGCGGGGTGATGTCGGCGCCGGTCAGCTCGTCCGGGTCGGTGCCGAGGATCCCCCACGAGGCCGGGCTGACATAGGTCAGCACACCGCTCGGCTGTCCGATCGTGACCAGGTCGGTGGAGTTCTGCACCAGCAGACGGAACCGGTTCTCCTGCACGCCGATCCGGGCGAGCAGCGCGTCGTTGAGCCGGAACGCGATCAGCTGTCGGAGCACCACCAGCCCGGTCAGCCCGACGGCGACGCCGTCGATCAGGATGCTGTTCCGGCCGCCGGAGACGTTCTCGTAGATCACCATGGCGTCCACGGCCGCGATCGCCACGTACGGCATCAGGCTGTAACCACGCGAGGCGCTCCGCGGCCGGGCGGCGGCAGCGGAGTCGACGACCTGCACGCGCGCGCCCACCGCGGCCGCGTACGCGGCGAGGGGAAGCACCAGCACCAGCAGGTTGCCGTCCGGCTGGAGCGGGTGCAGGAAGGCGATCGCCGAGCCGAGGCCGCCGGTCAGCGCCGACGCGCCGATCCAGTAGAGCCCTCGCCGGGCGAACGAGTCGACCCCGGCGAGCACCACCTTGGCGGCCAGGTAGACGCCGTTGAGACCGGCACCCATGATCACGATCGCGGACAGTGTCCCGGTCACGGTGACCGGGCCGCCGGCGAACTGGCGGGACGCGGCGAAATGCCAGATCAGCAGGCCGGCGGCGGCTGACAGGGTGCCGAGATCCAGCCAGACCCCGAGCTTGCGGGACCGGCCCCGGGCGCTGAACGGCAGGCCGACCAACGGCCAGGTGAGCACCAGTCCGCCGATGACGTGCAGCACCACGGAGACCGGCAGCGGCCAGTCGCCGAGCCCGGCCTCGTACAGCACGCGCAGTCCCGCGACCCCGACGAACAGCGCGATGCCGGCCCGGACCGTGCGCCAGTAGCGGCGCACCACCGGCGACGACGCCGGGTCGGTCTGCACGCGCCGGCAGAGCACCAGCGTGGGCACGATGACAGCGATCATCAGCAGCCAGTCCACCGGCGCCGGCCACAACCGGCCGAGGCGCTCCTGCGACAGGAACGCCACGACATCGACGACTGTCAGGGCCGTGACGGCCTGGAACGCCCGGTCGGCGAGGAGCGGCAGACGGCCGGTCGTGTCGGGCACACGATCATCATCGACGCCGCCCCCACCGAGTTTAGGTTCCGCGGTGGCTAGGCGCAGGCGTCCGGGCGGTCGTTGCCGGGCACCGACAACGGGTTGCGCTCGTCGTCGCGGGCCGCGAGCCGGGCCAGCGCGGCCTGGTACTGCGTCCGGTTGATCTCCCCGTGCACGAGCTGAGCCACCAGCGCGCCCTCCAGGGTGGTCGCCGCGGGGGCGGCATCACCGGGTTCGGTCTTCTGCTCCGCGGCCTGGGCCTCGTCCGTCTCGTCCCGCGGGAACAGGAGGATCAGGACCGCGATGAACAGCGCCGCAGCTCCGATTGCCGTCAACATCCCAACCACCTCCGTCGATACCCATCCTCGGCCGGGCGGCGGCCGGCCGGGAGGGACGAAGGTCCCGCCCACCAGGGCAGGACGGCCGGGGGGCGAACAAGGCGCCGGGCGGGTCCGGCATACGAATCCGGCCCGCCCGCGCGCTGCTGTGACGATGTCGTTCTCCGGGCGTGGCACCGGTCGATGCCGGCCGACCTCCGACTCCGGCCGGCATGCGAGATCCGGGGCCCCGCCCATGGCGCTTGTCAGTACCGGCCGGCCTCCGAGATCCCGGCCGACATCCGGCCGGCCTCCGAGACCCCGGCCGACATCCGGCCGCCCACCGGCCACCCCGGCGGCACGAGCAGGACCGGGCACAGCTGGCGGCCACCGGACGCCATCCCACCGGAGTTGTAGACCGCCTCCACCGACCAGCCCTTGCGGCCCCGCCCGGCGACCAGCAGCCGGCAGCGGCGCGACGCCCGGTCGATCGTGTACGGCACCTCGTCCTCACCGACGGACAGCCGTTCCACCGGCACCTCGGGCCACAACGCGCCCCACTCGGCCAGCACCTCGTCCAGGTGGGCCTCCACCATGCCGCCGGTCTCCTTCACGTGCACCGCCGTCAGGCCACTGCCCGCCCGGGCCGCCGACTCGAACGCACACCGCAGCGACGCGGTACGCCGGCCGGACACGGCCACCACGACCGGGCCGCGCGGGGTGGACGCGCCACGATGGACCAGCAAGGGGCAGACGCTGTGGTGCGCCACGTACGCCGCCGTCGAACCCCACCCGTGACCGAGGCCGCCCTCGTCGCGATGCCGGACCACCAGCAGCCCGGCCCGGGCCGACCAGCGGACCAGCGCCTCGGCTGCGCCCTCGTCCACCAACTGGGTTCCGACTATCAGGCTGGGGTAGGCCAGCTGGGCACGACGGATCGCCAACTCCAGGAGGTGGCGCCCGTCCAACTGGTCCGCCGCGCCTCGATGCCGCGACCACATCACCTGCCGGCCAGGCCAGGCGTGCACCACGTGCAACGGGACTCCACGAACTGCCGCCTCTTCGGCGGCCACATCCACCACCTGCAGATCGGCCGGCATCCCATCGACGCCGACCACCACGGGCAGCCTCTCCACTACCGACACGACACTACTCATATCCGCACCGTAAGACTCGGGTGTGGCGTGCGGCACCGCCGGGCGGCAGGTACCAGTGGTCCGTTGGGCCCGGGGTCCGGCGGTCGGGACCTTCGGCTCTGGGTACCGTATCGCCACCGCGCGACGCTTCAGACACCCCCCCCACCGGCCGGGTGGCGAAGCCCACCGGCTGCCGGACGAGACACTGGACGGCCTTGGTGCCACCAGACCCACCGTCGTCAAGACGGGCACCGGATCCGGCGGGCCGCCGCCCGGCCGGGCGGGCGGGACGGAACCGTTCCTCACAGGTCCGGGGTGTGCCATGGACACGACGGCGTCATACACATCGGTGGAACGGCTGGCCGCGGCGATCCGGGAGCATCTGGACGCGGACGGGCCGTGGCGCCCGCACGCCGACCCGGACCGCCACGCGGTCGAACTCACTCCCGCGACGAGACCGCCCGGCGACGTGGTGCTGGCCGCGATCACCGAGGACGCCGCCCTGGACGCCGTGCTCGGCTACGCCCGCGCCCGGGCCGCCGAGCAGGGCCTGCCGCTGCGCCTCGTGCACGTCTGGACCGGGCACGGCCGGGAGGCCGCCGGTGTCCGGATGCGCCCGGAGTCGCTGGCCCACGCCGATCTGCTGCTGGCGTCCGCCGCGCACGAGCTGGGCATGCCGGCCGAGCGGCAGATCCTGCACGACACCGACCCGGGCGCGGCGCTGCGGGCGCTCGGCGACCATGCCGCGCTGCTGGTGGTGGGCGCGTCCCCGGACCTGCACGGCCACACCGCTCGTGCCCTGGTCGGCCGGACCGCCTGCGCGCTCGCCCTGGTCGTTCCCCGGCCGCCGCGATGACACGGCTCGCCGAGACGGCGGGCCTCACGGTACGGGGCCTGTCCGGTGTGGAGGCGGCGGCCCGGCTGGCCGCCGACGGCCCCAACCTGGTGGCTCCGCCGCGGCGGCACGGCGTCGCCTACCGGGCCGGCCGGCAGCTGACCGACCCGCTGGTGGCGCTGCTGCTGGTCGCCGGGGTGGTGACCGCGGCGCTCGGCGACGTGCCGGACACGTTGATCATCCTGCTCGTGGTGACCGTCAATACGGTGATCGGCGTGGTGCAGGAGGTCCGCGCGGACGCGGCGATCGCCGCCCTGGACCGGCTGGCCGCACCGGTGGCCCGGGTGGTCCGCGACGGCCGCGACCAGCTGGTGCCGGCAGTCGACCTGGTCCGCGGCGACCACGTACGCCTGGAAGCCGGCGACGTGGTCCCCGCCGACCTGGACCTGACCGAGGCGCACCGGGCCGCCTTCGACGAGTCCGCGCTGACCGGCGAGTCGGCGCCGGTGCACCGGGACGTCGGCGAGCCAGCCGGCGCCGGGACCGTGCTGGCCGCCGGCCGGGCCGCCGGAACGGTCACGGCGACCGGCCCGGACAGCGCGCTGGGCCGGATCGCCGACCTGGTCGCCCGGACCCGGCCCGGCCCGACCCCGTTGCAGCGGCGGATCACCGCGCTCGGCCGGCTGCTGGGCGCCACCGCCGTGATGGTGTCGGCGCTGGTGTTCGCCCTCGGGGTGCTCGCCGGGCAGCCGGTGACCCGGATGGCGATCACCGCGGTCAGCCTGGTGGTGGCGGCGGTGCCGGAGAGCCTGCCGGCGGTGGTGACGCTGGCGCTGGCGCTCGGGGCCCGCCGGATGGCCCGGACCCGGGCCATCCCGCGCCGGCTGCACGCCGTGGAGACGCTCGGCTCGGTCACCGTGATCGCCTCGGACAAGACCGGGACGCTCACCGAGAACCGGATGGCGGTGCAGCGGGCGGTCACCGCGGACGGCGCCCGGCACACGGTCACCGGCACCGGCTACGACCCGGCCGGCACGGTCGGCGGCGCCGTCGGCGAACCGTTGCGGCTGCTGGCACGGGCCGGGGCGCTGTGCAACGACGCGAGCCTGCTGCCGCCGGACGAGGGCCGCGCCCACTGGGCCGCCGCGGGCGATCCGATGGAGGCGGCGCTGCTGGCCTTCGCCGGGCGCTGCGGCCTCGACCCGGACGCCGAACGGGCCGCCGCGCCCCGGATCGCCGAGCAGCCCTTCGATCAGGCGCACCGCCGGATGACGACGGTCCACCGGACCCCGGACGGGCGGTATCTGGTGGCCCGCAAGGGCGCCCCGGAGACGGTGCTGGACCCGGCCTCCGACGCGGACCTGCTGGCGGCGGCCGCCGAACTCGCCGCCGCCGGACTGCGGGTGCTGGCCGTGGCCACCGCCGTCACCACCGTCCGGCCCGACCCTGCCACGCCGCCACCGCTGCACGCCGCCGGCCTGGTCGGCATCGGCGACCCGCTGCGGGCCACCGCACGCGACACGGCGGCGGCGTTCGCGCGCTCCGGCGTACACCTGCTGTTGATCACAGGTGACCACCCGGGGACCGCGAGCGCCATCGGCCGGGATCTGGGGATTCTGGCGCCCGGCGACGAGGCCGCCCGCGGTGACCTCGGCCCGCTCACCCCCGCGACCATCGAGAAGACCCGGGTGTACGCGCGAACGCGCCCCGAACAGAAGCTGGACATCGTGGCCGCGCTGCAGGAACGCGGCGAGGTCGTGGCGATGACCGGCGACGGGGTGAACGACGCCCCGGCGCTGCGCCGCGCCGACATCGGGGTGGCCATGGGCAGCGGCACTGAGGTGGCCCGGCAGGCCGCCGAGCTGGTGCTGGTCGACGACAACCTGGCCACCGTGGCGGACGCCGTCGGCGAGGGCCGGCGGATCTACGACAACATCCGCCGGTTCCTGCGCTACGCGCTCTCCGGCGGGCTGGCCGAGCTGGCGGTGATGCTGGCCGGGCCGCTGCTGGGTATGCCGCTGGCGCTGCTGCCGGCCCAGCTGCTCTGGATCAACCTGCTCACCCACGGGGTGCCGGGTGTCGCGCTGGGCGCCGAACCGGCCGAGGCGGACGTGCTGCGCCGGCCACCGCGATCGCCGCAGGAGTCGGTGCTCGGCGGCGGCCTGCTGCGTGACGTGCTGACCGGCGCCGGGCTGCTGGCCGCGGTGACGCTGGCGGCCGGGGTGACGGCGCACCGGCTGGACCTGCCGTGGCAGTCGGTGATGTTCCTGGTGCTCGGGTTCGCTCAGCTCGGCGTGGCCCTCGCGGTACGCGCGCGGCCCGCCCCCGGCGCGGCCCGCAACCACGCGCTGCCGGCCGCCGTCGCGGTGTGCCTGCTGCTGCAACTGGCCGGGGTGCTGGCTGCCCCGATGCACACCCTGCTGGGCACCGAACCGCTCTCCGCCGCCACCGTCCTGGCCTGCCTCGCGGCCGCCGTCGTGCCCGGCGCGGCGCTGCGGATCGCCCGTGGGTGGCGCCGCTGAGGTACGGGACTTCCGGCCCTGCCCGGCAGGGGTCGATGGGCGTGCCATGGGAGGAGAGTGAAGAAGGAGGGCCGTACCGTGCACAAGAGAATCATCGTCGGGTACGACGGGTCGTCCTGGTCTCACGACGCCCTCGTCTGGGCGCTGGAGGAGGCGGAACGCACCGGCGAATCCGTGGAGCTGGTCTACGCCGACGAATGGCCGGTCCTCGCCCCCGCGGCGAGCCTGGTCCCGTCCCCCGCCCTGCGCCCCGAGCCGTATGTCGCACAGGTCATCGACGGCACCTTGAACCGCGCGGTCGAGGCGGCCCGCAAGTCGCACCCGCTGGTGCCGGTCACCGCCGCCACCGTGCGCGCGCACGCGGCCACGGCCCTGCTGGAACGGTCCGGGCGAGCCCGTCTCATGGTGCTCGGCGGCCGAGGGCACAGCGCCGTCGCCGGGCTGCTCGGCTCGGTCACCGTCGCCGTGACCGCCCACTCGCACTGCCCGGTCGTGGTGGTGCGCGGCGCCTCGCCCGCCACCGGCGCGGTGGTCGCCGGCATCGACGACACCGCCGCCGCTTCCGGTGTGCTGGCGTTCGCCGCCGAACAGGCGGCGGCCCGCAAGGCGCCGCTGCGGATCATCCACGCCTGGCCGCCGGTCACCGGCATCTGGATGGAGACCCCGATGGCCACCTGGACGGTCACCGACGCGGAGCGGGCGCCGTTCGACTCACAGGTGACCGTCGTCCGCGACACCTTCCCGGACCTGCAGATCGAGGCGGACGCCGTCGTCGAGCACCCGGCCGCGACCCTCACCCGGGCCAGCGGCGGCGCGCAACTGCTGGTGGTCGGCTCCCGCGGCCGCGGCGCTCTCCGCGGACTGCTGCTCGGCTCGGTGAGCCAGCACCTGCTGCGCCACTCGGCCTGCCCGGTGGCGGTCGTCCACGACGGGACCGCGATGTCCTGACCCGCACCATCCGGCGGCAGGGAGGCCGGCATGAACAGCGTGTGGCACGACATGACGCCGCTGCCCGATCTGGTGCACGACCAGGCCCGGGGCGGTCCGGTACGGCAGCGGCGACCGGTCTACGTGGACCTGCTGCCGCCCTGCGACGCCGGCTGCCCCGCCGGGGAGAACATCCAGTCTTGGCTCGGGCACGCCCGGACCGGCGACCACGAGCGGGCCTGGCGGGTGCTGACCGCCGACAATCCACTGCCGGCGGTGCACGGCCGGGTCTGTTACCACCCGTGCGAGTCGGTCTGCAACCGCGCCCACCTGGACAGTGCCGTGTCGATCCACGGGGTGGAGCGGTTCCTCGGCGACCTGGCGCTGGAACGCGGCTGGCGGTTCGATCCGCCGCCGGCGCCGACTGGCCGGCGGGTCCTGGTGGTGGGCGCCGGGCCGAGCGGGCTGTCCGCGGCGTACCACCTGGCCCGGCTCGGGCACCGGGTGCACGTGCGGGACGCCGGCGACGAACCGGGCGGCATGATGCGGTACGGCATCCCGGCGTACCGGCTGCCCCGTGACGTGCTGGCCGCCGAGATCGCCCGGATCGCCGGCCTGGGTGTCACCATCGAGTGCCGGCGCCCGGTGCACGACCTGGAGGCGGAACGCCGGGCCGGCGGGTTCGACGCGGTGTTCGTGGCGGTCGGGGCGCACCTGTCCAAGCGGGTCGACATCCCGGCCCGGGAGGCCGGGCGGATCGTCGACGCGGTGAGCCTGCTGCGCAGCGTGGCGGCGGGCGAACGGCCGGCGATCGGGCGCCGGGTGGCGGTCTACGGCGGCGGCAACACGGCGATGGACGCCGCCCGGGTGGCCCGCCGGCTGGGCGCCGAGGAGGCGCTGATCGTCTACCGGCGGACCCGGGCGCAGATGCCCGCGCATGCCGAGGAGGCGGAGGAGGCCGAACGCGAAGGCGTGAAGATCAACTGGCTGCGGACCATCCAGGCGTTCGACGGCCCGGAACTGACCGTCGAGGTGATGGAGCTCGACGCCGACGGCCGCCCGGAGCCGACCGGCCGCACCGAGACGCTCTCCGCCGACACCGTGGTGCTGGCCCTCGGACAGCGCGCCGACACCGCCTTCCTGCGCGGGGTGCCGGGCGTCGAGTTCGGGCCGGACGGCACGGTCCTGGTGTCACCGACGTTCATGACCGGCTGCCCGGGCGTCTTCGCGGGCGGCGACATGGTGCCGGCCGAGCGCACCGTCACGGTCGGGGTCGGGCACGGCCGCACGGCGGCCCGGCACATCGACGCCTACCTGCGCGGGCTGTCCGCTCCGGCGCCGGACGAGCGCCCGGTCGCCGAGTTCGGCCTGCTGCACCCGTGGTACTTCGCCGACGCCGGCCGCCGGCCCCAGGCCGAACGCGACCCGGCCGCCCGGGTCGGCGACTTCACCGAGGTCGTCGGCGGGCTCGGCGAGGCCGCCGCCCGGTTCGAGGCCGGGCGCTGCCTGTCCTGCGGCACCTGCTTCGAATGCGACGGCTGTCTGGGCGCCTGCCCGCACGACGCGGTGATCAAACTGGGGCCGGGCGAACGCTACCGGTTCGACTACGACCGGTGCACCGGCTGCGGCACCTGCTTCGCGCAGTGCCCGGTACACGCGATCGAGATGATCCCGGAGGACCGGTCATGACCCGCGTGACGATCGACGGCAACGAGGCGGCGGTGTCCGTCGCGTACCGGCTGAACGAGATCTGCTGCATCTACCCGATCACCCCGTCCTCGGTGATGGCCGAACTCGCCGACCAGTGGTCGGCGGCCGGGCGGCCCAACGTGTGGGGAACCGTCCCGTCGGTGGTGGAGATGCAGAGCGAGGGCGGCGCCGCCGGAGCGCTGCACGGCGCCCTCCAGAGCGGGGCGCTGACCACCACGTTCACCGCCTCGCAGGGCCTGCTGCTGATGATCCCGAACATGTACAAGATCGCCGGGGAGCTGACCCCCGCGGTGCTGCACGTGGCGGCCCGGGCCCTGGCCACCCAAGGATTGTCCATCTTCGGCGACCACTCGGACGTGATGGCCGCCCGCGCCACCGGGTTCGCCATGCTCGCCTCCGCCTCCGTGCAGGAGGCCCACGACCTGGCACTGGTCGCCCAGGCCGCGACGCTGCGCACCCGGGTGCCGTTCGTGCACTTCTTCGACGGATTCCGCACCTCGCACGAGCTCAACACCGTCGACACCCTCACCGACGAGGACCTGCGCGCCCTGGTGCCGGCCGGCCTGGTCCGGGCGCACCGGGCCCGCGCGCTGTCGCCGGAACGGCCGGTGATCCGCGGCACCGCCCAGAACCCGGACGTCTACTTCCAGAGCCGGGAGACGGTCAACCCGTACCACGCGCGGGTCCCGGCGGCGGTGCAGGACGCCATGGACGCCCTCGCCGCGCGGACCGGCCGCGGCTACCGGGTGGTCGAGTACTCCGGCGCCCCGGACGCCGAGCGGGTGCTGGTGCTGATGGGGTCGGGCGCCGAGACCGCCCGGGAGACCGTCGCCCACCTCAACGCGCGCGGGCAACGCGCCGGAGTGCTGCGGGTGCGCCTGTTCCGCCCGTTCCCGGCCGCCGAACTGCTCTCCGCGCTGCCGCCCACCGTACGCCGGATCGCGGTGCTGGACCGTACCAAGGAACCCGGCTCGGCCGGTGAGCCGCTGTTCCTCGACGTGGTGGCCGCCCTCGCCGGCAGCGGCCGGCCGATGCCCGAGGTGATCGGCGGCCGCTACGGGCTCGGCTCCAAGGAGTTCACCCCCGGCATGGTCGCCGCGGTGCTGGACGAACTGGCCGCCGACCGGCCCCGGCCCCGGTTCACCGTCGGCATCGTCGACGACGTGAGCGGCACCAGCCTGCCCTGGACCGACCTGGACATCGAACCGGCCACGACCACCCGGGCGGTGTTCTTCGGGCTCGGCTCGGACGGCACGGTCGGCGCCAACAAGAACACCATCAAGATCCTGGCCGCCGGCCCGGGCACCCACGCACAGGGCTACTTCGTCTACGACTCCAAGAAGTCCGGCGGGCTCACCGTCTCGCACCTGCGGTTCGGGCCGGAACCGATCCGCGCCCCGTACCTGATCTCCCGGGCCGGTTTCGTGGCCTGCCACCACAGCGGCCTGCTCGACCGGGTGGACGTGCTGGACCACGCCGCACCGGGCGGCACCCTGCTGCTCAACAGCAACGCCGACGACGTCTGGCAGGCGCTGTCGCGCCCGGTCCAGGAACAGATCATCGCCCGGGACCTGACCGTCTACGCGATCGACGCCGACCGGGTCGCGGCCGCCGCGGGCCTGCCCGGGCGCAGCAACACCGTGCTGCAGACCTGCTTCTTCGCCATCTCCGGGGTGCTCCCGCGGGACGAGGCGGTCACCCGCGTCAAGCAGGCCATCACCAAGACGTACGCCCGGCGCGGCCCGGACGTGGTCGCCCGCAACCACGCCGCCGTCGACGCCACGCTCGCCGCCCTGCACGCCGTGCCCGTACCGGGACGGGCGACCGCCACCCGGCAGCCGCCGCCGGTCGTCCCGGACGGGGCGCCCCGGTTCGTCCGCGAGGTCACCGCCGCCATGATGGCCGGGCGCGGCGACCGGCTGCCGGTGAGCGCGCTGCCCGCCGACGGCACCTACCCGGGCGGCACCACCGCCTACGAGAAACGCAACATCGCCGACCAGGTCGCCACCTGGGATCCGCAGACCTGCATCCAGTGCGGCGCGTGCGCGTTCGTCTGCCCGCACAGCGTCATCCGGTCCAAGTTCTACGACGCCGACCTGCTGGCCGGCGCGCCGGACGGGTTCCGGTCGGCCGAACTGAACGCCCGCGGCCTGCCCGGCACCGCCTACACGCTGCAGGTCTATCTGGAGGACTGCACCGGGTGCGGGCTGTGCGCCGAGGCCTGCCCGGTCGCCGCGATCGACCTGCGGCCGCGGGAGCCGCAACTCGAGCCGCAACGCGCCGCCATCGCCCACTTCGAGACGCTGCCGTACGCCGACCGCTCCCGGGTCGACTTCGGCACCGTCCGCGGCGCCCAGTTCCTGCAGCCGCTGTTCGAGTTCTCGCTGGCCTGCACCGGTTGCGGCGAGACGCCGTACCTGAAGGTGCTGTCCCAACTGTTCGGCGACCGGCTGATGGTCGCGAACGCCACCGGCTGCTCGTCGATCTACGGCGGCAACCTGCCCACCACACCGTGGACCCGCAACGCCGAGGGACGCGGCCCGGCCTGGTCGAACTCGCTGTTCGAGGACGACGCCGAGTTCGGGCTCGGCTTCCGGCTCGCCGCCGACCTGCACCGGGGTCTGGCCGAGACCCGGCTGCGGGAACTGCGCGACCGGGTCGGCCCGGATCTGGTGGACGGTCTGCTGGCCGCGCCGCAACGCCACGAGTCGGAGTTCGCCGCGCAGCGCGAGCGCCTGACCCGGCTGCGGGAACGACTGGCCGGGCTGGACCCCGCCGAACCGGCCGTCGCCGACCTGTCCAGCGTGCTGGACCACCTGGTGCGCCGCAGCGTGTGGATCGTGGGCGGGGACGGGTGGGCGTACGACATCGGCGCGGCCGGCCTGGACCACGTGCTGGCCAGTGGCCGCGACGTCAACGTGCTGGTGCTGGACACCGAGGTCTACTCCAACACCGGCGGGCAGATGTCCAAGGCGACCCCGCTGTCGGCGGTCGCCCGGTTCGCCGCCGGCGGCAAGACCACCCCGAAGAAGGATCTGGCGTTGCAGGCGATCGCCTACGGCAACGTGTACGTGGCCCGGGTCGCGATGGGCGCCGACCCGCAGCAGACCCTCCAGGCGCTGCGCGAGGCGGAGGCGTACGACGGGCCGTCGCTGGTCATCGCGTACGCGCACTGCATCGCCCACGGCTTCGACATGCGCGACGGCCTGACCCGGCAGCAGCTGGCGGTGGCCACCGGCTACTGGCCGCTGATGCGCTACGACCCGCTGCTGCGGGCCGCCGGCGCCAACCCGTTCCTGCTCGACTGTCCCCGGCCGAGCCGGCCCCTGGCCGACTTCACCGAGGGCGAGCTGCGGTTCCGGCAGCTGCGTGACACCGACCCGGCCGAGGCGGACCGCTTGGCCCGGCTCGCGCAGGAGGCGGCCGACCAGCGCTGGATCCGGTACGAGGAGATGGCGGCGCACGGCCCGGAGCGGTTCCCGGCCGACGCCCGCCGCTGACGTTCGTCACGCTTGAGCAAGGAGGCTGAGGCGATGAGGACCGACGGAATTCGCGTTCTGCATCCCGCCACCGGCGAACTCATCCGGGTCTGCCCCGGCCCCGACCGGTCCGGTGGCTGCCCGCTGGCGGCCCCCAACGGGGTCGTGCCGTGCGCCGGGCTCCTGATCGCGCCGCAGCCGGCCGACCCGGAGTACTGGCCGCTGCCGGTGCCGCACGGATACCGGTACTGCGACGTGCCGTGGAACGTCCGGGCCCGCGCCTGCCTGCGGAAGGCGGAGTGGCTGCGCGAGCGCTGGCGGGCCGGCCTGCGCCAGGAGACCGAACGGGTGTGGGTCCTGGCCGGCCGCCACGACCCGCGCTACCGGAAGATGACTCCCCACGAACTCAACGCCACCGCGCTGTGGCGCTGGCGGCTGTCCGCGGCCGGCCAGGCGCTGCGGCGTGCCGAGCAGAAGGCCCAGGAGCAGGGCGAGACCTACCTGGCGTTCACCGAGCACCGGCGCAACTCCGGGCACTGGGTGGGCTGACCGGCCCGCCCGGGGCCGGCTCAGCAGATCCGGGGCAGTTGCTCGCCGAGCAGCACGTCGAGGACCCGGCGCGAGCCGACGGCGGTCCGGACCACCACCGGGCCGCCGGCACACGCCGTGCCGATCCGGACCGCCTGCCCGCCCTCCGGGCGGGCACGCATCGCGGCCAGCACCGCGTCCGCCCGGTCCGGCGCGACGAACGCCACCAGGCAGCCCTCGTTCGCCACGTACGCCGGGTCCAGGCCGAGCATCTCGCAGGCGGCCCGCACCGGCTCCGGCACCGGCAGCGCCCGCTCGTCGATCTCGACACCGACCCGGGAAGCCGCGGCGATCTCGTTGAGCGCCGACGCCAGGCCGCCCCGGGTCGGGTCACGCAGCGCGTGCACGGCCGCGCCGCCGGCCGCCACCATCGCCGCGACCAGCCGGTGCAGCGGGCGGCTGTCCGAGACGAGGTCGGCCTCGAAACCCAGCCCCTCCCGGGTGCTGAGCACGGTGACGCCGTGCGCGCCGATCGGGCCGGACAGCAGCACCGCGTCGCCGGGCCGGGCGGCCGCCACCGACGGGGCCGTGCCCGGCAGCCGCCGGCCCAGCCCCGCCGTGATCACGAAGAGCCGGTCGGCGGCGCCCCGGCCGACCACCTTGGTGTCGCCGGTGACGATCGGGACACCGGCCGCTGCGGCCGCCGCCCCGGCCGACTCGGCCACCGACCGCAGCACCGGCATCGGCAGGCCCTCCTCGACCACGTACGCCACGGTCAGCGCCACCGGCATGGCGGCGCGCATGGCCAGGTCGTTGACGGTGCCGTGGACGGCCATCGAGCCGATGTCGCCACCCGGGAAGAACAGCGGGTCCACCACGTACGCGTCGGTGCTCAGAGCCAGATCGGACTCGCCCACCCGGACCACCGCGGCGTCCTCGAGCGGGCCGCCGGGCGTGGCCGCGCCGAGCGCCGGGACCAGCACCCGGCCGATCAGCTCGGCGGACAGCCGCCCGCCGGACCCGTGCCCGAGCAGCACCCGCTCGGTCTCCGGCAGCGGGGTGGGGCAGGTTCCGGCGGTCGGGTCAACGTGGCGCATGACGGTCCTCCTGTCGGCGTCCGGCGTTGTGGTAGGCGGCGCAGGTGCCCTCGGCGGAGACCATCGGCGCGCCCAGCGGCGTCCGGGGTGTGCAGGTGATGCCGTAGGCGGCGCAGTCGAGTGGCGTCTTCGCGCCGGTCAGGATGTCACCGGCCACACAGTCCGGATGCTCGCGCGCCACCAGCCGGCCCACGTCGAAGCGGCGTTCGGCGTCGAACGCGGCGAACTCGCCGGCCAGGGCGAGACCGCTGGCCGGGATGACGCCGATGCCCCGCCAGGCCCGGTCGGTGACCCGGAACACCCGCCGGACGGCGGCCCGCGCCACGGTGTTGCCGTCCCGGCGGACCGCCCGGGCGTACTGGTTCTCCACCTCGTGCCGGCCCTGCTCCAGCTGCCGGACCGTCATCAGGATGCCCTCCAGCAGGTCCAGCGGCTCGAAGCCGGTGACCACGATGGGCACCCGGAACTCGGCGGCCATCGGCTCGTACTCGGTCCAGCCCATCACGGCACAGACGTGCCCGGCGGCGAGGAAGCCCTGCACCCGGCAGCCGGGGGCGCGCAGCACGGCGGTCATCGCCGGCGGCACCAGCACGTGGCTGACCAGGACGCTGAAGTTGGTGAGGCCGAGGGCGGCGGCGTGCAGCACGGCCATCGCGTTGGCCGGCGCGGTCGTCTCGAACCCGACGGCCAGGAACACCACCTGCCGGTCCGGGTTGTCGCGGGCCAGCGTCACGGCGTCCATCGGCGAGTAGACGATCCGCACGTCGGCGCCGCGAGCCCGCAGGGCCAGCAGATCGGTACGGGACCCGGGCACCCGCAGCATGTCACCGAAGCTGGTCAGGATCGTCCCGGGTGTCCGCGCGATCGCCATGGCCCGGTCCAGCACCTCGAGCGGGGTGACGCAGACCGGGCAGCCCGGCCCGTGGATCATCCGGATGCCGCCGGGCAGCAACTCGTCGATGCCCTGCCGCACGATGGTGTTGGTCTGCCCACCGCAGACCTCCATGAGCGTCCACGGGCGGGTGGTGACCCGGCGCAGCTCGGCGAGCAGCAGCCGGGCCAGGCCGGGATCGCGGTACTCGTCGAGGTACTTCACGGCCCCAGCTCCCGGTCGAGGACGTCGCCCATGGCCCGCAGCACCGCGAGGGTGCGCCGCGCCTCAGCGGCGTCGACCACGCTGATCGCGAAGCCGACGTGGACGATCACGTAGTCGCCGACCGTCGCCTCCGGGGCGTAGGCGAGGCAGACCCGTTTGCGGACGCCGCCGAAGTCGACCGTGCCGACCCGCAGCCCGTCCCGCTGCTCGACCCCGGTCACCAGGCCGGGAATGCCCAGGCACATGTCATCCTCCCCCGGCGATCCGGGCCGCGGCGACCACCGCCTGCCCGTAGCTGATGCCGCCGTCACCGGCCGGCACGTCCCGGTTGAGCAGCGCGGTCAGGCCGGCGGCGCGCAACGCCCCCGGCAGCGCGCCGGCCAGGATGCGGTTCTGCAGACAGCCGCCGGACAGGCAGACCACCCGTACGCCGGTGCTCTCCGCGGCCCGGCCGCACAGTTCCACGGTCACGTCCACCAGCACGCGGTGCACGGCCAGCGCCAGGTCGGCGGCCGGTTCCCCGGCGGCGCCGCGCCGCAGCAGGGCGCCCAGAGTGCCGGACCAGTCGTAGACCCACAGGCCGTCCACCCGGGTCAGCCGCCACGGCAGCGGGCCCGGGTGCCCGGTGGCCCGGTGCGCGGCGGCCTCCAGCAGAATCGCGGCCTCGCCCTCGTAGCCGTTGTCGTCACGGATGCCGAGCAGCGCGGCGGCGGCGTCCAGGAACCGGCCCGCGCTGGAGGCGTACGGGCTGTTCACCCGCCGTTGGATCATCCGCCGGACGACGGCCTGCTCGGCGGCGGGCATCCGGCGGCACAGCGCGGGCGCCGGGCCGTCCGGCACCGGGAACTCACCGCCGTACAGGTAGCCCAGAGCGGTGCGGGCCGGGCGGCGGACCGCGGCCTGCCCGCCGGGCAACGGCGCCCGCCCGAACCGGCCCAGCCGGCGGAACCCGGTGTAGGTGGCCAGCAGCAGCTCACCGCCCCACAGCCGGCCGTCGTCGCCGTAGCCGAGACCGTCGTACGCGATCCCCAGGAACGGTCCGGCGACATCGTGCTCGGCGGCGCACGACACCACGTGCGCGTGGTGATGCTGGACGCCGATCAGCCGCTGCCCGGTGGCGGTCTCCCGGGCGTACGCCGTGGACAGGTAATCCGGGTGCAGGTCGTGGGCGACCGCCCACGGCTCGAACCGGTGCAGGCGGCTCAACTGGGCCACGGTCGCCCGGAACGCCTCCAGGGTGTCGGCGTCGGACAGGTCGCCGCCGTGCGGGCCGACCAGCGCCCGGTCCCCGCGCGCCAGCGTGAAGGTGTGCTTGAGCTGCGCGCCGACCGCCAGCACCGGCCGTCGCGCGGGAACCGGCAGGGGCAACGCGCCGGGCGCGTAGCCGCGGGCCCGGCGCAGCATCCGGGCGGCCCCGGCGGCGATGTGCACCACCGAGTCGTCGTAGCGGGCCCGGATCGGCCGGTCGTGGCTCAGCAACCCGTCGGCGATCCCGGCGAGCCGCCCGGCCGCGTCGGCGTCGTCGATGGCGATCGGCTCGTCGGCACGGTTGCCGCTGGTCACCACGAGCGGACGGCCGACCGCGCGCAGCAGCAGGTGGTGCAACGGCGTACACGGCAGGAACAGCCCCACCCGGTCCACCCCCGGCATGACGGCGGCCGCCACCGGGGATCCGGTACGCGACGGCAGCAGCACGACCGGCCGGGCCGGCGAGGTCAGCGCCGCCCAGCCGGCCGGGCAGAGGTCGGCCACCGCGTGCGCCGCGCCCAGATCGGCCACCATCACGGCGAACGGTTTCCGGGGCCGCTGCTTGCGGTGGCGCAGCCGCTCCACCACGGCCGGGTCGGTGGCGTCACAGATCAGCTGGTAACCGCCGAGTCCCTTGACCGCGACGATCCGCCCGACCGCGATCGCCCCGGCGGCCACGGTCAACGCCTGGTCGCCGTAGGCGGACCGCTTCCCGGCGTGCCAGGTCAGCCGCGGCCCGCAGACCGGGCAGGCCACCGGTTCGGCGTGGAACCGCCGGTCGGCCGGGTCGCGGTACTCGGCCGCGCAGCGCCGGCAAAGCGGGAAGCCCGCCATCGCGGTGCGCACCCGGTCGTACGGCAGCTCGTCCACGATGGTGGCGCGCGGCCCGCAGTTCGTGCAGTTGATGAACGGGTACCGGAAGCGGCGGTCCGCCGGGTCGAACAGCTCACGCAGGCAGTCGTCGCAGGTGGCCAGGTCGGGCGGGAGCCCGGCGAATCCGGCGGTCACGTCCGCGTCGCCGCTTCCGGTGACCCGGAAGCCGGGCGGCGGCGCCACCGCGGCCGGGGCCACGATCACCTCGGCCACCCGGGCCGCCGGCGGAGCCTGATCGCGCAGCGCCTCCACCAGCCGGGAGACGGCCGCCTCCGGGCCGCCGACCTCGATCAGCACGTCCCCGCCCACGTTGCGGACCGCGCCGTCCAGGCTCAGCCCGGTGGCGATCCGGTGTACGAACGGCCGGAACCCGACCCCCTGCACCGTGCCGCGGACGCGGACCGACCACGCGTTCATGAGGGCGCCCCCAGCTCGCAGACACGGTCGGCGACCGGGCGCACCGCGGCGGCCACCGCGTCAGTGAGCCCGGCGCCGAACCCGAACTCCCGTCCGTACGCCACCACCGCCACCAGGCGGCGGGGCAGCCGGTCCAGTTCGCGGGCCAGGGCCACGGTGGCGCCCAGCCCGAAGCCGTGGCCGGAAGTGGCCGGCTCGGCGGTCGGCGGCAGGGTCAGCTCGGTCCATTCGCCGGGCGTGCCGCCGCGGGCCACGTCGACCACCACGGCCACGTCCGCGCCGGTCCAGGCCTCCAGCATGCGGGCCGGCTCGCCGTCGCTGACCCGCAGCTCCACACCGGCGAGCCGGGGGTCGTGCCGGCGCCGGACCGCGAGTTCGGCCACCACCCGGGGGCCGAAGCCGTCGTCGCGGCGGTACTCGTTGCCCACCCCGATCACCACCCGTCGCCCGTTCATCGCGGCGCCTCCCGGCCCTCGCCCGTGACGCCGCCGGCCGTGGCGCCCCGGTCCACATGCAGGTCGAGGAAGTGGGTGGCGCAGGAGATGCACGGGTCGTAGTTGCGGATCGCCTGCTCGCACTGGTGGGTGAGGCGCTCGTCGTCCAGGTCGAGCCGGCCGGCCACGAAGCGGGCCAGGTCGTCCTCGACGGCGGCCTGGTTCTGGGCGGTCGGCGGCACGATCCGGGCGGAGGTGATCAGCCCGTCGGCGTCCAGCTCGTACCGGTGGAACAGGGTGCCGCGGGGCGCCTCGGTGGCGCCGTATCCGACGGCGGCGCGGGGTGGCACCCGGACCGCGGGCGACGACGGCGGCTCGTAGGCGTCGATGAGGCGGATCGCCTCCTCCACGGCGTACACCGTCTCGACGGCCCGGACCACGATGCCACGGTAGGGATTGCGGCACTGCGTGCCGAGCCCGGCGGCCTCGGCCGCCTCCTTCGCCAACGGCGAGAGCCACCGGTGGTTGAGGGTGTAGCGGGCGGCCGGCCCGGTCAGGTAGCGGCCTCGGCCGGCCAGGTGGGCGTGCAGTGCGGTGGAGTGCGGCACGTGCTCCTCGACGACGTGCCGCTCGAAGTCGCGCACGCCGAACTCACACCCGCCGGTGGTGACGACCGACCCGGACTCGATGGCGTACCGGCCCGGCTCGGTCAGCGCGAGCATCTCGTGGTCGTGGTGGAACGGCGGGAAGTCGAAGCCGGCCACCCACCGGACGGTCTCCAGCGCCTGGTCGAGGGCGGCACGCAGCCGTTCCCGCAGCGGCGCCAGGTCAGCCGGCGCCGGGGCCCGGTAGAAGCCGCCCACCCGCACGTTGACCGGATGGATGGCCCGGCCTCCGATCGCCTCCATCAGGTCGTTGCCGGTCCTCTTCAACGCCAGCCCGCGTTCCACCAGGTCGCGACGGTCGCGAGCCAGGTCCAGGGCGCTGTCGTAGCCGAGGAAGTCCGGGGCGTGCAGCAGGTAGATGTGCAGGACGTGGCTCTCGATCCACTCGCCGCAGTAGAGCAGCCGGCGCAGCGCCGCGATGCCCGGCGGCACGGTCACCCCGCAGGCGTCCTCGATCGCGGCGCAGGCGCTCATCTGGTACGCCACCGGGCAGATCCCGCAGATCCGGGCGGTGATGTCGGGCGGCTCGGTGTGCCGGCGCCCGCGCAGGAACGCCTCGAAGAAGCGGGGCGGCTCGTAGATCTCCAGGCGCACGTCCTCGACCTCACCGTCGCGGACCCGGACGTGCATGGCGCCCTCGCCCTCCACCCGGGCCAGTCCCGGCACGTCGATGAGCCGGTCGTGTCGGTGGCTCATGGCGTCGCTCCCTCCGGTTCGGTGGCCGGGTCGAACAGGTGGCGCATCTGTTCGATGTCCGGGCCGGACATGCCGGCGGACCGCAGCAGCGCCGCCTCCGCCTCGTCGTTGGGTGTCTCGGCCGGGCCGAAGCAGCCGAAGCAGCCGCGCCGGAACGCGGGACAGATCGCCCCGCACCCGGCCCGGGTCACCGGCCCGAGGCACGGCTCGCCGTACGCCACCACCACACAGACGTTCTCGCGGCGCTTGCACTCGAAGCAGACGCTGTGCGCCGGCAGGTCCGGTTCGCGGCCCACCAGCAGCGCGCCGATCGTCTCCAGCAGCTGGCCCCGGTCGATCGGGCAGCCGTGCAACTCGTAGTCCACGTCGACGTGCGCGGCGATCGGCGTGGAGGTGGCCAGCGTGTCCAGGTACTCGGGGCGGGCGTAGACCACCGAGGCGTACTCGGCGACGTCGGCGGAGTTGCGCAGCGCCTGCACACCCCCGGCGGTGGCGCACGCGCCGATGGTGATCAGCAGCCTGGACATCGCCCGGATCTCGTGGATCCGGCGGGCGTCGCCGGGCGTGGTGATCGAGCCCTCCACCAGCGAGATGTCGTAGGGGCCCGGCTCCGAGGCGCGGGTCGCCTCCGGGAAGTGCGCGATCCGCACCCGCCCGGCCACCGCGAGCAGTTCGTCCTCGCAGTCCAGCAGGCTCAGCTGACAGCCGTCGCAGGACGCGAACTTCCACACCGCCAGGGTCGGCATCACAACTCCCGGACGTTCAGCAGCGGCTCGGCCACCGGACAGCCGACGACCGGTCCGTCCCGGCAGATCAGCAGCGGGCCGAGCTGGCAGTGGCCGCACCAGCCGGCGCCGCAGCGCATGGCGCGTTCCAGCGACAGCCACACCCGCTGCGCCGGAACACCCCGCTCCAGCAGGGCCCGGGCGGTCGCCCGCATCATCGTCTCGGGGCCGCAGACGTACGCCACGGCCCGCCCGGCGTCCACCCCGGCCGCCGGGATCAGCTCGGTGACCAGGCCGACCCGGCCCCGCCAACCGGGGGCGGCCCGGTCCACGATCACCTCGACCCGCGCGTGTGCCGCCCAGCGCCGCAGGTCGCCCGGGTAGAGCAGGTCACCCGGCCGCCGGGCGCCGGCCAGGACCGCGACATGCCCGAAGGACCGGCGATCGGCCAGCAGCCGCTCGACGACCGGGCGCAGCGGGGCCAGGCCGATCCCGCCGGCCACCACGAGCACGTCGTGGCCGGCCGCCGCGCCGACATCCCAGCCGGTGCCGAACGGGCCGCGCACGCCGATCAGGTCGCCGGGCGCGGCCGCGCACAGGGCACGTGTCACCGCGCCGACCGCGCGGATGGTGTGGATCAGCCGGGTGCCGCGGCTCCCGCTCACCGAGATGGGCACTTCCCCGATCCCGTACGCGGTGAGCATCGCGAACTGCCCCGGCCCGAACTCCGGCAGGCCCTCACCGGCCGGGTCGAGTTCCAGCGTGACCGTGTCGGCGGTGTCCTCCCACCGCGCCGTCACCCGGCAGGGCCACGGGATCACGCCGGTCGCGGTGGCCGTGGTCATGGCTGTGCCGGCCCGGCCATGCCCGCCCGGCCCTCGCGTGCCAGGACCGACGTCAGCCGCGGCCGGGTGCTGCTCGGTGCGGTCGGTCATGGCTGTGCCGGCCCGGCCATGCCCGCCCGGCCCTCGCGTGCCAGGACCGACGTCAGCCGCGGCCGGGTGCTGCTCGGTGCGGTGGGTCATGACGGGTCACCGGCCAGGGCGGCGGCCTCGCGGGTGATGTCGATGCCGGCCGGGCACCAGGCGGTGCAGCGCCCGCAGCCGACGCAGCCGGACATCCCGAACTGCTCGTGCCAGGTGCCCAGCTTGTGACTGATCCACTGCCGGTAGCGGGAGGCGCCGCCAGGGCGTACCGGGCCGCCGTGCAGGTAGGAGAAGCCGACGCTGAAGCAGGAGTCCCACTGCCGCCACCGTTCGGCGTGCTCGCCGCTCAGGTCGGTGACGTCCGTGGTGCTGACGCAGAAGCAGGTGGGGCACACCATCGTGCAGTTGCCGCAGGTGAGGCAACGGGAGGCGACGTCGGCCCAGTACGGGGACTCCCGGTTGGCGGCGATCAGCTCCGGCAGCGGCCGGTCCGGCATGCGACGTGGCATGGTGGCGGCGGCGTGCTCGACGGCGGTGTCCGCGGCGGCGACGTCGGTGGGGCTCGCCGGGCGGGCAGGCAGCAGCGCGAGCAGGTCGGCGCCGGCCGGGGAGCCGGCCCGGATCAGGAAGCGGTGGCCGCCGTCGATCAGTTCGGTGAGGGCCAGGTCGTATCCGCCGGTGGCGGCCGGCCCGGTGCCCATCGAGGCGCAGAAGCAGGTGCCGCCGGGTTCGGTGCACTCGGCGGTGACCACGAGGGTGCCGTCGCGGCGGGCGGTGTAGACCGGGTCCGGGTGCTCGCCGTGGGCCAGCACCCGGTCCAGGACGGCGAGCGCGGCCACGTCACAGGGGTGGACGCCGACCAGGGCGTACCGCTCGGCCGGCGGTTCCGGGCCGGTGGTGGTGATCCCGTCGGCGGTGCGGTCGGCCGACCACAGCCGGGCCCGGGGCGGGTGCAGGACGTTCTTGACCGATTGCGGGCCGGCGCAGTGCGCGAAACCGGCCTCGTCGGCACGCCGGCGCAGTCGGTAGCGGCCGGGTTCGGTGTCGGCGCTCCAGCCCCACGGGAGTTCGGCGGCGGTGTCCAGTTCGGCCATCGTGACGGTTCCGTCGCGTACAGCCGGGCCGATGATCGTGTAGTCCCGCTCGTGCAGGGCGCCGAAGAGCGCCTCGAGGCCGGCCATGTCGATCAGTTGAGCGGTGTCTCCGGTTCGCATGGCGCCTCCTCGGAGCCTGCGTGCCTTCGCCTGTTCGCTGGGGTGCCGGCCTCCGGCGGGGAGGGATCGTCTCGGATCCGGCCGGAAGCCGGCGACGGGTTCCGGCCATCCGGCAACGACCGGCCGGAACCCGGGCTGACGCCGTCGCCCCCGAGACGGCTCCGCCCACCGTTGCGGCGAAACCGCCGCCGCGGCATCCTTCGGGAGCATTCGCTCACTCCCTTCCCTCACCGTGCGCTACCGCCCGGTCACACCACAGGGCTGAAAGTCCTGATCCCGGCGGGCCGGAGGTCCGCTCAGCGAATCGGGGCGCGCAGCGGGTGGGCGCGGGCGTCCGCGGCGGCGATCGCCGCCACCGCGGACCGGTACTCCTCCTGGCTGATCCGCCCGGCACGCAGCCGGTCGAACAGAACGGTCTCCGAGCCGGGTTGCCGCACGGCCGGCAGCGTGCTCTCCTGGCCAGGCTGCGGCACGGGCGGCAGCGTGCTCTCCAGGCGGGGCTGCGGCACAGGCGGCAGCGTGCTCTCCGGGCCGGGATGCGGCACGGGCGGCAGCGTGCTCTCCGGGCCGGGCTGCGGCACAGGCGGCAGCGTGCTCTCCGGGCCGGGATGCGGCACGGGCGGCGGGGTGGTCTCCGGGCGGGGCGGTGGCAGGGCCAGCAGCGCCGCGAGGCAGGGGCCGGGCGGCAGCGGCGCCGGGCGCCGCCGGGGCGGGCGCCCCGCAAGGTACCGGGCGATGCCGTCCACCGACCGCATCAACAGCACGACCAGGACGATGACGAGCAGGACCTCCATGGCTTCTCTCTCCTGACTCGGCGGTGAGCCGGCTCAGCCGACCAGGAACACCGGGCAGTACGCCCGCTGCGGCAGCAGCGCGACGGCCGGGGCGAGCGCCGAGCCCGCGAGCGGGACGTGCGCCTGCCGGCCGAGGATCACCGCGGCGGCCCGCCCGGATTCCTCGATGAGGGCCGTGGCGGGATCGCCGGAGATGATCCGGTGATGCACCGGCACGCCGTCGTGGATCTCCAGGCGGCGGACCAGATCACCGGAGCCGGCCAGGTGCAGCAGGTTGACGTCGCATGCGCGGGCCCGCGCCTCGGCGAAGGTGAAGGCGACCGCCGTCTCGGACTCCGGCGAGCCGTCCACCGCGACGACCAGCGGCCGCTTGCCGAACTCCGGCCCGGACGGCCAGCCCGGCATGCGGACCACCAGGACCGGGCCGGTGTGGTGGCGGGCGACCCGGTCGGCGACGCTGCGGCCCAGGGTCGTGGTGGCGCGCCCGTGCCGGTGGCCCACCACCAGCAGGCCGGCGCCGGCCGCCTCGGCCGACAGGATCTGCGCCGGGTGGGCGCCGACAGCGACCCGTGCGGTCACCACGACCGCCGGCGAGCTGGCGTGCACCCGGTCGGTGAGCCGGCGCAGCAGCGCCTCCCCGGCCGGGTCGCCCGCACGGTGGCGCACGGTGACCAGGTGCAGCTCCCAGCCGTGCAGTTCCGCCTCGATGGCGGCGTGGTCGACCGCGACACAGCTGATCGGGCTGTCGTCGACGCCGACCAGCACCCGTCCGCCGCCGGGCGCCGGCCGGGGTTGTGCGGCCGGCGCCGGGGCGGGCCGGTCCGCGTACGGATCCGGGTAGCTCACCGCGCCCAGGTACCGGTTGATCACCTGACTGAAGCGGTTGGGCCGCGCCACGGCATCACGGTGCCGGCGGGCCTCCGTCTCGGTTCTGAAATCACTGCGATCTCTCATGGCGGCACCTCCGACAATGCCGGGGGCGCCGGCGGCGCGCCGGCGCCTCTACCTCTATGCGACCACTCGGTCACCAGTGGTGACAGTGCCGTTGGGCCCGCGATCCGGCTCGTGCCGCAACCGGACCGCGGAGACCCCGGGCACGGTACGGGCGAGCAGGGCCACCACCATGCGCTGCTGCTCGTTCGGGTAACGGCCGTAGACCACGGCGACGCCGGCGTTCACCTCGGCCCGCCACAGTCCGGGGTGGCCCGCGTAGTCGTCCAGTCGCGTCTGCACGTCGGCGGTGAGCGTGCCGTCGTCGCGGACCATCGCCTTGAGGATGTCGCGGCGGCTCACCATGCCGACCACCGCGCCGGTCTCCAGCACCGGAAGGCTGCGCACGTCGTGGTCGAGCATCAGTTGCGCGGCGTCGGCCACGTCCGTGCCGGGCGTGGTGGTGACCGGATACTCCGACATCACCTGCACCACCGTGCCGAGCCGGAACGTCGGTTCGGTGTCCGGGTGCCGGCCCGGATCGGCATCCGGTTCGGCGGGTACCCGATGCCAGAGCAGGTCGCCGTCGCTGACCACCCCGACCAGCCGGCCGTCGGCGCCCAGCACCGGCAGCGCCGTCACGTCGTGGGTGGTCATCTGGTCGGCGGCGCTCTCCACCGGAGCGTCGTACCAGGTGAAGTGGACCGGGCTGGTCATGATGTCGCGGACTCGCATGATGGCGCCTCCTCCGGGTGGGGACCGCGGCGGCGTCGCCGCGCGCGGTAGATCTCGTCGACGCCCCAGGCCAGCAGCGGGAACGGCACGAGGAACGCCAGCTCGGCGGCGCCGAGAGCGGCCGTGCCGAAGACCGCCTGCAGGGGCGGCAGGTAGATGAGCGCGGCGGCGAAAGCCAGCTCGAAGGCGATCCCGCCGAGCAGCAGCCGGTTGCTGAACACACCGATGGTCCGCAGCGCCGCGTGATCGGTGCGGGACGCGAACGCGGTCCCGATCTGGCAGGCCACGATCCCGGCGAAGGTCATCGTGGTGGCTCGCGCGTACGCCGGGCCGGTCAGTTCGGCGCCCGGGCGCCAGCCGCCGCGCAGGAGCACGAAGAAGAACCCGGCCAGCACCAGCACCGCGGAGGTGATCCCGAGCAGCGCCCACGCCCGCCACAGCAGCCGGGCGTCGATCACACCGGCCCGGCGAGGTCGCGGCGGCCGGTCCATCAGCCCCGGCTCGGCCCGCTCGCGGCCCAGCGCCAGCGCGGGCAGCGTCTCGGTACCCAGGTCGATGGCGAGGATCTGCAGGACCGTCAGCGGCAGCGGGACGGCGCCACCGGACAACGCGAAGACCAGGAAGGGCACGACCTCCGGTACGGCGTGGGCGAAGATGTAGAGCACGAACTTGCGCACGTTGTCGTAGACCCGGCGGCCGGCTTCCACCGCCCGTACGATCGTGGCGAAGTTGTCGTCGGTGAGCACCATCGTCGCCGCCTCCCGGGCGACGTCCGTGCCGCTGCGTCCCATCGCGACGCCGATGTCGGCGCGGCGCAGCGCCGGGGCGTCGTTCACGCCGTCGCCGGTCATCGCCACGATGTGGCCCTCCGCGCGCAGCGCCTCGCAGATGCGCAGCTTGCTCTCCGGCGACGAACGCGCGAAGACGATCTCCCTGCCCTCGGCGAGCACCCGGTCCAGCTCGGCGTCGCCCATCCGCTCCAGTTCCTCGCCGGTGACGACACGGCCGCCGGCGCCGATGCCGACCTCGGCGGCGATCTCCGCGGCGGTGGGGCCGTAGTCGCCGGTGATGACGTGCACGGTGATCCCGGCCCGGTGGGCGGCGGTCACCGCCTCGGGCACCGCCTGCCGGGGCGGGTCCACCATGGCCACCAGGCCGAGCAGGGTGAGCCCGGTCTCGGCGCCGTCCCGCCCGGCGTTCAGGAGGGCGGGCGCCGCCACCCGCTGGGCCACGGCGAGAACCCGCAGGCCGGTGCGGGCGTACCGGTCGACGACCTGGGTCGCCTCCGCGCGTACCGGCGGGGTCAGCGCGGCGAACCGGCCGGCGGCGTCGAGGTGGCGGTCGCACAGCGGGAGCACCGACTCGGGTGCGCCCTTGAGGTACAGATGCCCGCCGTGCACGGTGGACATCCGTTTGGTGCGCGGGTCGAAGGCGTACAGGGTGGTGCGTGAGCCGTCGCGTTCGGCGGCCCGGACCGGGACGCCGAGGGCGGCCGCCAGCCGCAGCAGCGCCAGCTCGGTGGGGTCACCGCTGTCCGCGGGCGCCCCGTCGCCGGCCAGATGGGCGGTGGTGCAGGTGGCCGCGGCGGTGGCCAGTTCCCGGCAGAGCCGGTCGCGGCCCGCGGTGGTGGCGTCCTGTTCCCGGCCGGCCACCCACAGCCGGGTGACCCGCATCCGGTTCTCGGTGAGCGTGCCGGTCTTGTCGGTGCAGATGACGGTGGTCGATCCGAGGGTCTCCACTGCGGACAGCCGCTTCACGACGGCGCCGGCGCGGGCCAGCTCGCGGACCCCGGCGGCCAGCGCCAGGGTGATGGTGGGCAGCAGCCCTTCCGGCACGTTCGCCACGATCAGCCCGATGGAGAAGGTGATCGCCGCGGTCCAGCCCAGGCCGGCGAGCACGCCGATCGGCAGGAACGCCGCGCCGGCGGCGACCGCCACCGCCGCGATGATCCAGGTGGCCTTGCGGACCTGCCGTTCCAGCGGGCTGGGTTCGGTGTGCCCGCGCTGCGACAGGGCGGCGATCCGGCCGATCTCGGTGTGCATGCCGGTGTGGGTGACCACGGCCCGGGCCTGCCCGGCGGTGCAGGAGGTGCCGCTGAAGACGAGTTCCCGGGCCTCCAGCAGAGGGCCCGGGACGTGTTCCAGATCGGCGGTCCGGATCGCCGGCAGGGACTCGCCGTTGAGAGTGGACAGGTCGACCGCCACGGAACCGTCGATCAGCCGGGCGTCGGCGCTGACCCGGTCCCCCTCGGCGATCTCCATGACGTCGCCCGGCACCAGGTCGCGGGCCGGGACCTCGACCAGCACACCGTCGCGGTACACCCGCGCCGACATCGGCAGGAAGGCGGCCAGCGCCTCGACGGCGCGTTCGGCCTGCCGCTCCTGCACGAACGCGAAGGCGGCGTTGAGGAGGATGACCGCGACCACGGCCAGGCCCAGCGCCGGGGCGTGGCCGAACCATGCCAGCACCGCGGCGACCATGAGCAGCACCGCCAGTGGCTGGGTGAACTGGGACAACAGCTGTCGCGGCCAGCGCCGCACGTGGCGGCGCGACAATTCGTTGGGTCCGTACACGGTCAATCGGCGCGCCGCTTCCCGAGACCGCAGTCCGTGGGGTGTGGAGCGCAGGTGCCGGAACAGTTCGGTCGGCGGCTGGCGTTCGTCGACCTCGGCCGGAGCCGTCATCGTCTGAGCCATGACTCCAGAGTTCGCCCACGCACAGTGATCCGGGCAGGGCCGAACGTCACGGCCCATCGAAGTCGGCACCGGCCGGCGCGATACGCCGGCCGGTGCCCTCCACGGAGATCACTTCCGGGCTCGTGTCCTCATTCGCCCGTCTCGCCGTGGACAGGGCGTTCCGTGCCGGACAGCCTCTGCGGATTGCCGCGGACCACCACGACCGGGCAGTGCGCGTGCTGCACGCACTGCTGGCTGACCGAGCCGATCAGCGCGCCCGCGAACGGGCTGTGGCCGCGGCTGCCCACCACGAGCAGGCCGGCACGCGCGGACAGGTCGATCAGGACCTGCGCCGGGTGGCCGGGTTCCACTCTCTCCACCACCTCCAGATCCGGGGGATCGTCGCCCAGCACACTGTGCACCGCCACCCCGAGCGTCTTCCCCGCGACGGCGGCCAGATCCTCGTCGTACGGCGCGGTCGGCGCCCACCCGTAGTAGGCCGGAATCTGCCAGGCCGTCACCGCGTACACGCGGCCGCCGGTCAGCCGGGCCTGCCGGGCCGCCCAGCGCAACGCGGCCCTGGCGGACGGGGAACCGTCCACACCGACCACGACGTCACCGAGCCGCACATCGGACGGATCATGCTCGTCGAAACCGTGTCATCACCCACCTCCAGTGGTCGAACCCGGATTTCACGATGCTCGGCGCGGTGCGCCCGGAGCAGGGCCCAAAGGCCCTGCCCTGCCCTCTCGCGCCGTGGTCACAGTGAAAAGGACAGCGGGAGGAGGTCACCATGACCGTGATCTGGCTGATCGTCTGGTTGATCCAGGGCACCCCGGACGTCGTCTCGTGGGGTCCCTGGAACTCCTGGGGCGTGGCCCTCTTCGTCTGCCTCGCCGTCGACCTGCTCGGGGTGCTCGGCCGGCGGGGCGGGGCCGCACGGGTCAAGGGAGGATGACCATGCTGACACCGGCCGTCGTCGTCGGAACCGACGGCACCGAACCCGCCACCGCCGCCGTACGCTGGGCCGCGCTCGAGGCCGGGCGCCGCCGGCTGCCGTTGCGGATCGTCTACGTCCTGGACTGGGACTGGTCCGTGAGCCGCTACGACTATCAGGGCGACCACTTCGACGTGTCCCGCCGCCTGGCCGGCATGGTCGCCGAGGAGGCGCTCCGCCGGGCCGGTGACATCGCCCCCGGTGTGGACGCCGGCTTCCAGGTGCCGGTCGGGCACCCGGTCACCCACCTGCTGCACCTGTCCGAGACGGCCGAGCTGCTGGTGCTCGGCAGCCGCGGCCGGGGCGGGTTCGCGGGGCTGATGCTCGGCTCGGTCAGCCAGCGGCTGGCCATGCACGCCAAGTGCCCGGTCGTCGTGGTACGCGGCCGGGCCGATGCCGCCACCGGGCCGGTCGCGGTGGGCGCGGAGGCCGGCGAGACCGCCGACGCGGTGCTGGAGGCCGGATTCGCCGCCGCCGCCGACCGCGGCGCCGGGCTGGTCGCGGTCCGCTCCTACGTGCCCGCGGTGGCGCCGCCGATCGGCCGGATCCCGCCGTCCGAGATCCGGACGCCGGAACAGGACGCCGCCGAACGCGGGCGGCTGGCCGTGCAACTGGCGCCGTGGCGGGCCAAGTACCCCGATGTGCGGGTGGAGACCCTGGTCTCGCCCGACAGCGCCGCCTCCGTGCTGGTGGAGGTGTCGCACGGCACCCAGCTGCTGGTGATCGGCAGCCACGGCCACGGCCTGATCGCCGGCGCCGTGCTGGGCTCCACCGGCATGCAACTGCTGCACCACGCGGACTGCCCCGTGCTCGTCGTCCGGCGGGGCCCGAACGGGAGGACATCATGAACGCACATGTCGGCGACCACGTCGTAGTCGAGGCCGTCCGTCTCGGCGGCGAACGGCGGATCGGCATCATCACCACGGTTGAGCACGCCGACGGCACCCCTCCGTACCGGGTGCACTGGCTCAACGACGGCCGTACCACGCTGTTCTTCCCCGGCCCGGAGGCGCACATCGAACCGGGGCGCTGACGGCCACGAGGCGGGGCCGGGATCCCCGGGGATCCCGGCCCCTGGTCGTGGCCGTCTGCGCCCGGTCAGCCGCTCAGGTACACGGGGCGGTGAACGATCGCCTCGATGTCGGCGGCCGTCACGTCCAGAAGCTGGTAGGCCAGATCGGCCAGGGCCCGCGCGGTGGCGAGCTCGTCGCCGATCTCCGGAACCTCCCGGTCACGGGGCGACCGGTAGGCGAAACCGACACCGCGCACCTGAGGACGGGCCTCGGTACGCAGGACGGCGACGGCACGGGTACGGCGTTCGTCCTCGTGTTCGTCGACGGTGATCTCGACCGTCCATCTGCGGGTGTGCACCATCACGCACCTCCTCGCGGTCTCTTCTCCCATAGCATCGCGCGGCACCCTCCGTAAACAGTGCCGTTGGTCCCGGTCCCGGACCCGATGTGCCCTGGGAGCCGCCCGCCGGCACCGGTGATGGTGGACGCAGAGAGCCGGAAAGGCGGTGCGTCGTGACCGTGCTCAACCAGGCGGAGATGTTGCAGACCCACTCCGCGGTCCTGGTGTTCTTCGGGGATCGCGCCTACAAGCTCAAGAAGCCGGTGGATCTGGGCTTCGTCGACTACCGCCGGCGTGCCGACCGGTTCCGGGCCTGCCACCGCGAGGTGCGGCTCAACCGGCGCCTGGCGCCGGACGTCTACCTGGGCGTCGCCGACGTCCTCGGCCCGGACGGCCTGCCCTGTGACCACATGGTGTTGATGCGCCGGATGCCGGCCGGCCGGCGCCTGTCCACGCTGGTCCGGCAGGGCGCCCCGGTCGACGGCGAGTTGCGCCGGCTGGCCCGGGTGCTGGCCGCCTTCCACGGCGCGGCCCGGCGCGGTCCGGCGATCGACGAGGAAGGCGACCGGGCCGGGCTGCGCGGCCGCTGGGACACCGCGTTCGGCCAGCTGCGCCGCTTTCACGGCGGGGTGCTGGACGAGGACGCGGCGGCCGAGGTGCAGTGGCGGGTCCACGAGTTCCTGGACGGCCGGGACCGGTTGTTCACCGACCGGATCGGCCGTGGGCGCATCGTGGACGGGCACGGTGATCTGGTCGCCGACGACATCTTCGTACTCGACGACGGGCCCCGGATCCTGGACTGTCTGGAGTTCGACGACCGGCTGCGCTATCTGGACGGGCTGGACGACGCCGCCTCCCTGGCGATCGATCTGGAGCATCTGGGCGCGCGGGTGCCGGCCCGCCGGTTCCTGGACTGGTACGCCCAGTTCAGCGGCGATCCGGCGCCGGAGCCGCTGCGGCGCCACTATCTCGCGTACCGGGCGTTCGACCGGGCGAGGCTCGCCTGCCTGCGGCACGAGCAGGGCGACCCGGACGCGGCCGCGGACGTCGCCTCCTACATCGGGCTCACGTTGCGCCACCTGCGGGCCGGTACGGCACGGATGATCCTGCTCGGCGGCCCGGCGGGGGCCGGGCGGACGGACCTCGCCGGGCGGCTCGCCGACCGGCTGGGCGCCACCGTGCTGAGCAGTGACCGGATCCGCCGGGAGCTGGCCGGGCTGGATCCGGCGACGAGCGCGGCCGCCGGTTTCGGGCAGGGCGTCTACACCCGGGAGTGGACCGACCGCACCTACGCCGAGTTGTGCTGGCGGGCCCGTCACCTGCTCCAGTACGGGCAGAGCGTGATCCTGGAAGCGTCGTGGGCCCGGGACCGGCATCGGCGTGGCGTCCGTGCTCTGGCGTCGTGCACTCACAGCGCGCTCACCGAGTTGCGCTGCGCCGCCCCGGCTCCGGCGGTCCGGCGGGGCGCTCCGGCCGGCGGCTTCCCCGACGCGGACGCCCTGATCGCCGGCCTGCTGGCGTCCGAGGCCGACGACTGGCCGGAGGCGCGGGAGATCGTGTCCGGCCCGGGCACCGATGACGTGGCCGACGCGCTCAGCGCCGTCGACGGCGACCGGCCGGCGGTGGCCGCGGGCCGGTGACCCGGTACGGCCCCGGCCGCGGCCGCGGGGGTGACGGCGTGGTGCCGGGTCAGCGTGCCGGGTCGTACCGGTGTGGCACCAGCAGGACCGGGCGGTGGGCGTGGTGCAATGTGGCCATCGCGACGCTGCCCAGCATGATCTCGCTCAGCGCCGACCGGCCGACCGACCCGACGACGATCAGCGCGGCGTGCTCGGCCCGCGCCTGCGCGGCCAGGGAGAGGGCGATCGCCCGCCCGTGCTCGGCCGGCAGGCCCGACCGGGACAGCGTGATCAGGCCTTCGGGGGCGGCGCCGGGCGGCTCGTCGCCGTCACGCACGAACGCCGGCACGACCGTCCGGGTTCCGAACAGCCGCTCGGCCACCCGGTGGGCGGCCGCGGCGCCCGCCGAGCCGTCCCAGCCGATCAGGACCGGGCCCTTGTCCAGGGCGGCGCGTTCCACGTCCAGCAGCGGGTAGGGCACCGCCAGGACCGGGCAGGGCGCGTAGTGCGCCACCATGTCGGAGACACTGCCGAAGATCGCCCGCACGCCGCCGAGGCCACGGGAGCCGGTGACGATCAGGCCGGCGCCGGTCCGTTCGGCGAGCTGCGCCAGTTGGGCGCCCTCACCGCCGTACGACCGTTCCACCAGCGGTTCGGCGTCCCAGCCGTGGGCGGCGGCCAGGGTGACACCCATCGCCGCCAGCCGCCCGGCCTCGGCCTCCCCCTCGCGTTCGATCGCCGCGACGTAGTCGTCGACGCCGGCCATGCCGTGCCACAGCCGGCGGCGCAACGGCTCACTGGCGTACGGCGGGGTCCAGAGGTAGGTGACGTAGGCCCGCCCGCGCGGCAGGAGCCGGGCCGACGCCTCCATCGCGGCGGCCGCCGGCACCGAGCCGTCGTAGCCGAGGATCACCCTGCCGTGTTCTGTCGTCATCGGACTGCCTCCTCCGCGGCGCCGGGCTCGTCCGGCCGGGGAACGCCGGGCCCGTCCGGCAGCAGCACGTCGCCGACCGCCCGGCGCGGCGTGCGCCCGGTGGTCCGGCCGTAACCGACGCGCAGCACCATCTGGGCCGGGAGTCCCGGCGGCGGACCGCTGAGCATCCGCCGGATGTCCGGCACCTCCACCGGCTGGCTGATCGGGGTGGCGGCCAGGCCGAGCCAGGTCGCGGTGAGCAGCACCCGTTGCAGGGCCTGCCCGGCGCGCAGCCAGTCGAGCGGGGTGTCGCCCTCGGTGGCCAGCAGCAGGATCGTCGGGTGCGGCTCGAACGGTTCGCTGGGCCGCAGCATGGCCGGAAGCTCGGTGAAGTCGCGGACCGGGATCATGCCGAGGGCGTCCCACGGTCCGGACGCCCAGGTCGGCACGCCGTCGTGGCGGGCGTTGGGCCCGGTCCACCGCCGCATCTCGTGGGCGTACTGCGGCCGGTCGCGCAGCCACTGGTCGGCGACCCGGGCCATCTCCAGGACGGTGTCCCGGCTCGCGCCCTCGGCCACCCGCAGGATCGCCGCCTCCTGGGTGGCGGCGGCCCGCAGCCGGCTGAGCGCCTGCGGCGGGATCGGCACCCGGGCGAACGGGCCGCGGTTGGTGTGCCGGTGCGGGATCGCGGCGGCCAGCGTCTCGGTGACCTTGTCGGTGCGCGCCGGGCGGCCCGCGTACACCCGCGCGATCAGCTCCGGGTCGCCGTCGTGCGGCAGCAGCTCGACCCGGGTCCGGTAGCCGCTGCGCCGGACCGCCACCCGTAGGGTGAGAACGGCCGCGCCGAGGCTGATCATGTGTTCCCGGCCGTCCGGGTCGGCCACCGGGAGTCTTCGCCCGGGGTCGGCGTACACCTCCACGGTCGGCCCGTCGATGCGGAACAGCCATGGCTGGCTGTTGTGCAGGGACGGCGCGGTGGTCGCGGCACGCACGCAGTCGACGAGGACCCGCCGTGACGGCGGCGCGAACGAGGTGGTCATCGCGGCCCCCTTCCGAGGTCTTCGTTCGAAGCTATGGCCCCGGGCGGCCCCCGGGCAGGGCCGGACGGCCCTGACGCCTACCGGGGGCCGGCGTTCTGCTGGAGGTAAAACCCGGGAGGTGTCATGGACCGCTATCCCCTTCGGATCGAAGCGCGCCGCGACGAATCCCCGAGCCGTTGGCTCTGGCTCGTCAAGTGGCTTCTGCTGCTTCCGCACTACCTGGCGCTGCTGGTCCTCTGGACCGGACTGGTGGTGCTCACCCTGGTCGCCTACCTGGCCGTGCTGATCACCGGCCACTACCCGGAGCCGATCCGCGCCTACAACGTGGGCGTGCTGCGCTGGACGTGGCGGGTCGGCTACTACGGCTACCAGGCGCTCGGCACCGACTCCTATCCGCCGTTCACGCTCGCCGACGTACCGGAGCACCCGGCCCGGCTGCGGCTGGACGAGGCGGCGGATCCGCCGCGCTGGCTGCCGCTGGTGGCCTGGCTGTTCGCCGTGCCGCACCTGATCATCCTGGGCGCGGTGCAGGGGATGGTGCGCGGCGGCGACGTGGACGGCGACGGCGTCGTCTACGTCCCGCTCAGCGTGACCGGCGCGCTGCTGCTGGTCGCCGCGCTGGCGCTGCTGTTCACCGGCCGCTACCCGGCCGGCCTGCACGATCTGCTGGCCGGCATCGCCCGCTGGAATCTGCGGGTGCTCGGCTATCTGACGCTGATCACGCCGCGGTATCCGCCGTTGCGGCTGGACCAGGGCGGTTCCGAGCCCGACCCGGTCGCGCCCCCGCCGGTGACGGCCGTGCCGCCGCGCGCCTCGTCCGCGGCCGGACCGGTGATCGCCCTGATCGCGGGTGTGCTGCTGCTCGCCCCGGCCACCGGTCTGACGTTCGGCGGCGGCGCCCTGCTGGCGCTGGAGGCCGGCAAGGACCGTGCAGGCTATGTCAGCAGCCCGGAGGTCCGGCTGGCCAGCGACACCGCGGCGATCACCGCGGAGCGTCTCGTCATCACCGGCGCCGACACCTGGGTGCGGGAGACCACCGACTTCGGCGGTCTGACCGTGACCGCGTCGGCGCCGTCCGGGCGGCCGCTGTTCATCGGCATCGGGCCGCAGTCCGACGTGGACGCCTGGCTCGCGGGCACCGGCCATGACCGGCTGACCGGCCTGGACGACGACCAGGCCCGGTACGACCGGACCGGCGGCCCGATCCGGGCTGTCGGCCCGCCGGGCACGCAGGACTTCTGGGTGGCCCGTGCCGCCGGCGCCGGCGAACTCACACTGAACTGGGAGGTGACCGACGGCGAGTACGCGGTGGTCATCGCGAACGCCGGTGGCGCCCCCGGCATCGCGGCGGATGTGAGCGGGGCCGTGCAGATCCCCGATCTGACCGGCATCGGCGTCGCTCTGCTGGTCACCGGGCTGCTGGCCGGCCTGGCCGCGCTGGCGCTGATCATCGTCGGCGGCATCGGGCTCGGCCGCCGGCACAGCGGCCCGCCGCCCGGCACGCCGTCCGGGCCGCCGGCCGGCGGGCCGGCGCCCACCGGACTGGTGACGGCCGGACGGTGAGCCCGGACGGTCAGCGGCCGGCCGACGACTCGGGGCCGAACGGGGGTTTCGGTCCCGGGGAGTCGGCCCCGAACGGCTGCCGCGGTCCCCGGAACTCCCGGTCGTCGAAGTCGTAGCGCAACCGGGACTCCACTTCGACCACTCCGGCGACCTGGCGGACCAGCCGGACCGCGATCTCCGCCGACGACCGGCGGTCGACCTTCCCGCTGAGCGTCACCACACCCTCGGTGACCTCGGTGACGACGGCGTTCGCGTCGTCGGCCAGGAACGGCACCAGCACCGCGTGCTCGATGTCGGCGCGGATCTCGTCGTCCGGCCGGAGGTGGACTTTCAGCAGGTCGCCGCGGGAGACGATGCCGATCAGCCGGCCCTTCTCGTCGACGACCGGCAGGCGCTTGACCGCCTCGCCGTCCATCAGCCGCGCGGCCGCGGTCAGCGGGGTGTCCGCGGACGCGACGACGGCCGGCGCGCTCATCAGCTCCGCGGCGGTACGCCCGTGTGCTTTGCTGCGCTCCCCGCGCCGGCGGCGGCCCTCGAACATCCGGGGCTTCTCGTCGCCGTTGTACTCGATCTTGCGAAGCAGGTCGGCCTCGGAGACCACCCCGAGCACCCGCAGCGACGGGTCCACCACGGGCACCGCGCTGAACCGGTGGCTCACCAGCACGTCGACGACCTCACGGTACGAGGCGTCCTCCTTCACCGAGACGACGGCCTGCGTCATCACGTCACCCACACTCCATGTCCGCATCGTGGCCTCCTCGGTAGCGGTTTCTTACCTCCACGGTGACCACCTGTCGTCCCGCGTGGTAGGGACCTCCGGCCCTGCCTGAGCGGTCGTGTCGGCGATATCACGGAGTGTGAGGGCGGGACGGTCCGCCATCGACCAAGAGCGAGGTACGAGGATGTCCCGCTACGTGTACGACTTCGTTGAAGGCAAGAAGGAGCTCAAGGACCTGCTCGGTGGCAAGGGTGCCAACCTGGCCGAAATGACCCGGATGGGCTTGCCGGTACCGCCCGGGTTCACCATCACCACCGACGCCTGCCGGGAATACCTGCGCACCGGCGTCATACCGGCCGGACTGTTCGACGAGGTGGAGGAACACCTGCGGCTGGTCCAGGCGCGGCTCGGCAAGCGGCTCGGCGACCCGCAGGACCCGCTGCTGCTGTCGGTCCGCTCCGGCGGCAAGTTCTCCATGCCGGGAATGATGGAGACCATCCTGGACATCGGCCTCAACGACGCCACCGTGCTGGGACTCGCCAGGCACAGCGGCGACGAGCGGTTCGCGTGGGACTCGTACCGCCGGCTGATCCAGATGTTCGGCAAGACCGTTTTCGGGGTGCCGGGTGAGGACTTCGAGGCGGAGCTGACCGCCGCCCGGGCCGCGACCGGGGCCGCCACCGACGCCGACCTCGACGCCGAGGCGCTTCGGGACGTGGTCGCCGTATACCAGAAGGTGTTCACGGCGCACACCGGCCGGGACTTCCCGCAGTCGCCGCACGAACAGCTGTACTCGGCGATCAGCGCGGTCTTCGGATCGTGGAACGCCGAGCGGGCGGTGCTCTACCGCCGGCAGGAGCGGATCCCGCACGACCTGGGCACCGCGGTCAACGTGATGGCGATGGTCTTCGGCAACCGTGGCCCGAACTCGGGCAGCGGTGTGGCGTTCACCCGGGACCCGGCCACCGGCCGCCGTGGCGCATACGGCGACTATCTGCCGAACGCGCAGGGCGAGGACGTGGTCGCCGGCATCCGCAACACCATGAGCCTGGCCGAACTCGCCGTGATCGACCCGAAGAGCCACGCCCAGCTGCTGTCGATCATGCAGAAGCTGGAGCAACGCTACCGCGACCTGTGCGACATCGAGTTCACCATCGAGGACGGCACCCTCTGGATGCTGCAGACCCGGGTCGGCAAGCGCACCCCGGCGGCCGCCTTCGTGATCGCCGCCCAGCTCGTCGAGGAGGGCCTGATCACCCTGGACGAGGCGTTGCAGCGGGTCACCGGCGAGCAGCTGGCCAACCTGATGTTCCCGAGCTTCGACGACGCCGCCGCCCCTGAGCCGCTGACCACCGGCGTGGCCGCCTCACCGGGCGCCGCGGTCGGCGCGATCGTCTTCGACTCGGCCGCGGCCGCCGCCGCGACCGGCCCGGTGATCCTGGTGCGCCGCGAGACCAACCCGGACGACCTGCCCGGCATGATCGCCGCCCAGGGCATCCTGACCAGCCGGGGCGGCAAGACGTCGCACGCCGCCGTGGTCGCGCGCGGCATGGGCAAGACCTGCGTGTGCGGCGCCGACGAGCTGGAGGTCGACCCCGCCGCCCAGACCCTGACCGTCGCCGGCCGGGTCCTGAACGCCGGGGACGTCCTGTCGATCGACGGCACCAGCGGCCGGGTCTACGCCGGACCGGTGCCGGTGCGCTCCTCCCCCGTGGTCCGCTACTTCGAGGGCGAACTGTCCCCGCTCGGCGACCCGCTGCTGTCCGCCGTGCAACGGCTCATGGCCCACGCCGACCACGCGGCCCGGCTGGGCGTTCACGCGAACGCCGACACCGGCGCCGACGCCCGCCGCGCGCACCGTTTCGGCGCCCAGGGCATCGGCCTGTGCCGGACCGAGCACATGTTCCTCGGCGACCGCCGGGAGCTGGTGGAACGGCTGATCCTGGCCGCCACCGACGTGGAGCGCGAAGCGGCGCTGGCGGCCCTGCTGCCGTTGCAGCGCGACGACTTCCTGGAGATCTTCGCGGCGATGGACGGCCAGCCGGTCACGGTGCGGCTCATCGACCCGCCGCTGCACGAGTTCCTGCCGCCGATCGAGGAGCTGACCGCACGGGTGTCCCGCGCCGAGGCGCTCGGCCAGGACCCGGGCGACGACGCCCGCCTGCTGACCGCGGTGCGCCGGATGCACGAGCAGAACCCGATGCTCGGGCTCCGCGGCGTACGTCTCGGTCTGGTCGTGCCCGGTCTCTTCGCGATGCAGGTCCGCGCGGTGGCCGAGGCCGCCGCGGCGCGGCTCGCCGACGGCGGCGACCCCCGGCCGGAGATCATGGTTCCGCTGGTCGGAGCCGTTCAAGAGCTCGAGATCGTACGCGCGGAGGCCGAGCGTGTGCTGTCCGAGGTCGCCGGCGCCCCGCCCATCCCGATCGGCACCATGATCGAGGTTCCGAGGGCCGCCCTGACCGCCCACCAGATCGCGATGAGCGCCGACTTCTTCTCCTTCGGCACCAACGATCTGACCCAGATGACGTGGGGTTTCTCCCGCGACGACGTGGAGGGCGCGTTCTTCGGCCGTTACCTGGATCTCGGTGTCTTCGGCGCCTCACCGTTCGAGACCCTGGACCGTCTCGGCGTCGGTGAGCTGGTCCGGATCGCCGTGGAGCGCGGTCGCGCCGCACGGCCCGGCCTGCCCACCGGTGTCTGCGGTGAGCACGGCGGCGACCCTGCCTCGATCCGCTTCTTCCACGACGCCGGGCTCACCTACGTGTCCTGCTCCCCGTTCCGGGTGCCGGTCGCCCGGCTGGAGGCGGGACGCGCCGCGACCGGCGCCGGCCCGGTGTCCGACAGCCGGTAGCCCGGGATTCGCCGAGGGGGGTCGAAACGAGGCGAGGTTCAGGTGGTGACACCGCCTGGGCCTCGCCCCGGCCCGGCCTTCCCGTGGCGAGACACGCGAGAGGAGTGTCCGATGAGTCCGGTGGCCGAGGCGCTCGGCGGCTCCCCGACCGAGCATTGCCGCGCGCGGCCGGTACGCCGTGGGCAGCGCGAGATCGGCGTCTACGCGACCGGGCCGGACGGCACCGTGTTCGTGCCGGCCGTGGACGTGACCACGATCGCCGTCGCGGCGCTCGGCACGGCCGCCGTGATCGCGGTGGCCGTGTCGGCCGGTGTCGCGGCACGCCGCCCGCCCGCCGTCGGCTCGGTGACCATGGGGCCCGGCGGGTGGGTGAGCCTGCGCCGCAGCACCGCCCCGGCGCTGCGGGCGGCCCCGTCCAGGGACGGCAGGCCCTGGTGGGCCCGTCTTCTGAGCGCCCACCGCCTGGTCGTCCGGCGCTGACCGAGGTCCCGGCCGGAGGGGACTTTGGGCCCTGCCCGGGTGCTCCGGCGCTGACGAGGCTGTGTGCCAGCAGCCGTGAGGGAGGATCCGATGGGCACTCCGACGATCGTGGTAGCCGTCGACGGCGCCGAGTCCTCCCGGGCGGCCGTGCGGTGGGCCGCCCGACAGGGTGCCCGCGACGGCCGGCAGTTGCTGCTGGTTCACGTTCTCGACTGGGACGGGGCGGGCGGCCGCTACGACTGGGGTGGCCGCCGGTTCGAGGCGGCCCGCCGGGTGGCCCAGGAGTTCGTCGACCGGGCGGAGGACGACGCCCGGACAGCCGACCCGTCGATCCTGGTGGACACCAAGATCCTGGTCGGTGACCCGGCCGCCCATCTGGTCATCACCTCCCGTCCGGCCACGCTGATGGTGCTCGGCAACCGTGGCCACGGCGGATTCGCCGGCCTCGGTCTCGGCTCGGTCAGCCAACGGGTCGCGACGCACGCCTACTGCCCGGTGGTGGTGGTCCGTGGCCGCGCCGACGCCGGGGAGGGGCCGGTCGCGGTGGGTGTCGACAACGCCGGCACGGCCGGCGACGTGCTGGCGGCCGGGTTCGCCGCCGCCCAGAGCCACGGCTGTTCTCTCCTCGCGGTCCGCTCCTGCGTGCCGGTCCCATCGGCGTACCGGACCGGCCCGCACAACCCCGACCAGGACGACACCGAACGTGCCCGCCTGCAGGAGCAGCTGGCGCCGTGGCGCACGAAGTTCCCGGACGTGCCGGTGGAGGTCCTGCTGTCGCACGACAGCCCGGCGGCCGCCCTGAACGGGGTGTCCCGCCGGTGCCGCCTGGTCGTGGTCGGCAGCCGCGGCCACGGCGTGTTCGCCGGCGCCCTGCTCGGATCCACCGGCCTGCAGCTGCTGCACCACGCCGACTGCCCGGTGCTGATCGTGCGCCCGGACGACCGGAAGGACGCCCGGCGATGACGGCCACAGCCGCGGCCACCACCACGGCCACCGGCTCGGCCGACGCGCTCACCGCCGACGGCGGCATCATCACCATCCGGCCCGTCACCGACGCGGACCGGCCGGCCGTCGCGGCCCTGTACGAGCGCGCGTCGGCGGCCAGCCTGCGGCTGCGGTTCTTCGCCCAGCCCAGCGTCGCCACCCTCGCCGCCGAGGTCCGGCGGGTCTGCCGGCCGGAAGCCGACGATCACGTCAACGTCGCCGCGTACGAGGGTCCCGACCTGGTCGGCATCGCGTCCGGGGAGCGGCTCGGCGGCCGGCCGCGCGCCGAGTTCGCGGTGTTCGTCGACGAACGGCACCGCGGCCGGGGCATCGGCACGCTGCTGCTGGAGCACCTGGCGGCCCGCTGCCGGCGGCACGGCATCACCGAACTGGTCGGCGAGGTGCTGCCCGGCAACACCGACATGCTGCGGGTGGCCCGGAAGCTGACCCCACAGGCGTCGCACCGCTACGACCGCGGGGTCGTCGACGTCACCCTGCTCACCGACGACGAACGCGACTGGGCGGCGGTGGACGAGCGGGACCGCACCGCCGAGCGGGCGTCGCTGCGGGCCCTGCTCAGCCCCATCTCGATCGCCGTGGTCGGCGCCGGTCACCGGCCCGGCGGCATCGGCCGCGAGACGGTACGGGCGCTGCTCGACCACGGCTACCCGGGCGTGCTGTACGCCGTCAACCGGCACGGCGCCCCGATCGGCCCGGTCCCCGCCTTCCACCGTCTGCGCGACCTGCCCGGTCCGGTGGATCTGCTGGTGATCGCGGTGCCGGCCGACCAGGTGGCGGGCGTGCTCGCCGACGGCGCCGAGGCCGGCGCCCGCGGGGCCGTGGTGCTCAGCTCCGGATTCTCCGAGGAGGGCCCGGAGGGCAGCCGCCGTGAGGCCGACCTGGTCCGGCTGGCCCGCGCGCACGGCGTCCGCCTGATCGGCCCGAACTGCCTCGGCGTGATCAACACCGATCCGGCCGTCCGCCTGACCGCCTGCCTGGCCCCGGTCACCCCACCGCAGGGCAGCCTCGGCGTCGCCGTGCAGTCCGGTGCGGTCGCCACCACCCTCCTGCAGCACGCGCAGCGGGCCGGGATCGGCGTGTCCACCCTGGTGTCGCTCGGCAACAAGGCCGACGTGAGCGGCAACGACCTGATCGCCTACTGGTACGACGACCCGGCCACCCACGCCGTCGCCCTGCACCTGGAGTCCTTCGGCAACCCGCGCAAGTTCGCCCGTACCGTCCGGGCCCTGTCCCGGCGTAAGCCGGTGCTGGCGCTGCGCACCGGCCGGACCGGCGACCCGAGCACGGTCGACGCCCTGTTCGCCCAGGCCGGGGTGATCGCCACCGACACCCTGGGCGAACTGCTGGACGCGGCCCGGGTGCTCACCGACCAGCCGCTTCCGTCCGGCCGGCGCCTCGCCGTGGTGAGCAACGCGGCCGGGCTCAACCTGCTCGCCGCCGACGCGGCCACCGCTGTCGGCCTGTGCCCGCAGCAACCGGTGGACCTGGGCGGCGCCGTGTCGCCGGAACGGTTCGCCGCCACCGCCGACGACGCCGCCGCGAACGCCGACATGCTGCTGCTCCTGGTCGCCGGCACCCGCGCCAACCGGCCCGCCGCCATTCTCACCGAGCTGGGCCGGGTGGTGGACCGGCACCCGGACCGCGCCGTCGCCGTCGTGCTGACCGGAGCCGCCGGGCTGCCGCGGCGGCTCGGTGAGCGTGGCGTTCCCGTCTTCGAACTGCCCGAGCAGGCGGTCCGGGCGCTGGGCCGCGCCGCGGACTACGCCGCGTGGCGGCAGACGCCGCTCGGCGGTCGCGCCGAGCTGCCCGGCATCGACCGCCGGGGTGCGCGCACCGTGATCGAACAGGCCCTCGCCGCCGGGCCCGGACAGCAGCCGCCCGAGGTGGCCACGGAGCTGTTGTTCACCTACGGCATCCACGTGCGGCCCAACGGCGGGGAGACCGGGACCTTCCGGCTCACCGCCGGGCTGCGGCACGACCCGCTGTTCGGGTCGCTGGTGACGCTCGCCCGGCACGGCGCCCCGGCCGACCCGAGCGACGACCGGGTGCTGCGGCTGGTGCCGATGACCGATCTGGACGCGAGCCGGATGTGGCGGTCGCTGCGCTGCGCCCCGCTGCTGGCCGGCGAACGCGGGCTGCCCGCCGCGCACACCGCCGGGCTGGAGGAGCTGCTGCTGCGCCTGAGCCGGCTCGCCGAGGACCACCCGGAGATCGCCGAGATCGAACTCGACCCGGTGACCGTCGGCCCGCACGCCGTCCGCCCGGCCGGTGCCCGCCTGAGTCTCGCCCCGGTCGGCGACGAACCGGACCCGGTGCTGCGCCGGCTGCGGGCGCCCGGCTGACGTACCGCTGAAGGGGTCTCAGCCGGCGACGGCACGCAGGCCGAGCCGCGGCGGGGTGGCCGGAAGCAGATCGGCGGCGTCCGCGGAGACGGTGACCACGACGCAGCCGGAACGGCGGGTGACCATGGCCGTCGCGCCGAGCAGGCGCGCCGCCCGGACCAGCACCGCGGCGATCTCCTGATCGCGGACCGTCACCCAGATCAGGTCGCGGCGCCGCCGCTGGCCGGCGGCCAGCAGCGCGGCCCGCCAGGCGGCCTGCGCCAGCGCGAGGCGCTGCGCGTGCCGGGGCGAGGAGGCGCCGAGCGACGTGGAGTCGAGGAGGGCCTGGCGGCCTTGCCGCCAGGCCGACTCGAGCATCCGGCCGGTGGCCAGACGCTGTGTTTCCTGTACGAGCACCCGCTGCACCTGGTAGCGACGGCGCCCGCCGCCCGACCAGGTCTCCCGTGCAGCCGCGCACCCCAGGTCGGTGAGCAGGAAGGCGAGCCGGTCGGCCGCTTCCGCGCGGTCGAACTCCGCCAGGGACTCACCGGACCGCGGAACCGGTCGCAGCGGCGACGGCCGCTGCGGGCGGGCCGTGTCGACACACTCGACGAGGCAGGCCGATTCGAAGGCGGCGGGCAGCGCACGGGCGAGAACGACCGCACGTGTCGTCGTCTGGTCCATCGGCATCTCCCTTCCGCGGTTATCCGACACCGTGGCCGATCCGGCCGTTCGGCCGGTACTCCCCCGGCGAAGACTTGAGGGAAACTTGCGCGGACCGGAACCTCCCGCGTTGGGAAACATGGTGACCCTCGGAAGCAGCCGCCGCTCGACCCTCGCCGGGCTGCTCGCGCTCCTGATGATCACCGCCTGTGACACCGGCACGACGCAGGAGCGCCGGGTGCGGATCGCCACCGGCAGCCCGACCGCCGTCTACCACGCCATCGGCACCGCCCTGGCCGGTGTGATCGAGCGCGAGCTACCGGGCACCGACGCCGAGGTGCTGGTCACCGCCGCCTCCAAGGAGAACCAGGACATGGTGTCGCGCGGCGCCGCCGAGATCGGTTTCACCCAGGCGGACGTCCTGGTCACCGGCGGGCAGCCGGCGCCGTCGCTGGTCGCGCTGGCCCGGGTGTACGACGATCTGCTGCACCTGGTGGTCCGCGCCGACGGCCCGATCCGGGACCTGGCGGACCTCAGAGGCCGGAAGGTCTCGGTGGGCGCCCGCGGGTCCGGCACCACCGTGACGGTGGACCGGCTGCTGTCGGTCGCGGACATGTCGACGGCGATGTACCGGCGGCAGTTGAGCCTGGACGACTCGATCCGGGCGCTGCGGGACCGGGAGATCGACGCGTTCTTCTTCTCCGGCGGTCTGCCGGTCACCGGCATCAAGCAGCTCGGCGACGACATCGGCATCCGGGTGGTGGACCTGTCCCGGTGGGCCGGCGACCTGCGCCGCGACTACAGCGACGTGTACGTGGTGCGCGATGTGCCCACCTCGGCGTACTCGGTGCCGCCGGTCGCCACGATCGCGGTGCCGAACCTGCTGGTGGCGGCCGAGTCGATGCCGGAGGATCTGGCGTACGAGCTGACCCGGCTGTTGATGGAGCGGCGTGAGGTGCTGGCGTCGGCGCATCCGGCGGCCGAGCGCCTGGACCCGCGGACAGCGATCTCCACCCTGCCGGTGCCGCTGCATCCGGGGGCGGCCCGCTACTACCGGTCGGTGAAGCCCTGACCCGTTCGCTGAGAAGCGAACGCCGGCGAGGTCGGGCCACCGGCTCTCACGGCGGCGGTACCCGCAAGGAGCCGATCGCCTCCTCCCTGGTATCGCCGAAACGCAACGGCACGAAGTGGCCGTTCACGTCCCGGCCGCACCGGACCAGGCCGCCCGACACCAGGGCCCCGTGCGGAGGATCCCAGGTCACCAGGGGTGAGAATCGGGCCTCCGCGCCGGAGGCCGCCGCCGGGTCGGCGATCTTCCCGGCGGCGAGACCCTCGGTCGACGGCAGGTCCGACATCCAGCCGAACACCCGGCCGGCCCGGATCTCGTCGCCGTCCTGAGCCGCGCACCACAGTGGGTAGGCCTGCGGTATGACCGTCATCCCGTCATTGTCGGCCACCGCACGGGCGCGAACAGCCGGTATGCGGCGTTCGGGGGTCAAGCCGTGAACCAGATCGTGGCGGCCAGGCCGCCGGACGCCGCGGGCGCCAGGGTGAAACGGCCGCCGGACGCCTCCACCAGCACCGCGACGATCGACAGGCCCAGGCCGGCGCCGTCGACGTTCTGCGCGTCCGGGGCCCGCCAGAACCGTTCGGACGCCCGGCGGCGCTGCTCCTCGGTCATGCCGGGGCCGGTGTCGCGGACCGTCACCTCGGCCCCGCCGTCACGGGACGTGACCTCCACCTCGACCTTGCCCCCGGCCGGCGTGAACTTCAGCGCGTTGTCGATCAGCGCGTCCAGCGCCTGATCCAGAGCGGTGGCCACGGTCCGCGCCGGCAACGGCTCCTCCGGCAGGACGGTGACCAGCTCGATCTCGCGCCGCTCGACGAGCGGCTGCCACGCCCGCACCCGGTGGCGGGTGAGCGCCACCGTGTCGACGACCTCGGTCCGCTGCTGGCCGCGCTCGGCCCGGGCCAGCGCCAGCAGCCCGTCCAGCACGTCGGCCAGCCGGTCCGTCTCCTCCAGGGCGAACTCGTGGTCGGCGCGCAGATCGTCGTCGTCGAGACGGCTGCCCAGATCCTCGATCCGCAGCCGCAGCACGGTGAGCGGATTGCGCAGCTGATGACTGGCGTGCGCCACGAACGAGCGCTGCCGCTCCATCGCCTCGGCCACCGCGTCCGCCATCTCGTTGAAACTGGCCGACAGCCGCCGCAGCTCCGGCGGGCCGAGGCCGGGCTGCACCCGGGCCCCGCTGTCCCCGGCGGCGATCTCGTGAGCGGCCGCGTCCAGCCGGGTCACCGGGCGCAGCACCCAGCCGGCCAGCCGGTGCGCGGTGGTCAGGCAGGCGACCACCGCGATCGCGCCGACCATGGCCAGGAGCAGCCACACCACCAGCACGGCGCGCCGGTTGCGGTCGGTGGGCGAGACGGTCAGCACCACTCCCAGTACGGCGCCGCCGTCACTGACCGGCACCGCCACCACCAGAGGCTCGTCCTCCCACGGCCACAGCGTCTTCGGGCTGCCCACCTGGTGACCGGCGAGCGCGCCGCGGATCGCCCAGCCCGGGTCGGCGGGCCGGTCGCCGAAGACGCTGAGCACCCGCTGATCCTGGTCGACCAGCATGGTGCCGATGCCGTACAGCTCCTGGTAGCGGCGCAGCTCGCCGGTGAGCGTGTCCAGCTCGCCGCTGCGCACCGCGGGCGCCGCCAGCGAGGCGAACCGGGTGGCGTCGGCCAGCCGGTCGGCGACCGCGCGATCGGTCTCCCTACTGGCGACCGTGACGGCCAGCGGAATCGCCAGGGCGAGCAGCACCATGCAGAGCAGCAGGAGGTAGGTGACCACCAACCGCCTGCGCACGGCGCCCCCTTCACGTCGAGCGCAAACCTAACCGACACCGCGGACGGTCCGCACCGGCTCAGGATCGCGGTTGTGTTACGCGAGCCGGGCGTCTCAGGTGGAGCGGAGGCGGTAGCCGACGCCGCGGACGGTCTGGACCAGGTCGGAATCGCCGAGCTTGTTGCGCAGCGAGCCGACGTGGACCTCCAGGGTGTGCTTGCCCGACCAGGTGGTCTGCCAGACGTCGAGCATGATGCGCTCGCGGGTCAGGGCCACTCCCGGCTGCCGGGCCAGCGACACCAGGATGTCGAACTCCTTGCGGGTCAGGTTGACCGGTGTGCCGCTCACCTCGACGGTCCGGGCGCCGAGGTCGATGCGCAGCGGCCCGACCTCGAGGACCTGGGCGGGCAGAGGAGCCGACCGCAGGGTCCGCCGCAGCAGCGCCTCGATGCGGGCCTGCAACTCGGCCATCGAGAACGGTTTGACCACGTAGTCGTCGGCGCCGACGCGCAGCCCGGTGACCCTGTCGCGCTCCTCGCCGCGGGCCGTGACGGCGATGATGCCGAGGTTCTCGTTGCGGGCGCGCAGGACCCGGCACACGTCGATGCCGTCGCCGTCGGGCAGGTTGAGATCCAGCAGGACGAGATCGCACGGGGCGGCCTCGAGCGCCGCGGTGGCGGTGGCGGCGTGCTCGACCGCGTAACCGCGCCGCTGGAGCATCACGGTCATCACCGCGCCGACCCGGCGGTCATCCTCCACCAGCAAGATCCGCATCGGTTCCGGCCCTTCCGTCGTTCGAACGCCGAACGGTAGCCGCCGAATGTTTCCGGCAGCCACTCGGAGAATATTGGCGCTTGACAATCCGGCGGTGGTTTTGTCGGTGACCCGGCAGCTCAGCCCGGCGGTCGCGCCGCGGGCCGGGCCCGGCAGCAAGCCCGGCGTGAGCTGCGGTAACGATTCCGGTTGCGGTTGGTTACCGTCCGTCGCGTACGCCGAATGGGTGTCAAGAAGCGGCCATCCGGATGAGCGCGTTGCCGCCGAGCATCAGCACGTCGGCGCCGGCGACGAACGCCATGCACCGGCGGAACAGGCGGTCGGCGAGTTCGGGGTCGGCGGTGGCGCCCCAGCCGCGGAACAGCAGGATGATCGCGCAGACCACCAGCGGCACCCCACCGATGACCAGCAGCCAGCCCTCGCCCGGCGTGGTGCCGCGCGCCACCAGCATGGTCACCATCACCGCCGGGAGGATCCCGAAGAACACCACGGCGAGTACGGCATACCAGCGCAGTGGTGTGACAGCGTTCGTCATCAGATCCCTTTCGTGTCGTCCGGCCCGGGAGAAGATACCGGCACGGGTGTCGGATCGGCACGACGGCGCTCGTAGCAGGGGTGAGGGGTGAGGCGTTGCCGGACCTGGACGTGGCGCTCGACCTTGCGGCCGCGGGTTCGAGGGCCTGCGGCCGCGAGGTCGAGGTGCGCCCCTCCTATGATCCGGCGGCCGCCCGGATGGCCTCCCTGATCCGGGCGTAGGTGCCGCACCGGCAGATGTTGCGGATGCCGTCGAGGTCGGCGTCGGTGATGTCGCGGCCCTCGGCGGCCACCCGGCGGACCAGGTCGACCGCCGCCATGATCTGCCCGGGCTGGCAGTAGCCGCACTGGACGACGTCGTGGTCGAGCCACGCCTGCTGCATCGGGTGCAGGTCGCCCCCGGCGGTGGCGGCCAGTCCTTCGATGGTGACCACCTCATCGCCGGGGCGCAGGTCCCGGACCGGTACGGCACACGGGTTGAACGCCCGGCCGTTGAGGTGGCTGGTGCAGGCTTTGCAGACGTTGATGCCGCAGCCGTACTTCGGGCCGGTGATCCCGAGGACGTCGCGCAGCACCCACAGCAGGCGCACGTCGCTGTCGACGTCGACGGTGACCTGCTCACCGTTGACCCGGAAGGTGTGCTCGGGCACTCAGGACGCTCCTTTTCAGCGGACGTGGTCGAGACCGTCGACCGGGGACGCCGGAATCGGCGGGACGGTGGGTTTCGGCACGAACGACAGGGTGCCGTGGTTGATCGGGAAGGTGGTCGGCATGGTGCCGGTGGCCCGGCCGTAGGCGCAGGCGACCGCCGCCATGGCCGCCGACACGCCCAGTTCGCCGGCGCCGCCGGGCTGGTCGGAGTCGCTGGGCATGATGATGATCCGCAGCTCGGGCGGGGTGTTCCACTGCCGGGTGTAGAAGTAGTTGTCCCAGCTCGCCTCCAGGAAGTAGCCGTCGCGCAGGTGCAGGCTGGAGGTGAGGGTCAGCGCGATGCCGTCCATCACACAACCCATCATCTGCGCCTGGAGCCCGAGCGGGTTCACGGCCAGCCCCACGTCGACGGCGAAGGTCGCCCGGGTGACCCGCGGACCGGCCACCCCGTCGCGGATCGGCCGGTTCACCGTCTCCGGCCGGCAGTCGATCTCGACGAGGCAGGCGCTGACCGCCTTGTACTCGGCGTGGAAGGCGATGCCCTGCGCGACCCCGGCCGGCAGTTTGCGCCCCCATCCGCCGGCCTCGGCCACGGTACGCAGCACGGCCCGGGAGCGTTCGCCGCGCAGCATGTCGTGCCGGAACCGGTACGGGTCCCGGCCCATCCGGCCCGCGACCTGGTCGACGACGAGTTCCCGGGCGGTGGTGGTGTCGGGTGAGTAGACGTTGCGCATGCTGCCGGTGTTGAAGCCTTTGCCGGTCTCGCTGAGCAGCCGGCTGTGCAGCCCGAAGTCGTACGGCGAGGTGTGGCTGAACTGGAAGAACGTCTGGGCGAACGCCTTGTCCCCGATCGGCAGTTTGGCGGCCATCGCGGTGAACAGCTCGCCCAGCCCATGTCCCAGGTCGGTGGTGACGCTGGTGTGCCGCTGTTCGAAGCCGAGGACCAGGTTCCCGGCGTAGGCGATGCGGACCCGGGAGGTGGCCATCGGGTGGGTGCGGCCCTGCCGGGAGTCGTCGGCCCGATGCCACATGAGCTTCACCGGTTTGCCGATCTTCTGCGACATCTCGGCCGCTTCCAGGGCGGCGTCGAAGAACAGTTTCCGGCCGAACGAGCCGCCGCCCTCGGTGACGTGCACGGTGACCGCGCCGACCGGCAGGCCGAGGCGGGCCGCGATGGTCTGCTTGGCGACGATCGGGGATTTCAGGGCCGACCAGATCTCGGCGCGGCCGTTGCGGACGTCGGCGATCGCGCAGTTCGGCTCCAGGGCGCTGTTGCTGCGGAAGTGGAAGGTGAACCGGCCCTCCACGTACGGGGTGATCGGCCGTGGACCCAGCGGCAGCTCGGCCGCGGCCAGCTCACGCAGCACCGACTCGTCCGACTTGCCCTCGACGGTGCCGGGTTTCCAGGAGACCCGCAGCGCGCGGACCGCGTCGATGCACTGGCCGAACGTCTCGGCGCGGACCGCGACGCCGGTGGAGATGGTGACGACGTCGGTGACGCCCGGCATGGCGCGCACCTCGTCGAGGTTGGCGACCGTGCCGGGTTTGCCGTTGATCGTCGGTGGCCGGCACACCATCGCCGGTTTGGCGCCGGGCACCGCCAGGTCCATGGCGAACTTCTTGCGCCCGGTGACCGCGTCGCGGGCGTCGACGCGGCCGTGCGGGCGGCCGATGACGGTGAAGTCGTCCTTGGCGGTCAGCTCCACCGGCACGGCGAGGGTGCGCGGGCTGGCGGCTTTGGCGGCCAGTTCGCCGATGCCGATCCGCCGCCCGTCGGCGGTGCTGATCACACCGTCGGCGAGCCGCAGATCGTCGGAGCCGAACTCCACGGCCGCCGCGGCGAGCAGGCGCTTGCGGGCGACGGCCGCGGCCACCCGGATCGGCGTGTAGGTGGCGATCGTCGTGTTCGACGCCCCGGTGAGCTGGTTGAACAGCAGTTCCGGCCGGGCGTCGGCCAGGGTGACCCGCACCCGGTGCACGGGCACCGCCAGCTCCTCGGCGATGAGCATCGCCGTCGAGGTGGTGATGCCCTGCCCCACCTCTGCCCGGGGCAGGGCGAACGACACCGTACCGTCGGTGTTGATCTCCACCGTGATCAGGCCGGACGTGGGCAGCGCCGCGGCCGTCATGATGTCGTTGAGATCGAGCAGTTCCGCGGCCTGCGCCTCCCCGGGGGAGGCGGCGGCCACCAGTACGGGGGCCGCCAGCACATATCCCAGGAACCGTCGCCGGGATGTCGCCATCACTCGGGCCGGTTCGTCGTCGGAATCTCGATCTTGGTCTCCTTGGCCTTGGTCAGGAACAGGAGGATGTACTGCCGGGCCGCCTCGTCCAGCACCCAGGCGACCTCGGGCACCAGCGGCAGCGGGATGAGCTTCTCCCGGAACTTGACCAGCAGCGGCCACGCCCGCGCCACCAGCGGCTCCCAGATCGGCTCCCGTCTGATCTGGTCCCAGTCGGCCACCTGGTCGCCGACCAGGTAGCGGGCCAGCGCGTTGACCAGCGGCCGGCTGATGCTGGCCGGGCTGGTCTGCTCGGCGAGCTGGCCGAGCAGGATGTCGGTGAGTTCGACGCCCTCCCGGGTGGGTCCCATGTTGGGCGGGAGCACCTGGTCGGACTGGGCGTTGGCGGCCGCCCAGGTGGCCGGGATGTACTCGTCGCGCACCCCGAGCATGTGCGCGGTGACCTGCCAGACGTGCAGGTACGCCTGGGAGTCGGCGGCGTTGATCGGGACCTGCCATTCCCGCATCTTGCGCATCGCGTACGTGGGAAGCGTGTGCCAGGTGACCAGGATGTCCTCCTGGCTGATCGGGACGCCCCACTTCCAGTGCGGCGACTGTTGCAGCAGGTGCCGCACCGCTGCGTGGACCAGTCGCGTCTTGACCGCCTGGACGATGCAGTCGCCGTCCGGCCGGTACGCGTTGAGCGACCCGACCGAGAACCCGAGAAGGCTGGTCTTGGCGACCCGGTCCTCCATGTCGGCCCCACCCTTGGAGTAGTAGACCGACCACGCCTCCTTCGGGATCGCCGTGCTCAGCATGCCGCCGCCGACACCGTTGAGCAGGTTGAGGTAGAGCCCGCGCGACTTGTTGAACTGAGCCGCCGTCTCCAGTTTCGTGCGGTCCGCCCAGGACGGGAGCTGCCGCGCCTTCTCGATGAAATCGTGCAGGTAGCCGGGCAGTCCGGCGGGCAGTGGCTGGTCGTTGCGGGTCCAGTTCCACAGCAGCCGGTTGACCTCGGGAACCGCGCCGCTGTCCAGCAGTTCCGCGGAGACCGGGTCGGCCTCGGCGTCCCAGATCTGCCGCGGGTCGGCGCCGGAGCCGGAGCCCGCGATCGAGGCGGTCGGCGACCAGGTCCACGGTGACACGTCGCGGGAGAAGGCCGGGGTGGGGAATCCGAAGACCCCCATCGCGCCCAGCGCCCCGCCACCGGCCAGCAGTTTGCGCCGGCTCATCTCAGCCATGCTGTTCTCCTCTTACAGGTCAGGTGGGACGGTTGGTGAGCGGGATCTCGATGCTGATCGGCTTGGCCTCGGAGAGGAACAGCAGCGCGGCCTTGCGCAGGAACTCGTCGAACAGCCAGTAGGCCTTCGGGGCGAGCGGGAAGGGCAGCAGTCCTTCTCGTACGGCCACGAACGGTCCCCAGGCGGTCCTCAGTAGCGGGTCCCAGATCGGCTCGCGGGGGATCTTCAGCCAGTTGGCGATCTCGTCGCCGAGCATGAACCGGGTGAACGAGCCGAGGATGGGCGCGCTGAGGATGCCCGCGTCGATCGGCGTACCCAGGTGCAGCAGGATGTCGGCGAGCTTGATGCCCTCCGGGGTGGGCCGCAGGATCGGGTCGAGGACCTGCTCGGCCTGCGAGTCGGCCTGGCTCCAGGAGTTGGGGATGTACTCATCCTTGACGCCGAGCAGGTGCGCGCCGACCTGCCACGAGTGCAGGAACGCCTCGGACTCGGCGGCCGGGATCGGCACCTTCCAGGCGGTCAGCTTCCGCATGACGGTGGTGGGCAGGCTGTGCCAGGTGACCATGATGTCGGCCTGGCTGATCGGGATGTCCTCCTCGGCGACCGGCGTCCAGTAGGGCGACTGCGGCAGCAGGTGGCGCACGGCGGCGTGCACGAGCCGGGTCTTGACCGCCGTCACGATCATCTCGCCGTCCGGCCGGTACGCGTTGACCGAGCCGATGTCGTACCCCAGTTTGGCGGTCTTGGAGATGCGGTCCTTCATGTCCGCGCCGCCCTGGGAGTAGTAGACGGCCAGGGCCTCCTTCGGGATGACGGTGCTCATCATCCCGCTGGCCAGGCCGTAGAGGACGCCGAGGTAGAGGCCGCGTTTCTCGTTGAACTTCACGGCCAGGTCGAGTTTGCCCTGGTCGGCCCAGGCGGGCAGCCGCCGGGCGCGTTCCATGAAGTCGCGCAGGTCGGCCGGGAGCCCGTCGGGCAGCGGCTGCCCGTTCTTCTTCCAGGTCCGTAGGAGGGCGTTGACCTGGGGCACGTCGCCGCGCTCGATGAGGGACGCGACGAGCGGGTCGGCCTCGGAGTCCCACACCCATCGCGGGTCCGCCCCGGCTCCCGCGCCGGCCACGGATCCGGTGGGAGACCAGGTCCACAGTGACTGTGCCTGTGCCGGCGCGGCGGCGCTGAGCGCCCCCAGCGCGCCCAGCGCGCCGCCGGCTCTCAACATGTTGCGCCTGCTGAGTGGTTCCATGCTTCACTCCAGCCTTGATACGGTGAAACACGAACTGCTTCGGTGTATCAGCCACTAGAGCACAGGGTCAGCGCGTTCACAAGCTTGAATTTTTGCGTTCATCGATATGTGACGGACGTTGATACGCTGATACGCCACGCGTAAAGCCATATCGGGGGAGGACGTCCATGTCGATGCTCGGACGTGCACTGGCCGAGGCCTTCGAATCCGACGACCCAGGCGACGAGGTCACCGCCCGGCTGCTCGACGCGGCCTACGACCAGTTCTGCCGGATGGGCATCCGCCGCTCCACCATGGAGGACGTGGCCCGCCGCGCCGGCGTCTCTCGGATCACCGCCTATCGCCGGTTCGCCACCAAGGATCTGCTGGTCGAGCAGGTGGTCCGGCGCGAGTTCCGGCGCTACTTCGACCAGTTCCTGCTCGACATCGCCGAGGCCCGCACCGCCGCCGACCGGGTCGTCGTCGGGTTCGTCAGCTCCCTGCAGGCGTTCCGGAGCAACCCACTGATCGGCGGCCTGATGGGCGCCGAGCCCGACCTGCTGGTCCCCTCGATGATCAGCGACGGCGGCGAGACCCTGTCCACGGTCCAGCAGTTCGTCGCCGGCCAGTTGCGCCGCGAGCAGGAGGCCGGTTACATCTCCGAGCGGGTCGACGTGAACCTGGTCGCCGAGATGTGGACCCGTCTCTCCGCGTCCTTCCTCGCCATTCCGAGCCGGGTCGTCGACCTCGACGACACCGAACAACTGCGCGCCCTGGCCCGCCGTTACCTCGCCCCGATGCTCGAAGCCCCCTGACGGCTACAGCGCGTCGCGGGCGCGGGTGAGGGCCCGGCGGGTCAGGGTCTGGAAGGCACGCCGGTCCCGGACCGCGTCGACGGTGGCCGCCGCCTCGGCGGCCGCGGAGATGCACGCGTCGGACAACTCAGCCCCGAGCAGCACGTTCTCCGCGGCGCGGGCCCGCACCGGGCACGGGCCGGCGTTGGCCAGACCGATCGCCGCCCGGCTGACCAGTCCCCCGGTCACGGTCACCACGGCCATCGCGGCGGCCTGCGGATAGATCGTCACCCGGCGGTCCTCGGCGTATCCGGTTCCGGTGCCGTCCGGGAACACCGGCAGACGGGCCTCCACCAGCAGTTCCTCCGGACGGCGCACGGTCGAGAACGGCCCGGTGAAGAACTCCGTGGCCGGGACGGTCCGGCAGCCGTCCGGGCCGGTCAGGGTCAGCTCCGCGCCGACCGCCGCGGCGAGGGCGGGCCATTCGGCCGCCGGGTTCGCCCAGGCGAGACTGCCCAGCATCGTGCCGCGGGCGCGGATCGGCGGATGCCCGATGTGCCGCACCACGGTGCGCATCAGGTCGCCGAGCGCCCCGCCGACGGTGTCCGACTCGAACTCGCGGTGCCGGACCAGCGGCCCCACCTGGACGTGGTCCTCACGCTCGGTGAGCGTGTCCAGCCCGTCGACCTCGTTGATGTCGACCACCCGGCGGGGCGCCTCCTTAGGCGCGGTCAGCTCCAGGATCAGGCTCTGCCCACCGGCGAGGACCGCGGTCTCCCCGTCGGCGAGAGCGCCCAGCACCTCTTCCAGCGTGCGCGCCGCGACGTACTCGACGACCGCAGGTCTCATTTCACGTCCTCCACCGGTTCGGGCTCAGACAGTTTCCCGGGGCCGGCGGCGGAAGGAAACGCCGTCCTTCTATCGGGTGACCACGTCACGGAGCCAGCGGACCTGGTCGCGTACGTGGTACGCCTCGCCGCCCTCGTGACCGTTGAACGGGTACACGCGCATCTCGCGGGGCGGCCGCCACCGGTGGTAGGCGGCGAATCCGGTGCTCGGCGGGCAGACCGTGTCGCGCAGGCCGATGCCGAAGTGGGCCGGGGCCGCCGCCCGCCGGGCGAAGTGGACGCCGTCGAAGTACGACAGCGTGTGCCACACGGTGTCGGCCGCGTCGCGGTGCACGGCCAGGTAGGCGGCGATCGCGCCGTACGGCTCGGCGTCGGTGAGGTCGACGGCGCGGCGGATGTGGCAGAGGAACGGCGCGGAGGTGAGCACCGCGGCCAGGCCGGGGACGAGGCCGGCGACGGCGATCGCCAGTCCCCCGCCCTGGCTGTTGCCGGCGACCGCGACCCGGGCCGGGTCGGCGCCGGGCAGGGCGCGGACGGCGTCGACGGCCCGGACCGCGTCGGTGATGAGACGGCGGTAGTGGTAGTCGTACGGGTCGAGGATGCCGCGGGTGACCGGGCCGGGACCGCCGGACGCGTACGGGCGCGGGTCGGGGGTGTCGCCGCCGCTGCCGTACTGGTCGCCCTGCCCGCGCACGTCCATCAGCAGGTGGGCGTATCCGGCGGCGGGCCAGGTGAGCCGCTCGAACGGCAGGCCCCGGCCGCGGCCGTACCCGACGAACTCGACGACGGCCGGCAGCGCTTCCGCACGGCCCGCGGGGCGCGTGTACCAGGCCCGGATCGGGTCACCGCCGAACCCGGCGAAAGTCACGTCGAAACATTCGAACAGCGGCAGGTCGTCCGGGCCGGGGGTCACCTCCAGCAGGACCGGTCCGCGGGCGGTGTCCAGGGTGGCCGTCCAGAACGCGTCGAAGTCCTCCGGTTCGGGCCCGGGGGACCGGTCTCGCGGCGGGCCGGAAGCGGCCATCACGAGTTCCGGGGGGCCGCGGTGCTCTCCCGGACGACCAACTCGGTGACCAGGTCGATCCGGGTGGTCGGGACGCGCACGCCCCGGGCCAGGTCGAGCAGCATCCGGGCGGCGGTCCCGGCCATCGTCGTCACGTGCTGGTCGACGGTGGTGAGCGCGGTGGCCGACCACGCGGCCATCGGCACGTTGTCGTAGCCGACCACGGACACCTCGGACGGCACCGTGAGGCCGAGCTTGCGGGCGGCCCGGATGACGCCCATCGCCTGCATGTCGGAGCCGGCGAAGATGGCGGTCGGCGGGTCCGGCCGGTCCAGCAGCGCGAGGCCGTGCTCGAAGCCGGTGTCGCCGGTGAACAGCCCGTAGCGGACCAGCTCCGGATCGACCGCCAGCCCGGTCTCGTCGAGCGCCGACCGGTAACCGGCCACCCGGGCCCGGCTGCACAGCACGTCCTGCGGCCCGGAGATCACCGCGATCCGGCGGTGGCCGAGCTCCAGCAGGTGGCGGGTGGCGAGCAGGCCGCCGTTGAAGTTGTTGGAGCCGACCGTCGGCACCGAGGCGGCGGTGGCGCTGTCGGTGTCCAGCACGACGAACGGGATCCGCTGCCGTTCCAGTTGGCGGCGCTGGGTGTCGGTGAGGCTGCACAGCACCAGCAGGACGCCGAGCGGGCTGCGGGCCAGCACGTCGTCGGCCCAGTACGCGGGCGGCCGGTGCTCCCCGCCGAGCTGCGACACGACGAGTTCGACCCGGGCCGGGGCGGTGACCAGCTCGACGCCGCGGATCACCTCCATCGCCCAGGCCGAGTCGAACTCGTGGAACACCAGGTCGATGTGGCCGGTGACGGCCGGGGGCCGGCGGTTGCGCCGGCGGTAGCCGTGCCGTTCCAGGCTCTCCTCGACGCGTGCCCGGGTCCGCGCGGCCACGTCGGAGCGGCCGTTGAGAACCTTCGAAACCGTCGCCGCGGAGACCCCGACCTCGTCCGCGATGACGGCGATCGTCGCGGGACCGGAGTCCGACCCTGTCATCGAAACATCACGCCTCACTCTCGGATTTTTCGGCATCATCCGTCGCCGTCGGCGAGCACGCCACCTGCCACGCATCGATGTAGTCCACATTGAGCCTCATCATGCTTGCCAGGTCAAGACCCTTGACATGGTCGAAAAGTGGGGCTTAAGTTCCCCGCCATACATGCCGTAACGTCAATGAAACTTTCGGAGAACCTACCGACTGGGGCGGTATGAGAATCACTTCCGGACCGGACGCACGCCGGCACGACGTGCCCGGCACCCCGCACCGGGCGGCCGCACCGCCCACCGCCCCGCTGCGGCCCCGCAAGCGGACCTGGGGGCAGGCGCTGCGGCGGGACTGGCAGTTGTACTCGCTGGCCGTACTCCCGCTGTTGTTCTTCCTGGTCTTCCGCTACCTGCCGATGATCGGGAACGTCATCGCGTTCCGCCGCTACGAGCCCGGCGGCGACCTGCTCGGCGAGTACTGGGTGGGCCTGCGCTACTTCGAGATGTTCCTGAACGACCCGACGTTCTGGCAGGTGTTCACCAACACGGTGGTCATCGGCGGGCTGACCCTGCTGTTCTGCTTCCCGCTGCCGATCGTGCTGGCGCTGCTGCTCAACGAGGTCCGCACCCGCTGGCTCAAGGGGTTCGTGCAGACCGTCTCCTACCTGCCGCACTTCCTGTCGATCGTGGTCGTCGCCGGCCTGATCTTCCAGACCGTCGCCGTCGACGGCGTGATCAACCAGGGGCTGCGGGCGCTCGGGCAGGACCCGGTGGCGTTCATCCAGGACCCGGACTGGTTCCGGACCATCTACGTCTCGTCCGAGGTCTGGCAGACCGTCGGCTGGGGCACCATCCTCTACCTGGCGGCCCTCACCACGATCGACGACGACCTGTACGAGCAGGCGAGCATCGACGGCGCGAACCGCTGGCGGCAGACCTGGCACGTGACCCTGCCCGGCATCCGGCCCACCATGATCACGCTGCTGATCCTGAACATCGGCACGTTCCTGGCGGTCGGCTTCGAGAAGATCCTGCTGCTCTACAACCCGCTGACCTACTCGACCGCCGACGTGATCGCCACCTACCTCTACCGGGTCGGCATCGTCTCCGGCAGCTTCAGCTACGCCGCCGCGATCGGCCTGTTCGAGTCCCTGATCGGGCTGGCGCTGGTGCTCGGCGCCAACACCGTCTCGCGCCGCACGGTCGGGACGAGCCTGTGGTGAGGCCGGCCCGGGGGTACCGGGTGTTCCAGGTGGTCAACGGGTTCGTGCTGGCTGGGGTCGTGCTCGTGACGCTGTTCCCGTTCGTCAACATCGTGGCGCGGTCGTTCAGCGGCGAGCACGAGATCCGGTCCGGGCAGGTGACGCTCTGGCCGAAGGGGTTCAACCTCACCACGTACGAGAACGTCATGTCCGATCCGCTGTTCTGGATCAACTACCGCAACACCGTCGTCTACACCGTGGTGGCCACCGCCATCGCCCTGGTGCTGACCACCTGCTACGCGTACGTGCTGTCCAAGCACCGGCTGCGCGGGCGCGGCCTGCTGGTCGGCGTCGCGGTGTTCACGATGTTCTTCAACGGCGGCCTGATCCCCAACTACGTGCTGGTCAGCTCGCTGGGGCTGCGCAACACCCTGTGGGCGATCGTGCTGCCGAACGCGATCAACGTGTTCAACCTGCTGGTGATGAAGGCGTTCTTCGAGAGCCTGCCGGCCGAACTGGAGGAGGCCGCCGCGGTCGACGGCCTCGGCACCTACGGCATCCTGGCGCGGATCGTGCTGCCGCTGTCCAAGGCGGTGCTCGCCACCATGCTGCTGTTCTACGCCGTCCAGTTCTGGAACTCGTGGTTCGCCGGATTCCTCTACATGGACCGGCAGGAACTGTTCCCGGTCACCGTCTACCTGCGCAACCTCATCGCCGGCGCCACCTCCGGCACGGACATCACCGCGACCAGCGAGACCGCGCTGCAGGTCGCCGCCAGCATCCAGGCCGTCACCATCGTCCTGACCATGCTGCCGATCATGCTCGTCTATCCGTTCATCCAGCGTCACTTCGTCTCCGGCGTCATGCTCGGCGCCGTCAAGGGATAGCCAAGGAGTCCTCCCATGGTTCAGCTGACCCGACGACACCTACTCACCGCGTTCGGAGCCGCCGCCGTCACCACCGTCGCGGGCTGCGGTGACGGCGAGGAGTCCACCGAAGGACTGGACGGCAAGCGCGCCGGCGCCATGGAGGCGTTCCGGGCGGGCGACCAGTTCAAGGCCACCGAACCGGTCACCTTCTCGATCATGATGCTCAGCAACCAGGCGTACCCGTACAAGGCGGACTGGCCGTTCTTCGCCGAGCTGGCCGAGCGCACCAACGTGACGCTGGAATCGACCGCCGTGCCGGGCAGCGACTACAACCAGAAGCGCAGCGTCATGGTGAGCGCCGGCGACGCCCCGATGATCATCCCGAAGACGTACCACCCGGACGAGGAGGCGTTCATCGCGAGCGGGGCGATCATCCCGGTCAGCGACTACATCGACCTGATGCCGCACTACAAGGAGAAGGTCGCCCGCTGGAACCTGCAGCCCAACCTGGACGGGTTCAAGGCGCAGGACGGCAAGTACTACCTGCTGCCCGGGCTGCACGAGAACACCTGGCAGGACTACTCGCTCGGAGCGCGCACCGACGTCATGGAGAAGCTCGGGCTGTCCCAGCCGCGGACCTGGGACGACCTGGCGAACGTGCTGCGGGAGATGCGCAAGGCCCACCCGGACGTCTACCCGCTCTCCGACCGGTGGAGCACGCCCCCGCAACCGGGCGCCAACAACCTGCTCAACCTGATCGCCACCGCCTACGGCACGCACGCCGGCTGGGGCTACCGGCCGACCCACTGGGACGCCGCCGCCGGAAGGTTCGTGTTCTCCGGCGCCATGGACGAGTACCGGCAGATGCTGCAGTACCTGAACACGCTGGTCACCGAGAAGCTGATCGACCCGGAGAGCTTCACCCAGACCGACGACATCGCCCGCCAGAAATTCGCCAACGGCAAGTCGTTCATGATCAGCGCGAACGCCCAGACCCTGGTGAACGAGCTCCGCAAGGACATCGCCAAGATCCCCGGCGCCGAGGTGTCCAAGCTGATCCTGCCGACCGGGCCGGCCGGGGCCACGCTGCCCGGCGAGAACCGCCTCGAGAACGGCATCATGATCAGCAAGAAGGCCCTGGAGAGCAAGAACTTCGTGGCCATGATGCAGTTCATCGACTGGCTCTGGTACTCCGACGCCGGCCTGATGTTCAGCAAATGGGGCATCGAGGGGCAGACCTACTCCGGCAAGGTCGACGACGGCAGCTTCAAACTCGACCCCGGCGTCAAATGGGGCGGCCTCAACCCGGACGCCCCCAAGGATCTCCAGGTCGACTACGGGTTCTCCAACGGCGTGTTCGCCTACGGCGGCAGCACCGCGATGCTCAACTCGCAGTTCTCCGAGGAGGAGAAGATCTTCCAGGCCGAGATGAACAAGCGCGAGATCCGGCCGGTCGACCCGCCCGCGCCGCTCAACGACGCCGAACGCGAGCAGGTCACCCTGTGGGCGTCGGCGCTCAAGGACCACGTCAACCAGCAGACCCTGCGGTTCGTCCTCGGGCAGCGGCCGCTCAGCGAGTGGGACGCCTACGTCAAGGAACTCGAAGGCAAGAACTCGGCGCGGTACATGGACACCGTCAACAAGGCCTACGAACGGTACAAGAAGGAACACGGCTGATGAACCCGTTCCCCTCGGCGTGGCGCGAATGCGTCGGCACCGGCCGGATGGAGCTCTCGCTGCGCCGCGACCACCAGGAGTCCCTGGCGCTCGTGCAGCGCGAGATCGGATTCCGGCACATCCGCGGGCACGGGCTGTTCAGCGACGGGATGGGCATCCACCGGCCCTTCGACTGGGCCGGGCGGCGGCGGGTGCGGCACGCCTTCACCTACCTCGATCAGGTCGTGGACACCTACCTCCAACTGGGCATCCGCCCGTTCCTGGAACTCGGGTTCATGCCGTCCGGGCTCGCCTCCGGCGACCAGACGGTGTTCTGGTGGGGCGGCAACGTCACCCCACCGGCGTCCCACACCGAATGGGCCGATCTGGTACGCGCCACACTCACCCACCTGATCGGCCGCTACGGGCTCGGCGAGGTGCGCGGCTGGCCGATCGAGGTGTGGAACGAACCGAACCTGCCACAGTTCTGGAAGGACGCCGACGCGGACGCCTACCACCGGCTCTACGAGGTGTCCGCGAAGACCGTCAAGGAGGTGGACGCCGGGCTCCAGGTCGGCGGTCCGGCCGTCTCCCCCGGCGCGGACAAGTGGCTGGAGACGTTCGCCGAGTACGTCTGGCGCCACGACGTGCCGATCGACTTCGTGAGCCGGCACGCGTACACGTCGGGGCCGGCCCGGCACGTGCCGTTCGGCGTGCGCCAGAGCCTGGCCCCGGCGTCGGAGCTGCTGGAGCAGTTCGCGATGCCCCGGCGGCAACTGGCCGGAACACCGCTGGAGGGACTGCCGGTGCACATCACCGAGTTCAACTCGTCGTACCGGCCGGACAACCCGGTCCACGACACCGCGTTCCACGCCGCCTACCTGGCCCCGGTCCTGGCCGGTGGCGGCGACCTGTGCGACTCGTTCGCCTACTGGACGTTCAGCGACACGTTCGAGGAGGAGGGCGTCCCCACCGCCCTCTTCCACGGCGGATTCGGCCTGCTGACACACCGCCAGATCAAGAAACCCGTCTTCCATCTGTACGCGTTCCTCGCGCGCCTGGCGCCCGAGTTCGTCGCGCGTGGACCCGATCACCTGATCACCGCCGACCCGTCCGGCCGGGTCACCGTCCTGGCCTGGGCGCCGGTCGACCACACCGACGCCGACGCCTCGCCCGCCACCCACCACGTGCGACTGTCGCTGCCCGGGTCCGGCCGGTCCGTCTTCCTGCTGCGGTCGAGCGTCGACGACGAGCGGGGCAACGCGTGGGCGGCGTGGCGGGAGATGGGCCGGCCGCACTCCCCCACGGCACGGCAACTCGACCTGCTGCGGGAGGCGGCCGAACCGGCCCGCGTCCACCGCGGCGTACCGGTCGTCGACGGCCGCGTGGAGATCGAGATCGCTCTCACCCGGCACGAGGTCACCCTGCTCGAACTGACGCCGGTCGTCGACGAGACGCCCCCGTGGTGCGACGACACCCTTCCGCTCTCCGGGGACGAATCATGAGCGGGGCCGCGAACGCCCCGGTCGGCTCGGCGGAGGTGGCGCCGTGACCAGCGCCGCCGGGAGCTGGGAGCGGTTCGGGACCGGGGCGCTGTCGCGGACCGCCGCCCTGGTGCACAACCTGCTCGTCGTGGAGCTGCTCCTGCGGGTCACCACCCTGCCGGGGCTGGTCGCGACGGCGCTCGACCGGGACGTGTCGAACCTGCCGCTCGTCGCCCTGTGCGCGCTTCCGGCCGGGCCCGCGCTGTCGGCGGCGCTCTACGCGCTGCACCACCGCGGCAGCGACCTCACCGACCTGCGTCCGGCGGCGGCGTTCCTGCGCGGCTACCGGATGAACGCGGGCGGGGCGCTGCTCGTCTGGGGGTTCTGGCTCGGCTGGATCACGGTGCTCGCCGTGAACCTGGCCAACCTGGGCGCGTCCGGACTGCCCGGGTGGTGGGTGGTGCCGATGACGCTGGTCGGCGCGGGGACGACGCTGTGGATGCTGAACGCCCTCGTGATCACGTCACTGTTCGCGTTCCGGGCCCGTGACGTGGCGCGGCTGGCGGCGTACCTCCTCTTCCGGGCGCCCGGCGTGAGTCTGGGCAACGCCTGTCTCGTCGTCGTGGTTCTCGGTGGTGTGCTGGCCGGTTCCGAGGCCGTCGTGGCTCTGGCCGGATCACTGCTGGCGCTGGCGCTGCTGAGCAACAGCCGGCGGCTGATCGCCGTCGTACGGAAGGAGTTCACCCGTTGAAGATCGGTTTCGGCGGCGACTACCACCCGGAGCAGTGGCCCGAGCCCGTCTGGGACGCCGACCACAAGCTGTTCGGCGAGGCCCACATCGACACGCTCACGGTCGGCGTCTTCACCTGGGGGCTCACCCAGCCCGGCCCGGACACCTACGACTTCACCACGCTGGACCGGATCGTCACCCGTGCCGCCGACGAGGGCCGGCGGATCTGCCTCGCCACCGGCACCGGCGCACACCCGGCCTGGCTCGCCCGGCAGCACCCGGAGGTCACCCGCACCGACTTCGAGGGCCGCAAACACCGGTACGGGCAGCGCCACAACTCCTGCCCCAGTTCCCCGGTCTTCCGGCGGCTCTCCACCGAGATGGCCCGCCGCCTCGCCCGGCGCTACGGCGGGAACCCGGCGGTCATCGCCTGGCACGTCGGCAACGAGTACGGCGGCGCCTGCTACTGCGACCTCTGCGCCGAGGGATTCCGGGGCTGGCTGTACGAGCGCTACGGCGACCTGGCGACGCTGAACGACGCCTGGTACACCACTTTCTGGTCGCACACGTTCACGAGCTGGGACCAGATCGAGCCGCCGTCCGCGCTGACCGAACACTGGCGCGGCCCCGACCACACCGCCTTCCAGGGCATCACCCTCGACTATCTGCGGTTCATGTCGGACGCCATGCTCGCCGGCTTCCGCGACGAGAAGGCGGCGATCCGCGAATCCGACCCGTACACCCCGGTCACCACCAACTTCATGGGCCTGTACCGGCCGGTCGACTACCACCGGTGGGCTCCGCACCTGGACTTCGCCTCGTGGGACAACTATCCGCCGGACGACCGCTCACCCGCCCGGATGGCGCTCGCCCACGACCTGATGCGCGGGCTCAAGGACGGGCAGCCGTTCTGGCTCATGGAGCAGACCCCGAGCGTCACCGCCTGCCGCGACGTCAACCCGGTCAAACGGCCCGGCGTCATGCGGCTGTGGAGCTGGCAGGCGGTCGCGCACGGCGCCGACGCGGTGTTGTTCTTCCAGATGCGGGCCGCGCGCGGCGCCAGCGAGAAATACCACGGCGCGGTCATCGGCCACGCCGGCCGCTCGGACACCCGCGTCTTCCGGGAGGTCGCCGCCCTGGGTGGTGAGCTCGCCCGGCTCGGCGACGCCACGCTGGGCGCGCGCACACCGGCCCGGGTGGCGCTGCTGTTCGACTGGGACTCGTGGTGGGCGCTGGAGATCTCCGACGGGCCGTCCCGGCTGGTCCGCTACCTGGACGTGGTCACCGCCTACCACCGGGCGCTGTGGTCGCTCGGCGCCGACCTCGACGTCGTCGCGGTGACCGCGCCGCTCGACGGCTACGACGTGGTGGTCGCCCCGGTCCTGCACATGATCAAGGGGGACCTGGCGGACCGGCTCGCGGCCGTCGCCTTCCGCGGCGGCTCGGTGGTCACCACCTTCCTGTCCGGGCGCGTCGACGAGAACGACAACGCCTTCCTCACCGACGTGCCGGGCCCGCTGGCCCCACTTCTCGGGGTACGCGTCGACGAATGGGACGCCCGCGAACCCGTCCACGTCAACCGGATCCGGGTGGGCGACGTGACGTTCCAGTCCCGTCTGCTGTTCGAGCTGGTCCTTCCGCAGGGCGCCGAGGTCGTCGGCCGCTACGAGGAGGACTTCTACGCCGGGACCGCGGCGATCACCCGCAACGACTACGGTGCCGGCCACGGCTGGTACGTGGGCGCCGGCCTGGACTGCGCCGGCGTGACCTGGGTGATCCGCCAGGTCCTCCAGCGGCACGCCCTGCTCGGCCCCTACCCGGATCTGGGCGAGGTGGAGACGGCGGTACGCGTCGCCCCGGACGGCAGCCGCCTGCTGTTCGTCCTCAACCACGCCTCCACACCGGTCGACCTGCCGGCGGTCCCCGACGGGGAGCACCTGCTCTCCGGCGATCCGCACCGACTCGAACCGTACGGCGTGCGCATCATCCGGATGGACCCGGCCGGCCCTCGGTGGTCCGGCCGGGACTACGGGTGATCTTGCGTTGACGCGCCGGGTTAGCGTGGCTGTGTGACGGACAGCCGGGACGACCGCATCGTCGCCGAGTTCGGTGACGGACATGCCGTGGAGGACATCGCGGCGCGCTACGGCCTCACCGTGGCGCAGGTCTACATGGTCGTCGAGCGTGAGGTCGGGCCGGCCGCCCACCCGCCGGCGCCGGGCCATCACGCCCCGCCCGCCCACGGCTCGCCGCCGCCCCGGTACCACACGCCGGCCGCGTATGCGCCCGCGCCGCATCCCGGCTTCCCGCCGCCGGGCTACCGGGACGTGGACACCATCGTCGCCGAGTACGGCGCCGGATACGACGTCCAGTGGATCGCCTACAAGCACGGCCTCACAGTCGAGTGGATCTACTACCTGGTCGGCCAGGCCGTGCGGGACGAACCCGGCGCCTAGCCGCCTTCGGCCAGGCCGTGCGGGACGAACCCGGCCCTAGCCGCGGTCGGCGCGGCGGGCGTAGGCGCGGGCCGCGCGGGCACGGTCGCCGCAGCGCACCGAGCACCAGTGCCGGCGCCCGCTGCGCAGCAGGTAGCGGATGCACGGGCTGGAGTCGCAGGCCGTCAGCCGCCCGGCGTCGGGGCCGGTGAGCAGGTCGGCGGCGTCGGCGGCCAGCACACCGAGGGCGTGGTCGACGGCCTGGTCGGTCGGGTGCGGCGCGACCCGGCGCAGGCCGCCGGCCGGGTCCCAGCGCAGCTCGGCGGCGGTCGGGACCCGGGTGAGCGCCGTGTTGACGGCGGCGAGGGCCGTCGCGGGCGGTTCGGCGCCCTGGATCGTGGCCGCGAACAACTCCCGGATCCGCTCCCGGAGGGCGCGCAGCCGTCCGGCGCACACCTCGTGCAGGGCCGCGGCGGCCGGCGCCAGGTCCCGCTCGATCAGCCAGCGGCTCGCCTCCTCCGGTGTGCCGAGCAGGTCGACGGCCTGGCCGCCGGGCAGGGAGAGCCGGCTGTTGGCGAGGTCGAGGCCGGGATGCCGGTCGGCGCCGGGTGCCGCGGGAATCACGGGCCTCACGGTACAGCTTGCGTTCTTCCGTGACAAACGGCTAGCTTCACGGATGACAGCACTTCTATCCGTGAGGTTTCCATGTCTGACGCCATCACTGTCCGGACGTTCGGCGGGCCCACCGCCCTGTTCGAGTACGGCGGCCTCCGCCTGCTCACCGACCCCACCTTCGACGAGCCGGGCAGCTACACCTCGCCCAGCGGGACCACCCTGACCAAGCTGGCCCCGCCCGCGGCCACCCCGGACTCGCTCGGGCGGATCGACGTGGTCCTGCTGTCGCACGACCAGCACGCCGACAACCTGGACGACTCCGGCCGCGCGCTGCTCGCCGACGTCCCGCTCACCCTCACCACGGTCAGCGGCGCGCAGCGGCTCGGCGGCACGGCCCGCGGCCTGGCGGCATGGGAGTCCGTCCAGGTCGGCGCGGTCACGATCACCGGCGTCCCGGCCCGGCACGGTCCCGAGGGCTGCGAGCCGGTGACCGGCGACGTGACCGGATTCGTGCTGACCGGCGACGGACTGCCGTCGGTCTACGTCAGCGGCGACAACGCCGCACTGGAACTGGTCGAGGAGATCGCCGGGCGGTTCGGGCCGATCGACACGGCGCTGCTGTTCGCCGGGGCCGTGCGGACCGCGCTGTTCGACGGCGCGCTGCTCACCCTCGACAGCGGGCAGGCCGCCGAGGCCGCCCGGATCCTCGGGGCGAAGCGCGTCGTCATGGTGCACTTCGACAGTTGGGCGCACTTCACCGAGGGACGCGACGCACTGGTCAAGGCGTTCACCGCGGCCGGCCTCATCGACCGGGTTCAGCTGAACTGACCGGGTCAGGCACCGGCCCGGCGGGTCAAGGACCGGCCCGCCGGGTCAAGGACCGGCCGGCCCGGCGGTGGGGATTCGGGTTCAGGCCGGATGGCCGGTTCGGCGGTGGGCGCGCAGGCCGGTCCAGAGCAGGGCCACGGAGAGGGCGATCATCACCGGTTCCAGTACGAAGGCCGCGCTCAGCCCGTACCGATCAGCGAGAATGCCGAGCAGATAGGGTGACGCCGCCGTGACCAGGCCGAGCACCACCTGGGATCGCGCGTTGGCGGTGTCACCCCGGCCGGGCGCGGCGTCCAGCATGAGTCCCACGGCCAGCGGGTACAGGTTGGCGACGCCGGCGCCGCACAGGAACAGGCCGGCGATCGCCGGCACCGGATGGTCGGCGAGCCAGAACAGCAGGAACGCCGCGAAGGTCAGCGCCAGCGACGCGTACAGCAGGGGGATGCTCCGCCCGGGACGGCGGGTGACCGCCGATCCCAGCGCCCGCCCGATCAGGATGCCGAGGTAGTTGCTGCTCAGCGCCGTGCTGGCGGCCGTCGCGGACAGGCCGGTGGTGATCAGCATCTGCGGGCCGAAATACACCAGGCAGAACTCGATGGCCGCGCTCATCGCGGTCAGAACGGCGAAGAGCCGGCAGGCCACCGGCAGACGGCCGGCCCTCCCGGTCTCGTGGCGCTGCGGCGCCGCCGGCAGCGGCGTGCCGCGATAGCGCAGGTAGAGCGCCAGAAGGCAGACGGCCGGCAGGGCGAACGCCACCCGCCAGCCGAGCGCTCCGGCGGCGAGCGCGCCGAGGATCAACGGCCCGAGCACGGCGGACGCGCCGGCGCCGATGTTGGCCTCGGTCAGCGCCTGGTCGCGACGGGCACCGTGCCGGTCGGAGAGGATCGCCTGGGTCACCGCGACCAGGGCGGCGGCGGCCACGCCGAACACGACGGCGGCGGACAGCGTGACCGCCACGCTCCGGCCCAGGGTGAACATCGCCGCCGCGACCGTGCTGATCCCGGCCGAGCCCCAGAGCAGCACGTCACGCGGCAGGCGGCGAGCGGCGAAAGCGAAACCGGCGCCGGCCAGCGCGGACCCCAGCGACCACAGCACCGAGTAGAAGCCGAGCAGCGTGTACGAGAATCCGAGCTCGTCGCGGAGCAGGGTGACGGCGGGGCCGAACGCATACAGCCAGAAGGTGAAGGCGCCGAGCACGGCGTAGGAGAGGACGGTCGGCGCGTCCCGTACGAATCTCGCCTCATCTGTGTATCGATACACAGATAGAGTCTGCGCCATGACACGCGACCCCGGCAACCCGAGACGACGACCCACCATGGGCGAGGTCGCCCGGGCCGCCGGGGTGTCACCCATGTCGGTGTCGTACACGTACTCCCAGCCGGGACGGGTCTCCGCCGAGACCGCCGCGAAGGTGCGCGACGCCGCCCGGCAGCTCGGCTACCCCGGCCCGCACCCGGCCGCCCGGTCGCTGCGCCGTGGGCGGGTCGGCTCGCTCGGGGTCGTCCTCGGCGAACGGTTGAGCTACGCGTTCGACGACCCGCAGGCGGCTCGCTTCCTGGCCGGGGTCTCCGACGTGTGCGCCGCCGAAGGGGTCGGGCTCACCCTCGTCCCGGTGACCGGCGCCGCCACCGACGCGCAGCGGGTCGCCCAGGCGGCCGTGGACGGGTTCGTCGTGTGGACGACCAGCGACGACGACCCGATCCTGGACGCGGTCACCGGCACCGGCCTGCCCGCGATCATCCACGCCGGGCCGGAACGGCCGGGCCTGCCGGCGATCGGCGTCGACGACCGGGCGGCGGCCGTCGCCATCGGGCGGGCCGCGTTCGCCGGGGCCCGCCGGCCGGTCGTGCTCGGTTTCCCGCTCGATCGTGGCCGGGCCCGGCAGCTGATCGGCGGCGACCGGGCCGGCGAGATCCGCTACCACGTCACCCGCCGGCGCTGGGCGGGCTTCCTGGAGGCCTGGGGCCGTGCGCCCGCGGACCTGCGACTGGCGGCGTGCCCGCTCAACCACGTCACCGAGGGTGAGAGCTTCGCCGCCGAACTGTTCCGGGGCGACGATCCGCCGGACGCGATCGCCGCGATGAGCGACGAACTGGCCCTCGGCGCGCTGCGCGCCGCGGCGAGCGCCGGGCTGCGGGTGCCCGCCGACGTGGCGGTGACCGGCTGGGACGACACCGACGCGGCCGCGCCGGCCGGCCTCACCACGGTGGCGCAGTCCCTGCGGGACCAGGGCGCCGACTGCGCGCGGGCGGCGCTCGGCCGGCCCACCCGGGCGTCCCACCGGGACGCCTGGCGGGTGGTCACCCGCACGTCCACCCGCGTTTGACATCGGTCGCCCGTCGGCGCCCACCGGGGACCTGTGACGTCGCTTTCCGGAACGCGAGAGACGCTGCGGCCGCGTTGGTCCCGGATGCGCAAGTGCGGCCGTAAGCGGGTCGAACCGAGCGACGTGCCTGGCGCCTCACCTGCGTTGTTCCGGAACCGGCGGGGTTTGTTTGATCCATTGACAATCGTTTCGCGCAAATGACACGTTGGTGATCGATAAGTTTCGTTCGCGACCGATGGGGTGCGACAGTGCGCGTTCGTGTTCAACGGAGGATCGCCGCCGCGGCCTCCCTCGCCCTGGTGACGAGCAGCCTCGCGCTGCCGATGTCACCAGCAAACGCCCAGGCCACCGGCGGGCCACCGCAGTCCACGAAGGGGAAGGTCCGGCAATCGCAGACCGTCATCTCGGGTGACGCTCGATTCCAGATCCTCTCCCCCACCCTGATCAGGACCGAGTACTCCCCCGGCGGCCGCTTCGCCGACGGGGACACGCAAAACGTGATCGGGCGTGACGACTTCCGGCCCACCCGCTTCACGAAGCGGATCTCGAAGGGCTGGCTGACCATCGACACGGGCGCCGCCACGCTGCGCTACCGGGTCGGCTCCGGGCCGTTCGACGAGGACAATCTCAGCGTACGGCTGACCACGGGACGACAGGCCGTGACCGCCGCGCCGTGGGCGGGTCAGGGCGCTCCCGAGTGCACGCCCGGCGTGCTGTGCGAGGCCGAGGACCTGGCCCTGGCCGGGTTGAGCGTGGCCGCCGATCATGGAGGCTTCACCGGGCAGGGCTTCGCGGCGGGTTTCGAGGGCACCGGCTCCGCGCTCACCCTCGCCGCCGCCCCGGCCGCCGCGGGCACCCGGCAGCTGACCGTCCGCTACGCCAACAGCACCGGCGGCGACGGCCAGAACGTCAGCCGCACGCTGACCGTCACGGTCGACGGCACAGCGGCCGGCACGCTCACCCTGCCGCCGACCGCGAACTGGGGCACCTGGGCGCTCGCCTCGGTGCCGCTGCAGCTTGCGGCCGGCCGCCACGAGATCGCGCTGGTCCGCACACCGGCCGACTCCGGCAACGTGAACGTCGACAGCCTCGCGCTGCTCGCCGCGGGTGAGGCGTATCCCGCGCCGGTGCCGCCGAGCCCGCAGCCGTGCGCGTTCGGCACGCTCTGCGAGGCCGACACCGGCGCACGCGCCGGTGGGGCGAAATCCGCCGACGACCACAACGGATACTCCGGCGAGGGCTTCCTGGCCGGTCTGGAGCGGACCGACGCCGGGGTGACGCTGACCGTGACCGGGGTGCCGGCCGCCGGCGACTACCGGGTCCAGCTGCGTTACGCCAACGGGCAGGCCGGCAGCCAGCCGGTGCAGAGCCGCACCGTGTCGGTGACGGCGAACGACGGCCCCGCCGTCACGGCCACCCTGGCGCCGACCAGCGGATGGGACTTCTGGCGTACCCAGGAGGTCTCCGTCGCGTTGCGGGCCGGGACGAACACCGTGGCGCTCGGATGCCCGACCGGCACCGGTTGCCACGTCAACGTGGACACGGTGGCGGTCACCGCCCGCACCGCCCCGCTGCTGGCGCCGCACGCGCCGCTCGGCGGGTACCGGCGCGCCCTGGACGGCGTCAACGGTGGCGCCCGCACCTACGCCGGCCTGCTGTTCGCCGACGGCTGGTCGCTGCTCGACGACTCGGCCGTCCACACGCCGGCCCGTCACCAGGACGGGTACGTCTTCGCGTACGGCCAGGACTACCGCCGCGCGCTGCGGGAGCTGTCCACGCTGACCGGTCCCACCAAGCTGCTGCCGAAGTGGGCGTACGGCGTCTGGTACTCCGAGTACTACGACCGGACCGCGGCCCAGTTCACCGACATCGTGTCCCGTTTCCGCAGCGAGGGCGTGCCGCTGGACGTGCTCGTGGTCGACACCGACTTCAAGGCGCCGGACAAGTGGAACGGCTGGTCGATCGACGAGTCGCGGTTCCCGGACTGGAACGCGTTCGCGGCGGACCTGCACCGCAAGGGGATCCGCACCGGCCTCAACATCCACCCGAGCATCCTCGGCTCCGACCCGTTGTTCCCGCGGGCGCAGGAGATCGCCGGGGGCAGGCTCCAGCGCACCGGCTGCAACGGCGGGCCCGACTGCTACGTGTTCGACTTCGGTGACGCCGACCAGCTGAAGGCGTACTTCTGGCTGCACGATCAGATGAACGCCGACGTCGACTTCTGGTGGCTGGACTGGTGCTGCGACGCGACCCGCTCGTCGCGGGCCGACATCACCGGGGACACGCTGATCAACAAGGAGTACGCGGACCGTACCGGCTTCGCGTTCTCCCGGGCGTACGGGTCGCTGCAGGCCGGCGGCTACGCCAACCCGGGACCGGTGCCGACCGGGCCGTGGGCCGACAAGCGCACGACGCTGCACTTCACCGGCGACACCATCTCGAACTGGGAGACGCTGCGGTTCACCGTCGGCTACACCCCGGCGGAGTCGGCGGCCACCGGCCTCGCCGCGATCAGCCACGACATCGGCGGGCACACCGGCGGGCTCCAGGAGCCGGGCAGCGAGCCGGGCAGCACGAAGCTGCCCGACGACCTGTACGCCCGGTGGGTGCAGGCCGGCACGTTCCAGCCGATCGACCGGCTGCACTCCAACCACAGCGACCGGCTGCCCTGGCAGTACGGCGAGGCCGCCGGCGCGTCGGCGAAGAAGTTCCTGAACCTGCGCAGGAAGCTCCAGCCCTACACGTACGCGGCGGCGGTCGAGGCGACCCGTACCGGCACCCCGATCACCCGGGCCATGTACCTCGCGTACCCGCGGGAGCAGGAGGCGTACGCCTTCGCCGGCAGCCAGTACCTGTACGGACCGGATCTGCTGGTGGCGCCGGTGACCACGCCGGGCACGAGCGCGTCGACCACGGTGTGGTTCCCGCCGGGCAGCACCTGGACCGACTACTTCACCGGCGAGAAGTACCGGGGCGGCACCGTCGCCACGGTCACGACGACGCTGGACACGATGCCGGTGTTCGTCCGTTCGGGCGCCAAGCGGCCGGGCTGAGGCACCGCCCCGGGGCTTCGAGACGGACCGTCGTGCCGGAGCCCGGGCAGCGTGACGGCCCGCACGCCGGGCCGGCTGATCGCCGGAGTTCATCCGGTCACCCTCACCGTGCGAGGGTGACCGGGACCCGGCGAGCCGGGTCCCGGGGCGTTCATGTCCGGCACGCCTCACCGGCCGGCGAGAGGGTGTGTGTATACCTGCGACCCGCCGTGCCCGAGGCGGGGCGCCGGCCGGCGCGTTCGTCCGTCTCTCCGTCACCGGCGCGGTCCAGGGGACACGCGTCAATGAATGCGGCGGCCGTGGGCGTCGGGGACGCCGGACTTGCGGTGGAAGTAGGTGTTGATCTGGTCCCGCCACTCCGCCGCGCTTCGCACCTGTTCGTCGAGGCGTTCGGTGACACGGGCGTGCAGGGCGGGGTCGACCAGCCCGGCAGCCTCCTGCCAGCGGTCGCGCATGGCGCGGACCCGGTGGGCGCCGGCGAAGTGGGTGTCGTAGATGTGCTGGATCACCGTGACGCCGCTGTGCAGGACGTGGCCGTACGGCACGTGGTGGAAGAAGAGCAGCAGCTCGTCGGGGCACGTGGTGGGTGACTCGTAGCGCTCGGCCCACGCGGGCGGGTACTGGGCGGTGAAGCCGGTGCCGGTGGCGACGGTCCGGTCCACGCCGACGCCGTCCCGGTCGGCGAAGTGGTAGGTGCCCCACGGCGTGTACTCGTAGCCGTCCACGTCGGGGCCGTAGTGGTGGCCGGGGCGAACCATGAAGCCGGCGCCGAGCGGGGCGGTGTACTGCTCGTAGGTCTGCCAGGACTCGTCCATCAGGTCGTGCAGGATCTCGCGCAGCTCCGCGGAGGCGCCGGGGAAGGTCAGGTCGATCCACTCGTCCAGGATCGCGATCGGATCGCGGCTGGGATCCCAGGCGAGACGGCCCACGGCGTACAAGTTGGCCTGGGCCAGGGGGTGCCCGGTCCAGAACGGGTCGTCGCCGGCGTTCGAGACGGCGGCCAGGCCGGACACGTGACCGGCGACCGTACGCAGCACCTCGCTCCACATCGGCGGCAGGTAGCAGAGGTGCCGCTGCTGACCGGTGTACTCGGCGGTGACCTGCAACTCCACGGCCAGGCGGGTGGACGGCATGCCGAGCAGCACCGGGGAGATCGGCTCCCGCGCCTGGAAGTCCATCGGACCGTGCTTGACCTGGAGGATCACGTTGTCACGGAACCGGCCGTCGAGCGGCGCGAAGTGGTCGTGGGCGGCCCGTGCCCGGTCGGTGGTGCGGTCCCGCCAGTCCTGCCGGTGGTTGTAGACGAAGGCCCGCCAGTGGACCACCCCGCCGTACGGCTCCAGGGCCCCGGCCAGCATGTTCGCTCCGTCGGCGTGGCTGCGGCCGTAGGTGGACGGGCCGGGCTGGCCCTCCGAGTCGGCTTTCACCAGGTAGCCGCCGAGGTCGGGAACCGTGTCGTAGACCCGGGCGGTGGTGCTCTTCCACCAGGCGCGGACGGCCTCGTCGGCGGGGTCGGCGGTGGACAGGTCGCCGAGGATCACGGGGGCCGCGAAGTTGACCGACAGGTGGACGCGGATCCCGTACGCCCGGAACGGTGAAGCCAGAGCCGCGACCTCGGTGAGCCGATCGGTGAGCAGGCGGGTCTCGGTGGTGTGGACGTTGACGTTGTTGATCGCGACGGCGTTGACGCCGGAGGCGGCGAGCAGCCGGGCGTAGTCGCGGACCCGGTCGAGGTCGCGCAGCCGCCCGTCCGACCAGAAGAGCGAGCCGCCGGAGTAGCCGCGCTCGACCTGGCCCATCACCGGGTGCACGTCGATGTTGTCCCAGTGGTCGAGCATGCGGCGCGCCATCGTGGGCACGTGCCGTTCGTCGGCGAGATCCGGGTCGAAGGCCCGCTCGCCGCGCCGCACCACCTCGAAGAGCCCGTGCAGCAGGCCGGGCGGTCCGTCAGCGCTGATCAGGGTGGCGTCACCGTGGCGTCCCAGCCGAAAACCCTCGCCGCCCGGGCCGGCGATCGAGAGGATCAGGTCCGCGGTCCTCCCCTCCGGTACGAGTGAGCCGCCGAAACGACCGCAGGCCCGGGCGATCTCGTGGCGGACCGTGCCGGCGAGCGTCCCTTCACCGTGGACCACGACCCGCCGGGAGCCGATCGCCCGGAACGCCTCGAACGGCAGCCAGGCCGGATGGATCATGTGCGCCTCCGCAAGTCACATCGACGCCTCACGATATCGGACACCACGCCACCTAAAGCGCGCCTCGTACGAATGGGGTGAATGCTCCCTTATGATCCCAATGTCCGTTTGCGATCCCCCCGACTCGGAGAACGTCATGCCCAACCCAACCGCGATCTTCCGTCGCGTCATGGCCGCGTGCGTAGCCGTGGCGATGACCTCGACGGCCTGGGCCGCCCCCGCGGCCGTCGCCGCCCGCTCCGCAGCGCCGGAGCCCCTGCAGTACGTCGCCCTCGGCGACTCCGTCGCCGCCGGATACGGGGCCGCACCCACCCGGGACAACTGCGGCCGCAGCTCAGCCGCCTACCCGGCCCTGCTCGCCCGGCAGGCGCGCGGCGCCATCACGCTGCGCTTCCCCGCGTGCGTGAAGGCGACGGTCGACGACGTCGTCACCCGTCAGGCCGCCACGCTGAGCCCCGAGACGGATCTCGTGACCCTCACGGTCGGCGCCAACGACCTGGGCGTCAAGCAGGTCATGCTGGCCTGCCAGAGCCGCGCCCGGGTGGCCGCCTGCCGCACCGGCCACGCCGCGATCAACCGCAAGCTGTCCTCGACCCTGCCGCGTGATCTCGCCCGGATGATGCGCACGGTCACCACCGCCGCCCCGAAGGCCCGGATCGTGGTGACCGGGTACCCGCTGCCGTTCGCCCACACCCGGCGCTGCGTCGGCGTACCGGTCCAGCCGGCCCTGCGGGTGCGCTCCAACCAGGTGATCCACCGCCTCAACGCGGCGATCGCCGAGGCCGCCCGGCAGTCCCGGGTCCGCTACGCCGACGTGGCGCGGCCCTTCAGCGGGCACGAGCTGTGCACCGCCCGGCCATGGCTGATCGGCGCCGAGGGCCTCCGCAACGACACGGTCCTGCACCCCACCGCCGCGGGCCAGGCCAAGGGCTACTTCCCCGCCCTGGTCGAGGCCGGCCTCGCGGGCCGTCCCTGACGGCCGTCCGCGCCCGCCGGGTCGTCCTCCCGGCGGGCGCGGGCGCGGTCACGACGCCTGCCGCACCGGCATGTCGGCCAGCCAGACATCGGCGAGATCATTCAGGGGTACGCCGAGCGCCTGGCTCAGGCACACCACGGTGCCGAACGCCGGCGCCGGCAGACGGCCCGCCTCGATCTTGCGCAGCGTCTCGGGTGAGATCCCGGCCGCCAGGGCCACCTCGACGAGCCCCCGGTCGCCGCGCGCGACCCGGAGGGCGGCGCCGAGACGCTGACCCGCGGCGATCTGTTCGGCGGTGAGCGGTTGGCGAACCATGCCAGCACCATATCCCCCCACCGGGCGTGGTATACAAATACCGGTATAGAAATACCGTGCCATGTCGGGGAGGCAGTCGTGATCGAGCTCAAGTCCGCCACGGAGATCAACCGGATGGCGGTGACCGGCCGGTTCGTCGGCGAACTGCTCGCCGAGCTCAGCGGCGTCGCCGACGTCGGCGTCAACCTGATGGACATCGAGCACCACGCCCGCCGCCGCATCGCCGAACGCGGCGCCGAATCCTGCTACTGGGACTACGCCCCCTCGTTCGGGCGCGGCCCGTTCCGCAACGTGCTCTGCCTGTCGGTCAACGACGCGGTCCTGCACGGCCTGCCCCACGACTACGTGCTGCGCGACGGCGACCTGCTCAGCATCGACATGGCGGTCGGCATCGACGGCTGGGTCGCCGACTCCGCCCTGTCGGTGATCGTCGGGACCCCCGACCCGGCCGACCTCAAACTGATCGAGGCCACCGAGGTGGCGCTGGACGCGGCCGTCAAGGCCGCCCAGCCCGGCGGCCGCCTCGGCGACATCTCGGCGGCCATCGGCGAGGTGGCCCGCTCCTACGGTTACGGCGTCAACGGCGAGTTCGGCGGCCACGGCATCGGCCGCACCATGCACGAGGACCCGCACGTCGCCAACCACGGCCGCCCCCGCCGCGGCATCCGCCTCGACCCCGGCCTGACCATCGCGATCGAGCCGTGGCTCTGCGCCACCACCGACAAGATCCGCTACGACGAGGACGGCTGGACGATCCGCTCGGCCGACGGCTCCCGCACCGCACACTCCGAACACACGGTCGCGATCACCGAGTCCGGTCCCCGGGTCCTCACCCTCAGGGATTGAGGACACTCCGCGTGTGGAGTAGAGGTGCGATTCGCACCTCTACTCCACACGCCAAGCGGCACGGAGGGCGTGTCCGTACAACCCGGACGGCACGGTGATCCACTCCGGCTGGTCGTGAGCGCCGACCCTGCTGGCCGAATCGCCCGTCCGCCCGCCTGTACGCCCGCCGGGCGGGCGGGGCGCACAGCGCACCGACGGTGTGCCCCGAGCACCGCTGTGACACTCGTGAGCGACCGCGCAGGGCCTCGCGTGCGTGCCGAATCGCTCGGCCCCGTCTGCCCGCCGGGCGGGCGCACACAGCGCACCAACGATACGTCCTGGCGCCCTGCCACTCCGGCGCCCTGGCGCCCTGCCACGGGTGCGTTCGTTTCTGAGTTAGCTGGAAACTTATGATCGTTGCGGTGGTCCCGCGTCTCGCCTGGTCAGCGCCGCAAGTGGCGGTCATGGATGATGCCGGCGGCGGTTGCCGGGGTGTCATTGCTGCTGGCCGGGCCTTCTCGCCGATCTCCCTCAGAAACGAACGCACCCTCCGTGTCCCGTCTCCCCGGACGGGGATTCGTTCCTGCGTGCGCTGCCAGCCGGTGATCGTGGTGCTGGTTGCGTTTGGCGGCCGGCCCGTGCCACACGCTGGAGTCCAGGGACAGCGTCAGCGGCGTCCTGCCGCCCCGGCGCCCTGCCGCCCCGGCGCCCTCCGCCCACCGGCCGCCCTGCCGCCCCAGCGCCCTGCCGCCCTGCCGCCCCGGCGGCCGGTGGGAGGAGGGCGGAGGGCCGGCGCCCAGGGCGATGTGTGCTCGGAGAACGCCACACCCGTAGTGGGTGTGACGACACCCGTTGCGGGTGTCACGTCTACGGAACACA